>JALSJN010000018.1 GCA_026989335.1 Thiotrichaceae bacterium
GGGCATAAAATACGCCTTTATCTCTAATGCAGATAATCTCGGTGCCACGATGGATTTGTCTGTGCTGGGTTATTTTGCCAAGCAAGATGCCTCTTTTATGATGGAAGTTGCAGATCGAACCCCTGCGGATAAAAAAGGCGGGCACTTAGCACAGTTCAAACAAGGTGGCTTATTACTGCGCGAATCAGCCCAATGTCACGACGAAGACGTGGGTGAATTTCAAGATATTACAAAATACCAATACTTTAATACCAATAACCTCTGGATTCGACTTGATCGTTTAAAAGCCTTAATGGATGCCAATAACGGTATCGTAGACTTACCCCTAATTCAAAATACCAAAACAGTAGACCCGCGCGATGCAACAAGCCCAAAGGTCATTCAGATGGAAACAGCCATGGGCGCGGCAATTTCAAACTTTAAAGACTCAATCGCCTTGAGGATACCAAAGGCACGCTTCACCCCCATTAAAACCAGCAACGAATTACTCGGGCTTTGGTCAAATGCGTTCGTGCTGGATGAAAATAGCCGAGTCATTACCAACCCTAAACGTAATGAAGGTTTTATCGTTATTGACTTGGATGATAGGTTTTATAAAAAGATAGACGACTTGCAAGCACGCTTTCCAGAAGGCGCGCCAGACTTACTCGAATGTAAAAAGTTAACGATTCAAGGCGATGTAAAGTTTGAACAAAATGTAAAGATTGTCGGTGAGGTAACGATTAGCAATGAATCTAACGAGCAAATGATCATTCGCTCGGGGACGGTACTGTCTTAACGTTTTAAAAGCTTTTACCATGAAGCTCATAAGAAAACAGCTTTACCTTCGTGTTCTTCGTGCCCTTCGTGGTGAATATATTTTTTAAACCAAGGAGAAAAGGTGTTACTCTTTACCCATTATTAAGCAGTAGAAAGATATTTTTACCCCTTTGGTTTTACCATGAAGAACACGAAGGAAAAAACTTTCACCATGAAGCCCATGAAGAGAACAGTTTTACCTTCGTGTTCTTCGTGGTGAATATTTTTTAAACTTTTTAAACAAAGAAGTAAAAAGGCATCTTTACTCTTATTAAGCAGAGAAAGGTGTTTTTGCCTCCAAGTGCTTCGTGCCTTTCATGGCAAAGCAATTACCGACGCCATTTATCACTAATCCATTTATCAATTGATAACGCGCCAGGGCCGAAGGTGAAGATTACGGCAAGGATAACGCCCCAGGTTACATGTTGCCAATGACCGGCGGCTGAGGCGAAGTCGGTTTGTGATAGGGAGTAGGCGGCTACGGCATTTAGAATAAATAAGGCGAGTGCTGCAGGTCGGGTGAATAAGCCGATTACTAATAATATGGGGAGACCGAGTTCGGCATAGCTTGCGACATAAGCGGATACGCTAGCGAGACCTTCGGATAGAAAAGGCATGTATTCGTATTTGAAAAGGTCGAGAGTGCTGGAGGTCACCATAAAGTTGTCATCAACCTTGGTTAAACCAGACTTGAAAAATACATAAGCCACGTACAGCCTAAAGCCTAATAACAACATGGGTTTTAAAAATAAATTAAGCGGAGCGCAATCGCCTATTAAGAAACCTGCTAAAAACTTTTTCATATGACCTTTTTCCTATTTTTGTTTGAGGCCGCTTTAACAGTTTAAAAGCCTCAGTTTATTGCAAATGACCTTATCCAGCCGCTTTGGATGCTTTGGTTTAAGTACTCTGGTAACTGCTCACCAAAACGTTCTGCCAAGTCACCTAACGTTGTTTCTTCAGAGACAACATTTAAAAAGTCCCAATAAGCGCTGTCTTCTTCGGTATGACTCATCAGGGAGATTTTAATCGTGTCTTCATCCTTCCAAATAAAGAGCTTTACCGCTTTTTCAAGGTCAATATCTTCTAGTTTTAACTCACTGTTTTCTTGGTGGGCAAACCAGATGTCATCTATACGGAAATCTGAGTGGATTAGATGCAAGGTTTTGCTCAGTTTAAAGCTTAATAAGGCCTGTTGTTCTTCAGAGACTTCGGCGAGTTTATTAAAGTCAATTGTCTGTGAATTTTGATTGTGATAAACGGCGTGTCTTGCCCATTCAAAACGCGCCATATCGACAAAGTAGGGGATGTCTTTAACGGGGTCGAAGGTGCTTAGAAATAACGGTAAATCATTGCCGTACTCGGCAAACACCGTTGTAGTGGGTGGGTATTTGTCAATAAATAGTTTTGTCATATTATCGAAAAACGTATCCCCAACCAATGACTTACAAACAGGAAAGGTTTGACCCAGAGCTTGGGTGAGTATGCCGTGTACGCTACCGCTGTAGATGCCGAGTCGTTGTTCTGCAGTGAGAGTATCATCGCCTAAAACATGTTTGGTCGCTGCTGATTTGTCATGATTAAAAAAGGCATTTATAAAATCATTTTGCAGTGTTTCTAAGTCATTGGTATTTGTATCGGACTGGGCTTTCATTACTACGTTCTCTTAGATTGATTCTGATAAAACCTGTTGTTGAATACTTTTAGCTTTTGAAGATTCTTTAATGACACGATCCAGTGAGGGGATATCATTATCCCATTCAATCAGTACCGGTACATCACCAACATGCTTAACGGCTTTTTCAAATAACTCCCACACTGGTTTAGTGACAGGGCGGCTGTGGGTGTCTAATAAATGTGTGCCACGATCTTCATAGCCCGCTAGATGAATTTCTGCTACGCGTTTCGCTGGCATTGCGAAGAGGTAATCTTCAGCATCAAAGTTATGATTTTGCGCACTAACATAAATATTGTTTACATCCAGTAAAAGCCGGCAATCACTTTGATGGGTTACTTCATTGATAAACTCCCACTCGCTCATTTCAGTGGTTTTAAATTGTAAATAGCTGGAAACATTTTCAATCACTAATTGTTCACCTAAGTAATCTTGAACCTGTAAGATTCGATCAACAATATGTTTAACCACATTTTTAGTGTAGGGGAGTGGAATCAAATCATGCGTGACAATGCCGTGAGCAGATGTCCAACAAAGGTGATCTGAAATCCATGCGGGTTGTACTTCATCTTTTAATTTTTTTAAGCGTTTTAAATAATTTTGGTTGAGTGGTTCGGTAGAACCTATGGATAAGCCCACGCCGTGAAAAGTAACGGGATAATCTTTTCTTATTTTATTTAAGTAATCTCTTTGGCTGGTACCTTCAAGTACATAATTATCACTAAGTACTTCAAACCACGGAATATCAGGCCGAGTTTTTTCTATTTCATCAAAATGATCAAGACGTAAGCCGATGCCACACCCTGCAATAATATTTTTTGAGAATTGATGACTCATAGTGTGACCTTTTGATGATTAAGTGTTCGATTTTAATCAGTTTATAAAAACAAAGAAGCCTCCACAAGGGAGGCTTCTAAATTAACAAGCAAGAAGCTTACTTCATCTTAGCTTTGCCAACTTTAACTTTTCCACCCGGAATTTTTGCACAGGTTCCTTCAGGAACGTATAGCCATTCTTCAGCGTCACCGTCAGTCTTTGCCATACCAGCACATGCGTGTTGGCTTGTACCACAGTCATTTTTACCAGCTTTTGAAATACCTGTACATTTTTCCATACCTGGCTTTCCAGCTAGGGCAGCAGAAGTTACCGTTAATAGACCAATTGCCATTGCACCTGTTACTGCTGATTTTACGAGATTTGATGTGTTGCTCATGTGTTACTCCATTTTTTTAATGTGATGTTTATTTATGTGAGTTTAGTGTGACTAACTTCACATAGTACTTATGACCGTAGTCATTCTATAAAATTCACAAGTTATTAAAATTTAATAGCTTGTGTTGAAATATACGCACAAAAAAAATAGCTAGATGCAGGTTTTTAAAAGTATTTGGATACAGTTATTGTTTTGGCTTTAAATCTTTACTCTTAGGTTGTACTTTTTTCATTCCAATAATATATGCACCTTTAATTTTAGCGCAAGTACCCACAGGTACCCACAGCCAGTCGTTTTCATACCCATCATCAGTGTTTAAACCAGCGCAACCATGTTCACTACTAGCGCAATCATTTAAACCGGCTTTAACGACCCCTGCACATTGCTCTTTAGTTTTAGTTTCTGCATAAGAGTTAGTATTAGCAGTAATCAGTACCAATGAGATTGCGCCTGTTATTAAAGTTGAAGGTTTTACTTTTTTAGTCTGCATAGGTAATACTCGTATTTTATTGTAAAGGTCGTGATGTGGGTTACTTGTTATCAAAAACAACTTTACCGCCGACAAATTTAATACATTGACCTGCGGGCATTTTTATCCAGTTCACTAGCTTGCCATTAACGGTTGATTGACCGTCAGCTTTACCTGCTTTGACAATACCGGTGCACTTTTCAAGCTTAGGAGCATCAGCTGCATATGCGTTACTTCCTGCAAGAATTAAACCTATTAAGGTTACGGGTGTTAGTGTTTTGTAATTCATTTTTTATCCTTCATTTTTTTTATTAATTTTTTGCCCGTTTTACTTTTGACGCTACGTAAGTGTGTACCATCAATCTTTGCACATGTTCCTACAGGCATCCAGATGTACTCTTCATAATCACCGTCTTCATCAGATAACCCCGCGCAAGAATGTTGACTGGTAGGGCAGTCGTTATAGCCGGCTCTAATTCTTCCGACACAGCGCTCTAGCCCATTCTTAATAAACTCAGTAGAGTCTTTTTTAACCTCTTCTTTTGTTTTAACCGCATGAGCTGTATTCATTATGACTAATGAAAGAGTTGCAGTGATTGTTGTGTTGATTAGGGTTTTTTTATTCATAATTATAAGCCTCTATAATTTTATAAGTTGTTATTATTGAAGTATAGAAAATACTGTTCATCGTGTGTTCAGTTTGTAGATTAACAAACTGTGCCTTAATGTTAGCTGAATTGTTGTTGAAGAATACTGATATTTTTAATACTCTCAAGTGGTGAGGGTTTGAAGTAGGATAAATTGAGGTTTTAAAAAGAAAATAAATATCTGTTAAATTCATCAATAGGGTACACTATTAATTTTTGTAACTCGGTTTTATAAATGGATATTGTCTACATCCGTGATCTTAAAATAGATGCTGTTATCGGTATTTACGAGTGGGAGCAGCGTATTCACCAGCAAATTAATGTTAATTTGGAAATGGGCTGGGATAACACTAAAGCTGCCGTATCAGATGATATTAAAGACACACTTAATTACAAAGCTGCTGCTAACTTAGTTAAGGGTATAGTTAAGAAAAGTGAGTACGAACTTGTTGAAGCCTTAGCTGAACATATAGCGAGTATGCTGCTTAAAGAGATGGATATTCCTTGGATACGCGTAACCTTGGGCAAGCCTATGGCGGTAACGGGTTCTGCAGAGGTTGGGGTAAGTATTGAGCGTAGTAAGGCTGCGTCATGAGTGTTGATATTTCAGTAGATAGTACAACAGTTTGCTTGGATATTGGAAGCAATATTGATCGTAAAAAAAATATTCAAGCTTGTGTCAATCAACTGCTTATCGATTATCCTCAAATTATTTTTTCAAAAGCTTATGAGAGCGAAGCTTTTGGTTTTGACGGTGATCCTTTTATTAATTTATCGGCAAAACTAGAGACTAATAAAAGCTTTGAAGAACTTAATATTTACTTAAAAAATTTGGAAGATAAACAAGCACGTAAACGTGACTCCGAAAAATTTATCGCTCGTACCTTGGATGTTGATATATTATTATTTGGTGATTTGAACTTACAACCTAAAATTGATTTACCGCGGGCGGAAATTATCAAATTCCCCTTTGTGTTATTTCCTTTAGCTGAAGTTGCTGCTGACTTTATCCACCCAATTGAAAAAAAGTCGATTAGTGAACTTGTAAAGCACTCGTCTTTAGACAAGAACGTATTAGTGACAATAAAAAACTTTCCGAAAATTAGCTGAAAATATGAATTCTTTATCAAAAAATACTGTGTCTGTACAAATTGAAAATATAATTATCGGGGGGGGCGCACCGGTCGTTGTTCAGTCGATGACAAACACGGATACCGAAGATATAGTACGTACCGTAAAGCAAGTTGCAGAATTGGCTAAAGCGGGTTCTGAGCTGGTTCGAATCACGGTGAATACATTGGCAGCAGCAGAGGCTGTTCCAGAGATACGTGAGCGCCTAGATAAAATGGATTGTCACGTCCCGTTAATTGGAGACTTTCATTTTAATGGTCACAAGTTGTTAACAGCCGTACCTGAATGCGCTAAAGCCTTAGCTAAGTACCGCATAAATCCTGGCAATGTCGGTAAAGGTAAGAAAGGTAACGAGCAGTTTTTACAGATGATTGAGTTTGCGGTTAAGTATCATAAAGCCGTGCGCATTGGGGTAAATTGGGGGTCCTTAGATCAACAGTTATTGGCTTCAATGTTGGATGAAAACTCTAAACTTGAATCTCCTTTAGAGCTAGCAGAAGTTCAACATAATGCATTGATTAAATCAGCGCTAGATAGTGCTTCAAAAGCAGAAGAATACGGGTTAGCTCACGATAAAATAATTATTTCGTGTAAGCTCAGTGGTGTGCAAGATTTGATACGTGCTTATCAAGAATTATCTGAAAAATGTGATTATCCATTGCACTTGGGTTTGACCGAAGCGGGCATGGGTAGTAAGGGGGTTGTTGCATCAACAGCGGCATTATCGGTATTGTTACAGCAAGGTATCGGCGATACGATTCGTATATCATTAACCCCAGAGCCAGGAGCACCGCGCACTAAAGAAGTAAAAGTTGGACAGCAGATATTACAGTCGTTAGGTTTACGTTCATTTACGCCACAGGTTGTTGCATGCCCCGGCTGTGGTCGAACATCAAGTGATTATTTTCAGCATTTAGCACAAGATATTGAAGCCTATCTCAATGAGCAAATGCCTGTATGGAAAGGTCAGTATAATGGGGTCGAAGAAATGTCTGTCGCCGTTATGGGCTGTGTGGTCAATGGGCCGGGCGAAAGTAAACAGGCTAACATCGGTATATCATTACCCGGCAGTGGTGAAAAACCAGTTGCTCCTGTGTATGAAGATGGCGAAAAAACAGTGACTTTAAAAGGCGATAATATAGCGCAGGAGTTTCAGCAGATTGTTGAGCGCTATATTGAATCACACTATGCTTAAGCCTCTCCTTAATCAGAGACTCTTAAAGTAGTACTGGTTTATGCTTGGTAACATTCGCATTGTTTTAGTTCGCACATTTCACCCAGGCAATATAGGATCAGTTGCACGAGCGATGAAAACGATGGGGCTTAAGCAGCTTGTTTTGGTTAACCCAAAAGACTTTCCTTCCGATGAGTCGAATAAAATGGCAAGAACGGCAAATGATGTGCTGGAGACTGCAGAAGTGGTTGAAAGCTTATTTGATGCCGTTAAAGATAGCAGTGTAGTCATCGCCAGTACCGCCCGAGAGAGAGGCTATGATTTACCTTATTTGTGCCCAGAAGAAAGTGCTCAAAAGTTATTGCGAGCATCAAATAACGGTGAGGTAGCTTTAGTATTTGGCCCGGAACGCATGGGGCTGTCAAATGATGATTTATTACTTTGCAAATATCGAGTAACGATTCCTACACACCCTGACTATTCTTCACTTAATATTGCAGCTGCAGTGCAAACATTGAGCTATGAAATTTATAAAAATGAATTAATAAGTAGTGGTGAAGAATATCCTATTACTGAAAATTCCCCGGATATTGAATCTACCGAGTTATTCTATAAACATTTAGAAGCTACACTTAATGATATTGAATTTATTAATAAAAAACACCCGGGGAAAGTGATGAGTAAACTTCGACAAATGTTTAACCGTATTGAAATAACAGAGCTAGAGTTGAATATTATGCGCGGTATTTTAGCCTCCATCGATAAAACAAATAAAAATAAATAAATAAAAACTTGTCTTAATATCAGATAGTCGAGTTATAGGGTAAGGGTAAAGCGATAGGAGGTAATGGGTAAAGAAGCGAGGTCTAATATACTTAATTCACTAAATTATTAAAACAATAAGGCTATTCAGTGGATATTAAACAAACAAGACAATTGCATATTTCATCATTAATACTTAGCTCTCTTTTATTGACAGCTTGTGGCGGTTCAGAATCTACAAAAACCAATAACGGTGGCGGTGGAGTAACACCTCCAACAACAGCACCTACCGCAAAGCAAATACAGCAACAAGCGATTGCTAAAATTTCGCAGTATGCAGAGGATGGTAAAAAGGCTCCTACGGTCATAGATTTTAAACAAGCGGGTATTACAGGTGCTAGCAGAGCAAGTTTAGCTAAAATCAATGCGGCGCTTAGAAAGGTTGCCACTAAGTCAAAAGCAAATACCAAACAAAAAATTCAAGCCATTGTTACTAAGGCCCTCGCACCCATTGTTGCTGAACCAGTGGTGCTGATTAACGAGGTGTTGGCCAGTAATGTCTATACGAATTTAGACACTGACTATTATGCACATTCTGATTGGATTGAGCTTTACAATCCTAGTAATAAAACTGTTGATATTAGTGGCTATAGTTTGAGTGATGATAAGGCGAATCTTAAGAAGTGGTCAATTCCGACGGGAACAAAGATTAAAGCAAATGACTATTTAGTTATTTGGGCAGATAAAAGAAACATTCAAGGAAAAGCATTACATGCAGACTTTTCATTATCTGCAAAAGGTGAAACGTTAACACTCAAAGGAAAAGCAGGCACACTACTAGATACTTTTAAATTTACCAAACAAGACAGTGATATTTCTAGTGCTAAGTTAAACAATAAAATTGTTTTTATGGAGCCTACTCCGGGTAAGAAAAACACGACGACTTTTGCAGATAATGAACGCAGCAAAGCGCCGATTTTTTCATCATTAAGTGGTTTTAATAATACAAGCTTAGTATTGATGCTTAGCTTGGATGCTACGGTAAATGCCGACACTTTAATTTATTACACATTAGATGGGTCATTGCCAACGAAGCAGTCAACACCTTATCAGCAGGCGATCACATTGGATAAAACTTCGGTTGTACGTGCAATAACTGTCGCAAAAGGTAAGTTTTCTAGTAAGCCTGTTAGCCATACCTACTTTATTGGACATACAACAACGCTACCAGTGATTTCTTTAATCACTGATGATAAGAACTTAAATGACAATACGATTGGTATTTATACTGATGGCACGAATGGTATCCCTTTAAAACAATGTGATGTTACAGAAATGACACCATTCAACTATGCTAATGAATGGTCACGTCCTGTCGATATCGAGTACTTAAACCCGACAACAGGTGCTAGTGAATTTAGCATAAGCGCTGATTTAGGTATTTCAGGTCAATGCTCAAGGAAAGATGATAAGAAATCTTTTGAAGTTGAGCTGGATAGTAAGTACGGTACAAAACTATTAAATTATAAGCTTTATCAACAAAAAGATTTAGTACCGATAAAAGACTTCAAATTACGTACCGGTAATGCAGGGTTTGAAATTGCAGATATTTTAGCAGCAAGCATTGTAAATACCGGTAAACTCAACATTGATTACCAAGCTTATCAAGCGGTTCAAATGTTTATGAATGGTGAGTACTGGGGTGTTTATAATATCCGTGAGAAAAAAGGCGGTGATTACTTAAAATCAAACTACCCCACGATGAGTAAAAAGAAAGTCGATATTATTAAAAATGCTGACACGGTAAAACGCGGTGACAGAAAAGACTACGATGAGTTAAGGAACTACTTAAGAAACTTAGATTTAAAATTAACCAAGGCTTCTGATTATCAATATGTTACCGATCGAGTTGATGAAAGTAGCTTTATCGATTACACAGCATTTATGATTTATAACGGCAACTTTGATTGGGTTTATAGTAATCAGCGTACATGGAAAGAGAAAAAAACAGGTGCAAAATGGCGTTGGATTTTAGATGATATTGACTTTGGTTTCAGAGCATTTAAAGATGATAACGTTACCTCGAATCTTGAAACAAATAATTTCACTGCTTTAATGACAGACCCATCAGGTACATTGTTAACACAGTTGTTCCAGTCACTTATGACGAGTACAACCTTTAAGGCTAAGTTTAAAACTCGGTTTAATCAATTGCTAGCAGTGAATGGTGCATTGACTCCAGCCGTAATTAATCCACTTGTGGATAAAATAGATAATGAGCGTAAAGATTATATTTTTGAAGGGATGTTTGCAACGCCACAAATTGAATATACAAAGCATATTCAACAGGCGAAAAGTTTTGTTGCTGCACGAAGTGCAATTGTAAAAGCACAGTTGGCAACATTTATTCCATAGTTTTAGAATTGGATGTGGATTTTAAAAAGGCCACTTACAAGTGGCCTTTTTTATTCTGATACAACTTAAAAGCGAGGTTAAACAGATTTCCAAACAACCGCAATATCATCAATCTGAATGTCAGTTTTTCTTAGTTTAATTGCAAACTCTTCGATATCTACAGCATCAATATTAAACTCATCGACAAAGTCATCAACCTTGTCTTCGAGTTCTTCTTCCAGCTCTTCAATGTCATTTTTTATTTTTTCGACACGTTCTTCCTGACGATTAACATCGCCACGTTCTTTCAATACGCGAGAACCCGCTCGACCAATGGAGGCACGTGATTTTCCAAAAAGAGCACCTAAAACAGTAATGCCGACGTTGATAAATGAATTACTGGTATCTGACTCTTCTTTTTCGAGTTTTTCTTCTGCTCGACTTAGGCGATCAGTTAAGACCTTTTCTTTTTTAGCATAACGCTCTTTTAAGGTATCAATAGCCTGTTCTTTCTTGTCATCTAAAAGGTCATTGAGGCGTACCTTGAAGTCTTTTAGAGATTCGTAAGGTTGAGATTCTAACTTAGGCGATTTACAACGAAATAAAGCCAGTTTGTGTTCGTGGTAAAGCCAGTCTTTTAAACTTTTGGTCGTTTTTCGCAGGTTTTTATCATTAGCAATAAAGTCCGGTACTTCTTCAAACTGAGCATCACTAGGGGCGTTGCGGGGTAATTTCTCAAAACAGGTTTTTGCCTCATCACTTTGTACGCTGTTATCCCAATCAATAGAGTTATCTACTGGGTTTAGCTCAAGCTTTAAGCAGAGGTTTTCTTCTTCATCAATGGCACGTGTTTGGTTAAAATAATTGAGTGTGCATTGCGCCATTACTGATGGTGAAAAACGGCTATTGTCTGATGTGCTTACTTCAAAACGTTGTGTAATCGAATCATCTAAGTTTGAATAAGAATTAAAGCCTTCATCTTCAGTCGTGCGCTTTTGTGTGGGTATTACTTTTTGATGCTCCTTTAATAACGCTTTTTGATCTTGCATCAAACTGGCAATTTCATTACGTTTTAACGGGCCTTTTAAATAGCTCATGACCCAACGTGTCCCAAATAAGCGAATGTCATCCAGATGGGCACTTTTCAAAAAGAAGGTACGCTTCTTTAAGTTAGCCAATAAAGTTTTTATTTCATCTTTATTGTAACTGGCATCAATTTTTCCACCTAGGCCATCAATGACTCGGGCAATATCTTGAGTGGTTTGTAAGCGGCCGATAAACCAGGTGCCCATATTGGAAAGCCCTTTGTAATCTAGATCAACAGGATTTTGGGTACTTAAAACAACCCCGATGCCATAAGCACGAGCTTGTTTTAAAAGTAATAGCATGGGTTGTTTGCTGGGTGGGTTCTTAGTAGGAGGGAAAAAACCAAAAATCTCATCCATGTAAAGTAACGTTTTTAAAGCAGATGTGCCACTTTGTCGGCGCATCCAAGCAATAAACTTATTTAACAGCAAAGTAACAAAAAACATTCTTTCGTTATCACTGAGGTGTGAAATTGAGAAAATAGCGACTTTAGCTTTTCCATTCTCATCATAAAGCATGTTTTGAATATCAATACTCTCGCCTTCAAGCCAAGCTTTGAAGGTAGGTGAGGCAATAATTGAATTAAACTTAGTTGCAAACTTAAAGCGTTCTGCTTGTGGGTAGAAATCATCGAGGGGCAATACACCAATTTTTTTAAAAGGTGGGCTGATAATTCGAGCAATTAAGTCCTCTAAACTAAGGTCATCACCTTCTAGCCAAGATGTGGTAATAAGTTGAGCGAGTAAGATCGTTTCTTTTGATTCTACGGGGTTAGCTTCTATGCCGATGAGCGAGAGTAGGCTGCTGACGGTGGAATTGATATACGATGAAAAGCTATCACTGTCCTCCATAACCTGTGGTGGCGGAACATCAAGCGAGCTTAAAACATTAACACTAACGCCAGCACTACTACCGGGTGTGTATATCGTTTTTTGAACACGACTAAAGCGTTCAACACGGTCAGTATCTTGATGAGAGCTTTCTACCCCATTCTGCCACATACTGGCGATTTTCTCGGCATAACTTGCGGCATCTTGATCTTTACTATGAGCTTCATCACTTACCCAAGGCTCAAATGATTGCGGTGAGAACTGTGGGTCAACTAAACATAAATTGCCCATATCACCTTTCGGGTCGATGATAATTGAAGGGATGTTATCAATAGCAGCCTCTTCAATGATGCCGACACCAAGGCCAGTTTTACCACTTCCCGTCATGCCGATGATAGTGGCATGGGTAGTAAAGTTTTTGTTTTTTAATAAGGTGAGTGCTTCGGTCGCTTCAAGCGTGTTTTTATCAATATCATTACCAAGATAAAACAGACCTAGTTTTTCGTATAACTCTTTCATAATCCACCTTTTTATATTTGGTGGTAATAATAGCTAAAGAACGGTGTTTTTAATACTGGAAATGTGATTATCCTTACAGTTTTTATTTACTTTTTAAGATTGTTAAGAGCGAATAGAAATAAAGAAAATAATAGCTTATTCATTAGTCCAACGTGTCGTGAAGTTTTCTTTAACGATATTAGTTATAGAGCCTGACTTGTTTTTTCTGCAAGCTTGCCCCGGTAAGCACCAGTTTAACTGAGTACGACAGTGGTTAAACCATTTTATATCGCTAAAAATAGGGTTCACTGCTTCAGGGTGTGCTGCCAACATTAAGCCGCCTGATGATGGCGTGGATGAGTGTCGAGATTCACACTGGGAATCTTTAATGCGTATTTTATTGGCTTTAAAGTTAACGCCTACGCTATTGTTATTGTTTGAATATACAGAAATGGCTGCATTCGAAATATGTAGTAAATCAAGGTTTTCAACTAGCATATTGTCACTACCTGTATCAGCGATTACCCCCGCTCCATTTTGACTCCAATTCCCGTTTATTAAGCCATTTTTTATAATGATATTGTCAGAATCATAGGCGTTAATGTTATCTTCAGAATGTGATTGATTTTTATAATTCTTTGCGTAGAAAGTCGTCAATATAGAATTATTTGAACGATTAAACTGCACACATTGTCCACGAGGGAAGGGGCCTCTCATATCGTAACAACGAATATACGATAATGTGGTTTTAGGGCTATTGACTGCGTAAATCCCAGATGATGCTTGATAGCTTGAAAGCCCTGTTATAGTGGCCTCAGGTGTATTTTTTAACAAGATGCCTAGTCGACTATCTGCAGGCTTTATTTTTTGCCCCCAACACTCACTAGTCTTTAAATTATCACTGGATGATCGTGGGCAATGAGGTCCTGTAGCGGGTGCTGAAAGGCTAACTAATTTAAGGTTGTTGATACGTAAACCTTGGGCGTTATAAGCACAAATACCGCTGTTAGCGTGATAAATGGTTACATTACTGATGGTGATATTTTTGTAAGCGCTAATAGTTATTCCACAGTTATTGTCTTTACCTGCATAAATAGTTTTATTTTTAATAACCTGATTGTGTTTAGAAACAATAATAGGGCGATGCAGTGCATTGTTGTATTGCTGGGCTGCGCGTTTTTTTTCTTGATCAAGCGTAGCAACGTTAAATTTTTCATTGTTAATTATTTCTGCAAAACTGAGTTTTTTTGTATTGTTATTGTACTGAACGTTGTTTGTGTTTTTTTCAGTAATCGTGAGCTTGTTTTTAATGTCACTCTGGGTGACTGAACCGTCATTATCGCTACAGCCACCAGCTATAATAGAAAGCAGAATAAAGAAAAATGCAGTAGTTAATGATATTTTCATACTTCTAAGAGCTTGGTTTCTAGTTAAGCCGTGTTAGGCTTATTGCTAAACGCCTAAAACTACCTATTCATTTGTCCAACGTGTTTTGAAGTCTTCCATGCGGAAGTTTTTTAAGCTTCCTGAGTTGTGAGTGCGGCAACTTTGCCCCGGCAGACACCATGCAGTGCTAGAGCGACAATGATTATACCATTGAATGTCATCAAAATTTGGATTAATAGCATGAGGTTGCGCTGCAATAACTAAACCACCCGTTGAAGGCACTGTGTTTTTACGTGAGTAACATTGTGAGTCTTTAATTCTTAACTTGTTAGCATAAAAGTTTTTTCCGATACTGTCGCCACCCTCAAGTGCCCAAACATTAATAGCAGCGTTTGACATATGTAGGAAATCAACATTGCTGACTTGCATATTATCGCTATCGGTATCGGCAATGACACCAATACCATGATTACTCCAGTTGCCGTCAATCAGCCCATTCTTAACGACGATATTATCGGATTTGTAAGCATTTATATTATCTTCTGAGAAAGATTGGTTATAAATATTTTTAGCGTAAAAAGTATCTAAGGATGAGTTGCTTGATTGATTAAACTGGGCACATTGACCACGAGGCATTGGGCCTCGCATATCAATACATCGTATCTTTGAAAGCTTGGTGTAGGGGCTGTTATAGGCATAAATAGCAGAAGATGACTGAAAGCTAGATAGATTAGTTATCGTAGCATTTGATGAATTTTCTAAATGAAGCCCTAAACGTGTATTAGCTGATGGGTTTTTTGGTCCCCAGCATTCGCCGGTTGCAAGTGCACCATTTGATGAACGTGGGCAATGAGGCCCAGTAGCTGGCGCCGCTAAACTGATTAACTGCAAGCCGCTTACTGTTAGACGTTGGGCGTTCTTAGCGCAGACACCATTATTAGCATGATAGATTGTTACATTGGATATGGTCACATCATTGTAGCCATTAATATCAATACCACATTTTGTATTAACACCTGCAAAGATAACTTTATCTTTAATGATCTGAGAGTTTTTACTAACGTAAATGGGTTGGTTTGTACCTTGGGCGTATTTTCGAAGTGCATCACTTTTTTCTTGATCTAAATTTTTAAATCGTTTTATATCAAGTTGAATTTGTGCGCCAAAGCTAACTATATTCGACTTTTTGTTTGTCGAAGTCGTATTATTTGTATTTGTATTTGTATTTGTATTTGTATTTGTATTTGTATTTGTATTTGTATTTGTAGAAGAGCTAGTTGTTGTCACATTATCGTTTGTTGGTTGTTTCTTCGCTAATGGTTGGTTGTTAGTTTCAGCAGAGCTTTGTCCTGCACCACAGGCTGAAAGTGCAATGATTAAAAATGATATAGGTAGTGATAGTTTCATAAAACTAATGACTCGGGAGTTCATACGATTCCTTAATTATTTTAATTATAGATATGAGATCTTTTGATCTTCTAGGGGGTGTTGATATTTAACGGATGGTATCTGATTGGGTCGTCAGTACCTTAAAGCTAAATAAGTAAAATTTTTATTATTGATGTTCATTTCAAAAGTTTAATTTTTTTTTGCTTTTTCGCTCGCTTCGGCTTGTTAAGTTTACGTTAGTTATTCTCAAATGGCATGTTAACCAGATAAGAGGTTAATATGTCATCATGGGAATGTTAGTCAGCAAGACACTATAAAAGTTCTTATTTTGTTATTTTAACTATTAAAAGTAATAGATAGTTCGGGGGCTTGATCAGCCTATTAAAGAGATGTTGGTGCTCTTTAATAGGCGTTTAAGTGATGAATGAAATGAGCTATTTCTTTTTGGGTAGATAGATATCCGTACAAGTCCCTTCGGCAACTTCAGCTGCAAAATTTAAGGTCTCAGATAATGTCGGGTGAGGGTGAACGGTTAAACTAATATCTTCGGCATCAGCGCCCATTTCGAGTGCAAGTACCGCTTCTGCAATTAATTCCCCCGCGTTTGTGCCTACGATGCCTGCACCGATGAGCTGACCTGTTTCTTTATCAAACAGCACTTTAGTCATGCCTTCGTTGCGCCCAATACTTAAAGAGCGACCACTCGCAGCCCAGGGGAAAGCACCTTTAGTGACGTCAAGACCTTCGGCTTTACATTCGTCTTCAGTTTTACCCATCCAAGCGATTTCAGGGTCGGTATATGCTACCGAAGGTATTGCGCGAGCATCAAAGTATGCCTTATGACCGGCAACATTTTCAGCTGCTGTTTTTCCTTCATGGGTTGCTTTGTGCGCAAGCATCGGTTGGCCAACCACATCGCCAATGGCGTAAATATGATCGACATTAGTCCGCTGTTGTTTGTCTACCTCAATAAAACCCCATTGGTTGACTACTACGCCGGCTTTTTCTGCATCAATGAATTTGCCGTTAGGGCTGCGGCCAATGGAAACTAGGACTCGGTCAAAGGTATCGGTTTCAGGTGCACCCTTTTTAGAACCAACTTTATCACCTTCAAAAGTACAGACTAAGCCAGTTTTTGTGGGTTTTATTTCAGACACTTTAGTGTCTAAGAATATATTCTCATATTTCTTTTTAATACGACGTTCTAGCGGACGTACAATATCACGATCAGCCCCCGGCATTAAGCCAGAGCCAAGTTCTACCACGGTAATGTCAGTACCGAGTGCATCATAAACGGTAGCCATTTCAAGCCCGATAATACCGCCGCCAACGACTAACATGCGTTTAGGAACTTCCTCAAGTTCTAGCGCATCGGTTGAATCCATCACGCGTGGGTCGTCCCAAGGAATAAAGGGAAGTTTGGTTACACGAGATCCAGCCGCAATAATACAGTTGCCAAAGCCAATAGTTGTTTTAGCACCATCAGTTGCTTCAACTTCAATCGTATTAGCGGAGGTGAATTTTCCATAGCCGTGAACAATGGTGACTTTGCGTTGCTTGGCTAACGCTTTCAAGCCCCCTGTGAGCTTGCTAACAATGCCTAATTTATAATCACGCACCTTATCAAGCTCAATCTTTGGTTTATTAAAAGTAACGCCTAAATGATCCGCTTCTGCAGCCTCGTTTATCACTTCAGCAGTGTGAAGTAGGGCTTTCGAGGGGATACAGCCGACATTCAAACAAACCCCGCCAATATTGTCATATTTTTCAATTAAGATAACCTCAACACCCAAGTCTGCTGCACGAAAAGCTGCGGTGTAACCACCAGGGCCAGAACCCAACACAACTAACGGTGCATGTTGATCGGTATCACCTGAGAATGCTGAGGCAACTGGTGCTTCAGCAGGCTTGACAGTAGTGTCTTGTTGTTTGCCTGCATCGTTTGTTGTGCTTTCTACAGCATCGTCACTAGGAGTATCACTTGAAGCAGACGCAGAGGAGGGCGTTAATGTTGCAAGAAGGCTACCTTGCTTAACTTTATCGCCCACTTTTACTTTCATTTCAGCAATAGTACCAGCGGAAGGTGAAGGAATTTCCATCGAAGCCTTGTCAGATTCAACCGTAATTAATGAATCTTCTGGCTGAACTTCATCGCCACTTTTCACGAGCACTTCAATAATTTCAACTTCGTCAAAATCACCAATGTCTGGAATGTTTATGTTAATTGTCACGTTATTATTCTCTTATTCATTAATTTACTAAGTAGGTTGCTTCTGTGTGATGTGATTTTTATTCATCAGCAAGGCGTGTGAGAAGTCGAAGCGGAGCGTACATACGGTACGTGAGCATCAGAAGTCGCAACACAACGCAGCTGATGGATAAAAAGCATATTACAACAGGAGTAACTTTAGACCATCATTCGTCTTATGTCTGTCAACATTTTACTTAAATGCGTGGTAAATCTCGCACCATCCGCGCCATCAATCACTCTATGATCATAGGACAGAGATAGCGGTAAAACCAGTCGAGGTTCAAATTCTTTGCCATTCCACACCGGTTCCATTTTTGAACGCGAAACGCCCAAGATAGCAACTTCAGGTGTATTAACGATTGGTGTGAATTTGGTGCCACCGATACCACCTAGGCTGGAAATGGTAAAGCAACCGCCTTGCATATCAGAAGGTTTTAACTTTTTGTCTCGAGCTTTAATAGCAAGTTCGCGTATTTCTTGTGATATTTCAACCAAAGATTTTTGGTCCGCTTCTTTAATCACCGGTACCACCAAACCATTCGGTGTATCCACCGCCACGCCAATATTAAAATATTTCTTTAAGATTAAGTTTTCACCGCTAGCATCCAGTGAGCTATTAAAACGAGGGAGTGCTTTCAGTGAGGCAACAACCGCCCAAACGATGAAAGCCAAAGGGGTAATTTTAATGCCTTCGCGTTCCATCTCTTTGCCCATTTGTTTGCGGAATGCTTCCATTTCCGTAATATCAGCTTCATCAAACTGAGTAACGTGTGGCACGGTTACCCAGCTGCGGTGTAAAAACTCTCCTGTGAGTTTGTTGATTTTAGAGAGGGCTTGATTTTCAGTCTCACCGAACAGGCTAAAGTCGATTTCAGGCATAGGTTTTATGCCTAAAGATGCTCCACCTATTGCGCCAGAGCTCATGGCTTTTTTCACAAAGCCTTTGACGTCAGCACGGTTGATGCGACCTTTGCGGCTAGAGCCTTCGATATTGCCTAAATCAACACCTAGTTCGCGTGCAAATCGGCGTACTGAGGGGCTGGCATAAGCTTTACTAAAGCGAATTTCATCAATTTTTGCGGTAGGTGAAGGTTTGTCGCTGGAGGCTTTACCTGCGGATGCTTTGGCGGGCGTGGACTTTGCAGCTGCCATTTTTTCATGGCTAGATTCTTTTTGAAACTCTTTTTGTGGGGGAGGTTTAGCTGCAGATTTTTCTTCAGAAGGCTTCTCTATAGGAGCTGAAGTTTCATCCACCTCCATCATTAGAATAACACTGCCTTCAGAAATATTATCGCCGATAGCTATTTTTAGTTTAACGATTTTACCCGCTTCACTGCTGGGAATTTCCATTGATGCTTTGTCCGATTCAACCGTAATTAGCGAATCTTCAATCTGTACAACATCACCTTCTGCAACCAATAATTCAATAACTTCGACCGAATCAAAATCTCCAATATCGGGTACTACGATTTCTTTAATAGACATAACGTAGCCTCCTAAGCTTGTAATGGGTTAATTTTATCAGCATCAATGCCGTATTTTTTAATTGCATCCGCAACTTTGGCGGCAGGTAATGTACCTTCATCCACCAAAGCTTTTAGTGCTGCCAAAGTAATTTGGAAGCGATCAACTTCAAAATGTTTACGCAGTTCAACACGGGTGTCACTACGACCAAATCCGTCCGTACCTAGAACGGCATAGGTGCTTGGCATCCATTGACGAACTTGTTCAGGGTATTGTTTGATGTAGTCGGTGGCGGCAATAGCGGGACCACGGTGACCTTTAAGTTGCTGGGATACGAACGGCGTTTTTGCATCTTCAAGGGGATGTAGACGATTCCAGCGATCAACTTCTTGTGCTTCGCGTGCGAGTTCATTAAAGCTGGTACAACTCCAGATATCGGCATCAACACCCCAGTCTTGCATTAATAATTCAGCAGCTGCAATAACTTCTAATAAAATTGTGCCGGAGCCCATTAGCTGTACTTTATTTTTCTTTTTACCGCCATTTTTAAGCAAGTACATGCCTTTAATAATGCCTTTTTTAACACCAGCTGTTTTTGGTAGGGCAGGTTGCTGATAGGCCTCGTTCATCGCGGTGATGTAATAATAAACATCCTCTTGCTTTTCATACATGCGGATCATGCCTTCATGAATCAGTACCGCAAGCTCGTAAGCATATGTTGGGTCATAACTAATACAGTTTGGAATTAAACCCGCTTGTACCATGCCATGGCCATCTTGATGTTGTAAGCCTTCACCCGCGAGCGTGGTTCTTCCTGCTGTAGCGCCTATGAGAAAACCGCGTGAACGACAATCACCCGCAGCCCAAGCCAAATCACCAATGCGTTGGAAACCAAACATAGAATAGTAAATATAGAATGGCACCATATTTACGCCGTGCGAGCTGTAAGCCGTGGCAGCCGCAATCCATGATGAGAAAGCACCAGCCTCATTGATACCTTCTTCTAAAATCTGTCCGGTCTTATCTTCTTTGTAGAACATCACCTGTTCTTTGTCTTGTGGCTCGTAGAGTTGACCAACGGATGAGAAGATACCAAGCTGGCGGAACATGCCTTCCATGCCGAAAGTGCGCGCCTCATCAGGTACAATAGGGACAACGTATTTACCCATTTTCTTGTCGCGTGTCAGCAAAGTTAGTAAGCGAACAAAAGCCATGGTTGTTGACATTTCGCGCTCACCTGAGCCATCGAGTATTGACTGAAAAGCCTCTAAAGGAGGAACCGTCAAAGGGGCTGCATTGCTTTTACGAACCGGCAACGAGCCACCTAATGCTTTACGATGTTCCAACATATATTTTCGTTCAGGGCTGTCAGCATCTGGTAGGTAATAGTTTGCCGCTGCTGCATCTTCATCACTTAATGGAATATTGAAACGATTTTTAAGGTCAATCATCTCATCTTCAGTCAGTTTCTTTTGTGAGTGCGTTCGGTTTTGCCCTTCACCAGCAGATCCCATGCCATAGCCTTTTACGGTATGTGCCAGAATAACAGTTGGCTGATCTTTGTGGTTTACCGCAGAATCGTAGGCGGTATAAACTTTGTGGGGGTCATGTCCACCACGGTTTAAGCGCCAAATATCATCATCCGACATTTTCTCGACCATAGCTGCAAGTTTTGGATTTTCGCCAAAGAAATTCTCACGAACATAAGCGCCATCTTTAGCTTTATAGTTTTGGAATTCACCATCCACCACTTCAAGCATTCTCTTCTTTAAAATACCGTCTTTATCTTTTGCTAATAATGGATCCCAGTACGAACCCCAGAGAACTTTGATTACATTCCAACCCGCACCACGAAATACAGCTTCTAATTCTTGGATGATTTTACCGTTACCGCGTACAGGGCCATCGAGACGTTGTAAGTTACAGTTGATTACCCATGTTAGGTTATCAAGATTTTCGCGACCCGCTAATGAGATTGCACCTAACGTTTCAGGCTCATCGACCTCACCATCGCCTACAAAGCACCATACCCGACGATCTTCTGTTTTTACAATATCTCGGTGTTGTAGGTACTTCATAAAGCGTGCTTGATAAATGGCTTTGAGTGGGCCAAGACCCATAGATACTGTAGGGAACTGCCAGTAATCTGGCATTAGCCAAGGATGCGGGTAGGAAGATAGGCCTTTCCCTCCAGCTTCTTGGCGGAAGGTATCCATCGTTTCTTCATCAAAACGCCCTTCCATAAAAGAGCGTGCATAAATACCCGGAGTGATATGACCCTGAAAATAAATCAGGTCACCACCATGTTTAGAAGAGGGGGAATGCCAAAAATGATTAAAACCCACATCATACAAGGTAGCAGATGAAGCAAATGAGGCAATGTGACCGCCAAGCTCGGAGCTTTTACGATTAGCGCGGACGACCATCGCAGCCGCATTCCAACGAATATAAGAACGGATTCGGCTCTCTATCGATAAGTCACCAGGGTTGGCTTTTTCAAGATGTGGTGGAATCGTATTAATGTAAGCGGTATTTGCTGAATAAGGAAGGTTTGCGCCGTTGTGTCTTGCAGTATCAATTAATTGCTCAATGATATAGTGCGCGCGTTCAACGCCTTCAGCTTCAATAATAGCTTCTAGAGACTCAGTCCAGTCTAGCGTTTCTTGTGGGTCAACATCGTTGATATTGTCTTGACTCATTATTGTTCTCTCATTGTGTGTTTATTTAGCGGGTTTTTATAGGTGAAACCATAGCATAATTACTTGAAAATAAGAATATAAAAATTAACAGTATGTTTATCAGTACCTTATAAGCGAAGAATAAATGATCCTGTGTTGGTGTTATTTTGCGGAGCATTCCTGTAAGCTCCTAATTGATTGTCAAAGAGCTTTTTTCTGATGAATTCTGATTTAAATGACCCTTTATTATCAAGTCAAAATAAAGAGAGTCAAACCATTGTGCAAGACCCAGAGTCAATCACTCCATTAGGAGGGCGATTTCGGGGTTTTTTACCGGTAGTAATTGATATGGAAACAGGTGGCTTTAACCATCAAACCGATGCTCTATTGGAAGTTGCTGCTGTTACATTGCGTTTTGATGAAGAGGGTTTTTTGACCCCGCATAAAACCTATGGCTGGCATGTTTCGCCATTTGAAGGTGCTAATCTTGAGCCAGCTTCTTTAGAAGTTAATGGCATTGATCCTGATTTACCTTTTCGCCAAGCGATAGCGGTTGATGAGAAACAATGCCTCGATGAATTATTTTCATTGGTACGCAAAGAAATCAAACTTAATAAATGTAAACGAGCCATTTTAGTTGGGCATAATGCGATGTTTGATTTGAATTTTTTAAACGCTGCGGTGGCGCGGGTAGAAAAGAAACGTAACCCGTTTCACACCTTTAGTACATTTGACACAGTAACACTTGCAGCAATGGCATATAAACAGACAGTGCTGGCGCGTTCAGTTAAGGCCGCAGGCTTTGATTTTGATGCTAATGAAGCACATTCAGCGGTTTACGATACTGAAAAAACGGCTGATTTATTTTGCAATATTATGAACACATGGCAAGAAAAGGTTGGGGTTTAATGAGCAAGCGTAAAGAAGCTAACTTTCTTTGTAAACTTACAGAATTAACCGATCCAGATTCGCGGGGTTTTAGCGTTAAAATCAAACGGAAGATGACCGACATATTTATTGTGCGTAAGGGCGATCAAGTTTTCGGCTATGAAAATGTGTGCCCTCATGCGCAAGCACCTTTGGAATGGAACCCTGATCAATATCTTGATGAAAACAATGAGTATATCGTCTGCGCACTGCATGGTGCAACTTTTGCTATCGAAGATGGTGAGTGTTCAGGTGGGCCGTGTAATGGGGTTGGATTAACACATGTTGACTTAAAACTGCTTGATGACAAGATATATATTTAGCAGATTGATCTAACTCATTAATATAATCGTATAAAAGAGCCTATACTCAGGTTTTATAATTACTTAACTTAATAATATTTAAAGGATACTTCGATGAAATTACTCCCTAAAATTCTCGTAACCGTTTGTTTATCCATTCCCTTCATGGCTTCTGCGGGTGAAATTGTAAAAAAAGCCAGTGCTCATAGCGTGAAAGAAACGATGGATAAGTTTGAAGCATTAGTTAAATCAAAAGGCATGGATGTATTTGCACGCGTTAATCATCAAAAAAATGCACAGGGTGCTGACTTAAAAATGAATGAATCCGAAGTCCTTATTTTTGGAAACCCTAAAGGTGGAACGGTACTCATGAATCAAGATATTGCTGTTTCGCTTGATTTACCATTACGCGTTGCTGTTTATAAAGATAAAGAGGGTAAAGTTTGGCTAAGTTACCATAGCCCTCAATCATTAAAAGAAAGCTACAACGTTAAAGGTGCAGCTAAAGTTATGGATAAAGTTGAAGGTGCTTTGGATAAGTTAAGTAATATTGTTATAAAATAAATGACCATTATTGAGATTACACAAGAGCCTGTTGAGCTTTTTAAGTTACTGAAATTTGAAAGTATTTTATCCAGTGGTGGTGAAGCAAAGCATGTAATTTCAGAAGGCTACGTGTTGGTGAATGATCAGGTTGAAACACGTAAGCGTAAAAAAATAAGTTCAGGGGATACTATTGAGTTTAATGGTGAAAAGTATACGGTTCGTTTAGTTTAGCCTTGTTGAAGGCTAAGCCTCGCTCTCCTTTAAGCGCTCCAGTCGTGCTTGTTCCTCATCATAGGCGGCTTTAATCTGCACCATAATATCATCAACATCGGCAGCTTCAGTGTCTTCTTCAAATTCACCTGTTAAAATCGTATCGGGTTTTAACTCACCATCTTCGTACAACTTCCAAATTTCTTTGCCGAATTTGCTATCTTTTAAGTAAGGGTCAAATTGTGAAAAATAATTCACCATATTTTGTACATCACGCTCTAACATGGCTTGGGCATTATTGTTGGCTGATGCATTTACAGCCTGCGGTAGATCAATAATGACGGGGCCGTATTCGTCGAGTAGCACATTAAATTCAGATAAATCACCGTGTATCATGCCGGTGCACAGCATTCTTACGACATCTTGCATAATAATGGCAAAGTTACGAATGGCCTCTTCCTCTGTCATGGTGACATCACCCAAACGCGGTGCAACATCGCCATTTTCATCAGTAATGAGCTCCATCAGCAATACGCCATCAAAGCAGCCGTAGGGTTCAGGGACACGCACATCAGCTTCCGCTAGTTGATAAAGCGCATCAACTTCGGCATTTTGCCAAATTTTCTCTTGTTCTTTCTTGCCAAATTTAGAGCCTTTCTCCATGGCACGAGCACGCCGTGAGTTGCGCACTTTTCGTCCTTCGGTATATTGTGCCGCCTTTTTAAAACTGCGTTGTGCAGCTTCTTTATAAACCTTGGCACAACGAATTTCATGGCCACAACGTACCACGAAAATATCAGCTTCTTTGCCGCTCATGAGCCGACTGAGTACCTCATTAACTAAGCCGTCTTCGACCAGCGGAAGTATCCGTTTTGGGATTTTCAATGGGACCCCTTAAAATTATTGAATAACAACTTGAAGATAAAGGATTCGTGCAAAAAAAACAATTAAACGCTAAAATATCTTTTTTCTATTCCATGGTAGCGGTGTATGTCACAAGATCAAAGAAATCTAGAGTTCCGTCAAATTGCCGATAAATTTATCGACCTCGCGAATAACGAAAGTGAAGGGCAAGACAGTGCACGAATTGGTTCATCAATGATTTATGCTTGCGCGCGTTTCTCATCCTTTGTTGTGGCATCACACTCAAAAGATCGTGCACAGTTTGAAACTGAAATTGATGGAGCGGTCGAGTTTTTTAGCAATGAATTTAAGCGTATGTTAATTGATAATATGAATGAATATAAAGCGGTCTTTACAGAAGAAGCGCCGCGCTATGATCACTTAGTTAAAAAAGATGGGACAATTCCCAAAAAGTCCTAAGCAACTTGCCCAGCACACCAGCCAGATGCCCATGCCCATTGGAAGTTAAACCCACCTAGGTGACCAGTGACATCAACGCCTTCGCCAATAAAGTAGAGTCCTTTAGCTTTTTTGGTTTCAAAGGTTTTTGATGATAATTCATCCGTATTAACGCCACCGAGGCAAACTTCAGCCGTACGCAGTCCTTCGGTATTATCAGGGGTGATTTCCCATGCTTTTAATTGCTGTGAAATCGTTTCTAGCTCTTGATCGTTATAGCTTTTCATGGGCTTGCTGTGCCCTGTATTTTGAAGCGGACTTTGCGGGTTAGTACCTTCTTGATTGCATAATTTATGCGCCAAACGTTTTGCTAATTTATACGCAAGTACTGTTTTTAATTCTGCATTGGGGTGTTGTTGCTGTTGCGTGATCAACCATGCGTAAATATTTTCATCGGGAAATAAGTTAAAGGTTATAGCCTCGCCTTGTTGCCAGTAGGAGGAGGCCTGCAAAACGGCCGGGCCACTAATGCCACGATGGGTGAATAAGATATTTTCTTTAAAACAATCACCGCTTTGGGTGCAAACCTCGACGAAAACAGAGATACCGGATAAGTCTTTATAAAATGAATCAAGTGCTTGTTGCGTAAACGTAAATGGAACTAAGCCTGCTTTAAAAGGGATTGTGTTGAGTGAAAACTGTTGTGCAATAGCCATCACAAAATCAGTAGCTCCCATAGCGGGGATTGATGGGCCACCAGTGGCGATAACAAGGCTGGTAGATTGGTAGCTATGTTGTTGCGTTGTAACGGTAAAGTGGTCGCCTTCTTTTGCAATTGATTCTATGGATTGTGTTAGTGCTATTTCAACACCGGCTGATTGGCACTCATTTAATAAAATATTGACAATCGCGCCTGCTTTTTGATCACAAAATAACTGCCCTAACGTCTTTTCTGTCCAACTCAGCCCATGTTTTTCAACTAAAGCAATAAAATCCCATGGTGTATAGCGCGATAAAGCAGATTTACAAAAATGTGGATTCTCTGAAAGATAATCAACAGGGCTGGTGTACATGTTTGTAAAATTACAGCGACCCCCTCCTGAGATAAGAATTTTCTTACCAACCTTATCGGCCTTATCTAAAAGTAGGGTTTTTCTGCCGCGTTTACCTGCTTCGATGGCGCACATAAGGCCTGCAGCACCAGCACCGATAATAATCACATCAAGATTTTTCATTTTGCTATTATAAAGGCATTGTAAAATATTAAGTGACCGTTTTTGTATGTTAAACCGAATTAAAGAAGACATTTCCTGCGTATTTGATCGTGACCCTGCAGCGCGCAATACCTTTGAGGTGATTACGACTTACCCTGGGGTCCATGCCATCATTATGCATCGCTTTAGTCATGCTTTATCAAAAAAGGGCTTTAAGTGGTTGGCGCGGGTTTTGTCCAATGTGGCACGTTTATTTACGGGGATAGAAATTCATCCCGGCGCTGTAATCGGGCGGCGCTTTTTTATTGATCACGGCATGGGTATTGTGATTGGTGAAACTGCTGAAATTGGTGATGATTGTTCTTTGTATCATGGTGTGACGTTAGGTGGAACGAGTTGGAATCCGGGCAAACGTCACCCGACCTTAGGGAATAACGTGGTGGTTGGGGCAGGGGCTAAAATACTTGGCCCAATTATGATTAATGATGGTGCGCGTGTTGGCTCGAATGCGGTGGTGGTAAAAGAAGTGCCAAAAAATACCACGGTGGTCGGTGTACCAGCTAGAGAAGTTGTGCTTTCTGATGTCACTCAGAAAAACCGCGAAGAGATCGCTCATAAAATGGGTTTTGATGCTTATGGTGCGACCCAGGATATGACAGACCCTGTAGCGAAAACGGTTAATAGAATGTTAGATCATATCCATAAAATGGATGAGCGTATGGATAAAATGTGTCTGCAGATGCGGCACTTAGGTGGTGAGTTTGATTTTGAGCCACTTCCTGGGCTTAAGGATGCTGAGTTGTCTGAATGTAACCCGGAGAGTGATAAGAAAAGCTAGCTATGCAAGTGAAATAATTCTATGAAAGATTTTTTAGTAACTTTTCAAGTGATTCTGCCTCCATTCTTTGTAAATATCCAATATTTCTTTGAGGAATTAACTCGGGGTTAGGGTAACTCGCAAGTGCTTTTTCTAGGCTTGATTCTCGTAATAAATGTAACATAGGGTAGGGTGAGCGATTGCTGTAATTACTGGCATCATCTTTATCGACACCCTCGAAATAGTAATCAGGGTGAAAGCTGGCAAGTTGATAAAGTCCTTCGTAGCCTTGTTTAGATAAAAGCTGGTTTGCTAATTCTAGAAAATCTAAATACGTCTCAAACTGGCTGAGTCCAACAGGGTAGATGAGTAACGTTGTTTCGATCGAATCATCATTATCCAACTCGCTACAAGCTTGAATAACTGCATAGAGCTGGCTTTCTATTTTGTTATTGTTGACTACGTCAAAATGGATGCTTTCTTTATCATACTCACGTTTAGCAAAAGGGCAAATATTATGCTTGATAACAAACTCTTTTACCCAGAGTTTGCTTTGTTTGATGATATTGTCATTTTTACTCATGCGGCACAGTATACGTCAGCCGCAATTTTATCTAAAATGCTTAAACCATTTACTTTTTATCGTTAAAAACACGAGCCACAACACTGCCGCGCTTGATAGGTTTACGTGTTGCTGGTTTGATAGAAACAACCTTAGGTATTACTGGTTTAAAACGGCGTGCCATTTCATGTGAGCCTGGGTTATATGACGGTTTGCTTTTACGTGCGATAGGGCGTGTAGTGGCACAGCCATTCCACCAACAACGGTTCTTTTTCTGAAAGTACATTAAGCCACGATACTTTGGTGCATCGTTCGGGTGTTGAGCAATATGTTCTTTGATACCCCAACTTCCAATCCAGTTGTATTCACGTGGTGCTGAAAAGGCTACAAATAACTTGCCGCCGGCATCTTTCCAGCCCTTTAAAAAGTCATAGTACAGTTTTGCC
This sequence comes from Thiotrichaceae bacterium, assembly GCA_026989335.1. Classification (GTDB taxonomy): domain Bacteria; phylum Pseudomonadota; class Gammaproteobacteria; order Thiotrichales; family Thiotrichaceae; genus Cocleimonas. Next base: position 28,172 of record JALSJN010000018.1, read on the forward strand.
ATGCGCTGATCTTTATTTGCCGCAATCAAAAATTCATTGCCCGCCTCGGTATTAGTATGCGTTCCGTAGGCAACTAAATGCTGCCCACCTTCATAGGCGACTAGATCCACGCCATACCGCGCCACAATTTTGGCTTGGGTACGAACAATATTCATGGTTCTGGGAATAGAGTACTTGTTACGCGGTGAAGTTAAAAGCTTGAAGACTTCATTCACGCTTTTAACATTTTTAACAGCTTGTTGCGATGCATGAAAGTAGGGCGCAATGGCTAATGCATCGACATGTCGAAAGGCATCTTGAAAACCTAGTAACATATGTGTCATGGATACATTAGTTGTCATGCCGCCCATTACACGAACCAAGCGGCTAGTATTTCCAAAGACTTTTTCCCATATTTTAAATATTTCCACAGAGCGTTTGGAGTAATATTTTAAACCCGCGTAGGTGCGGTTAGCGTCTAGCACTAAATATACGCCTCTCTCTTGAATGTAATGGGCTTGTGAGAAAATACCGTTCCATGCTTCATTAGTGTATTCGATATAACTTTTAAGGCTGGGTTTTAAATGGCGTTTTACCATGCTGGCAGTTTGTTTTACAAAGTTATCATCAGCGCGATGGGGTAAGTTAATCCAAGGGTCAGCATCTAATTTGTTTGCCAATGAAATCATAATTTCAAGGGGTATTCCGCGTATTCCTTCTTTTCCTCCCCATGTGGCATCGGCGAGCTGTGGGCGATCTTCCCACTTTGTAAGGTTATTGCGGGTGATGCCTGACATATTCATAAAACGAATCACTCGAAAAATTTTCATGAATTCTAAATAGTCAGGATTAAAGACGAGGCGTTGATAATGTCCCACAAAGGATTGAAACGGTTTGCCCGCGCAATCTTTTGCAGCAGCGACACGCTTCATTGGTTTATTTTTACAGATGCCGCCAGGCATGATGATGCGAATATCACGGATATAATTATTTTTATTGGTTTCAGTAATCGTTAATGTGCCAGTAATACGGTTCTTAACAGGGCGAAAACGAATTAAATCACGCCCCGGGTAATGACGAAGCAATTGAATGTTTCCACCATAACGAATACGACCTTGCCCATGATACATCACCGAGTAAACACCCTTAGGGATGCTCTCAGCTTGGATGTTGTTTAAAAAACGGGTACCCGCTTGTGCATCTTTAATAAGCTCAGAAGGCCAGCCATTTTTATCATAAACCACTTTACCTTTGGTAAGCCAAGGGCGAGATTCATTAAAAGCAGATGCTAGTCGAAATAAATCAATGAAAGGTACGCTGGCGTTAATATCCATGGCTTCGTTGGTATTAATGCCAAGTGGGGATAGGCGATTTTCAATGGCGTGGGTGCTGGTTGTTGTAAGTGTAGCAAAGCTAATTAATAGCAATGCGCACAAGTTAATGAATAACTTCATGGTGGGGCTCGTATTATTTTTATTATTGGCTTAATGCTAACGCTTTGAGCCTTAACCCGTGCTGAATTTTAAGGTTTCATTACTTTGAACGAGCAAATTATGTTTACACCAGCCTCCATTCGCAAAATTCATTAGCACGTAGTGGAATAACGGTTTTATCACCCAAAGCTATCGATTCAGGCACTTGCCATTTTTCTTTCTTCATTGTGATGGTTTTGGTATTTCGCTCTAGTCCGTAAAAATTAGCTCCATAAAAACTGGCAAAGCCTTCTAACTTATCCAATGCGTTGGCATTATCAAAAGCCTCTGTATACAGTTCCATTGCGTGCAGGGCTGTATAAATACCCGCGCAACCACAGGCAGATTCTTTAGCATCTTGTGGGTGTGGCGCGCTGTCAGTACCCAAAAAGAATTTGGCGCTACCACTGGTGGCTGCGGTGACTAAGGCTTGGCGATGTGTTTCGCGCTTTAGTACCGGTAAACAATAGTGATGTGGGCGAATTCCTCCAGTAAAAATATCGTTGCGGTTCATCAATAAATGATGCGCAGTAATAGTGGCGACAATATTTTCAGAGGCTTGGCTGACAAAATCAACTGCCTGTTGAGTAGTGATGTGTTCAAGTACAACTTTTAGGTGGGGGAATTGCTTAATTAACGGGGTTAAAACGCTATCGATAAACACCTGTTCACGGTCAAAAATATCAATGCTAGGGTCGGTGACCTCGCCATGAACTAGCAAAGGAATGCCAAGACTTTGCATTGCTTCTAAGGCGGGAGTGATATTTTTTAAATCAGTTACACCTTTATCTGAGTTTGTGGTTGCACCAGCGGGATAGAGTTTAAGCGCGTGTATAAATTGGCTTTCGCTGACTTCTTTGATGATTGCTGCATCTGTTTTATCCGTCAGGTACAGCGTCATTAAAGGTGTAAAACCTGTGCCTTGGCTGGCACTGAGGATTTGGTCTCTATAGTTGCTTGCTTGTGCAACGCTGGTAATAGGTTCTGCCAAGTTCGGCATTATAATCGCCCGCGCAAATTGCTTTGCAGTATCGGGTACGACGCTTTGTAAGGCTTGCCCATCACGTACATGAAGGTGTAAATCATCCGGTTGAGTTATTGTGATAGTTTGCATGTGTTATATCCTTAACTTTAGTGGTATCTAAAGTTATTTTAACGCGTAGTGAGTCTGTGAGATATTTATTTTTAATTTGCTAGTTTGTAGGATTGCTGGCAGTAGTAGACAATTACGTGATGCGTTGGCAGGGTCGATGGCCTGAGAAGTACTCGGCTTATAAATAAAGCCTACTAATTTTGATAGTTATCTTATCTTGGAAAAACTTATTGCTATACTGCGCCGCATATTAATTACTTTAGAGAAAACCTATGAGCCAGTTAGAAGCACTTATTTTTGATGTCGATGGTACCTTAGCGGATACGGAGAGAGATGGTCATCGTGTGGCGTTTAATCAAGCGTTTGAAGAAGCAGGACTTGACTGGGATTGGACGGTCGAACTCTATGGAGAGTTACTTCAAGTTACGGGTGGTAAAGAGCGGATTCGCCTGTATATTGAAAAGTTTCTTAAAGACTATGAGCTAGATGAAGATATTACTGACTTTGCAGCGCGTTTACATCAGCGTAAGACTCACTTTTATTTAGAGTTATTACAATCTGGGGCGATTCCATTGCGTTCGGGGGTTGAGCGTTTAATTAATGAGGCACGTGAGGCGGGTTTGCGGTTAGCGATTTCAACGACGACAACGCCTGCTAATGTTGATTACTTATTAAGTGCGACCTTGGGTAAGGAGTCTTTGGATTGGTTTGAAGTGATTGCAGCAGGGGATATCGTTCCTGCTAAAAAACCTGCTCCTGATATTTATATCTGGGCGATGCAGAAAATGGCTATTAAGCCTGAAAACTGTTTGGCATTTGAAGACTCATTGAATGGAGTTAAATCATCGTTAGCTGCAAATTTAAAAACGATTATTACCATAAACGGTTATACCAAAGATGACGATTTTAGTGGTGCTGAAATTGTCTTAGATCAATATGGTGAGCCAAATGAGTCATTTAAAGTTATTGAAGGTGATGCGGTAGGTTTTGGTTATGTGAACCTAGATTTCTTAAAAGAGATTCATGCCCGCTAAAAATAACCTGAGTCAGCAACAGCTTGCTCAGTCATCAAGAAGAATAATGGATGCTCAAAATAGCATTCATAAGAATCTTGAGCAGCTGGTTACTAAACACTTTTCTACAGATTATCAAAAACCCATTGCTCAGCATACTCAGGATGCGTTTGATGCTGTAAAACAACAGGTATCTACAAGCCTTGCTGGTGATCATCCGCTAATTTTTGACTCGTGTTGTGGTACTGCGATGAGTACAGGCATTATTGCACAACAAAACTCACATGCTTTGGTGGTTGGAATTGATCGTTCTGCTGCGCGGCTTAGCAAAGAATATAATAAGTCGATGCCGAAAAATGTCCTACTGGTGCAAGCTGAATGTTCCGACTTTTGGTCATTAGCAGTGGCAGAAGGTTGGAAACTGGATAAACATTTTATTCTTTACCCAAACCCATATCCAAAATCTAAACACTTAAAACGTCGTTGGCACGGTCATCCTGCTTTTCCATTATTGTTTTCATTAGGCGGGAGTCTGATTTTACGCTCAAACTGGTCTGTGTATGTCGAAGAGTTTTGTATGGCACTGGAATTTGGGTTAAAGAGCCGACCCGTTGAAAAGCTCAATCAAAAACCAATTATGAAAGTGGTAGAGCCTAAAACGCCATTAACTTTATTTGAGAAAAAATATCAAGAAAGTGGACAGTCATTATACCAATGTGAATTTAGGCTATAATAAGATGAAATCTTTTAATTATTGGAGTATAAAATGACTTTTTTTGCGCGTTTTTTTTCGTTGTTCCTAGTTACTGTTATGTTGTTAGGATCTTTTAGCGCCTATGCTTTGAACACTATTCCTAATACCCTGAATGTAGCGGGTAAAAATTTAGTTTTAAATGGTGTCGGTACGCGGACCAAATTTATACTGTCGATTTACCATGCTGGTCTTTATTTACAAAAAAAGAACAAGAATGCGCAGCAAATAATGGCAGCAAATGAACCGATGGCAATTCGCATGAATATCGTTTCGGGCTTTGCAAGCGCATCTAAGATGAAACATGCCCTTAATCAAGGTTTTAAAAATGCAACCGGCGGAAAAACTGCACCAATACAACCTCAAATTGATCAGCTTTTAAAAGCAGCATTTAGTGATAAAGTTAATAAAGGCGATATTATGGATTTAGTCTATAACCCTGCCACGGGTACACAAATTATAAAAAATAAAAAAGTATTAGCGACGATTAAAGGCTTGCCTTTTAAGCGGGCTTTATTTGGTATTTGGTTGTCTAATAAGCCTGCGCAGGCGAGTTTAAAAAATCAGCTATTAGGCAAAAACTAAAACCGTGATTTAGTTTGGTCGATACAGTAAACTAGGCAAAAATCATCAAGGAAAAGAAATATGGCAAGCGTGAATAAAGTAATACTAATTGGCAACCTAGGGCAAGATCCTGAAGTAAAGTACATGCCCAGCGGCGGTGCAGTAACCAATATTAGTATTGCTACAACCGAAAACTGGAAAGATAAAGCAAGCGGTGAGAAAAAAGAGAAAACTGAATGGCACCGTGTGGTGTTTTTTAATCGCCTTGCTGAAATCGTGGGTGAATACTTGCGTAAAGGCTCACAGGTTTATATTGAAGGTCAGTTAAGAACCAATAAATGGCAAGACCAAAGCGGTGCAGATCGTTATAGTACAGAAATTGTCGCCAGAGAAATGACCATGTTAGGTGGCAAAGCTGGCGGTAGTAGTGACTTTAGTCCGCCACCTTCTCAACAGCAAGGACAACAGCCGCAACAAGGTGGTGGTGCGCCCCAGCAACAACAGGCAGCAGCTCCGGCTCAAAGTGCAGCACCACAGAATTTTGATAATTTTGATGATGATATTCCATTCTAAAAGTTACTCTATGTGAAAGCTCTAATAAAAAAGCCCCTAGTATTTAAACTAGGGGCTTTTTTATTGGGGTTAATGGCTGTTCGAGTGAGCTATAACTTATTTAGGTCATCAATAGCCGCGTTAATATGTGTGGTAGCAAGCTTAGCAACTTCTTGTACAACAGCGTTGCTCTCTAGTCCTAGTACTGGCTCAGGTGCCATAAAGTGGAAGATAGTTTTTCCATCTTCTTCACGCGCTACTATTGTACAAGGTAATAATGCGCCAGCCTCAGGTGCTGCCTCGATAATCTTTTTTGCCATGCCTGGGTTGCAGGCACCTAAAATTCGGTAGGGTGCAATATCTTCATTGAGCTTGTTTTTGATGGTAGCTTGTACGTTAACTTCGCTGACGATGCCGAGTTTATGCGTCATTAAAGTGGCTTTAAGGGTTTCGATTGCTTCATCAATAGGTTGATTTAGATTTGCAGTAAGCGTGTATGACATGAATGTTTTCCTGAATGTTTTTAAGGTTAGTGTGTGTAATAAGTTATAATGTTTTAGTGGATTTGTCTTTGATAGGTCTCAATTTAATAGTTATTTTGATTAAGGTCCCATATCTAATATTATGGAAGGAGAAGTCCCTTTGAGCGAAGCATTTCAGATAGGCGAACTAAGGGTAGACCCACTAACGAGGTTGGGTCATTGCCATTCAGTTGTTTAAATAGTGTAATGCCTAGACCTTCAGACTTAAAGCTGCCAGCACAAGCATAAGGCTTTTCTTGCAATAGGTATGACTCGATTTCTTTGCTGTTTAGTGTTCTAAAATCCACATGAAAGGGAATCATGTCCAATTGATAACTTGCATCATGCGTGTCATAAAGGCAAAGACCTGTTAGAAAGCTGACCCTTTTTCCGGAGCTTTCGGTTAATTGTTTTACCGCATTTTGATGATTACCTGGTTTGCCTCTAATAGAATTATTAAGAACAGAGCATTGATCTGAGCCAATAATAAGCGCATTGGGGTGATTTTTTGCAACAGCTTGTGCTTTTTCTAAAGAGAGCCGTTTAACATAGTCCTCAGGTGTCTCGTTTGTTAGCGGGGTTTCATCAATATTGGGTGAGTCCGTAATAAACGTGAGTTGGAGGCGTTCAAGCAATTCTTTTCTAAAAGGTGAGGTTGAACCAAGTACAATATCTTTATGGTAGCTTTTAGTCATTAATCGTTAGTTTTGATATTTAAGAAGGAATGCATTGTAAGCTTTCCTGAGTAAATTAAAAAGTGGCTAGTGAGCCCTAACCCTCAGATAGATAGCACGACGATAGTACAAGCCTTTGGGTCCACAAAACATCCCGAAATTTTCCGATTGCGCTAAAGCATAATTGAGTGTAGCAGCGCTCACTAAATCTACGGGTAAAACGGCTATTTTTGAAATATCTTGTGAAACCAAAGTCTTGAACTCTCGTTTGCGGTTCTATCTAGGGGGTTAGGGGGAGTGTGTAGGGAGAACATCGAAAAAACACATGGAAAAAGGCTTTACTCATGCACTCTAGCTACTTATAATCCCGCGCTTATGTCGAATGTTAGTAGTATTCAGCGTTTACCTGTCGAAGTTGATCCTTTTCGTCTTGTCGAACAGGGTAGGCTATTTGATGGGCGTATACCCTTAAGTGATTTTAAGCGTGTTAGTGAGTTACTTTTTAAGCCTTCTAGTGAAGAGGAGAACGCTAAACAACGCTTGGTGAACGTTCATCTTGAATTTACTCGCACGGATACGAAACTTCCTGTTATTAAAGGAAATATCAGTACTGACTTCGAGATGATTTGCCAGCGTTGTTTAGAGGCAAAGAAAGAGTCACTAACAATCAGTTTTGATGTTGTTTTAGTCAGTAGTGATGAGCAAGCAGAACGCTTGCAAGAAGGGTACGATACATGGTTGGTTGAAGATCAGTTGTTGTTTGTCAATGACTTTTTGGAAGATGAAATACTGTTAGCGGTGCCTTTTGTAGTTTCGCATGATGATTGTCAGCCAGTACGTGATTTGATTGAATCACTGCCTGAAGACAGTGAAGAGCAAAAGTCTGAAGGAAAACAAAATCCTTTTGCGGTATTAAAAGATTTAAAATTGGATAGTTAATCATTTAACTATCTCGTAACAATAAAACCTTACATTAAAAATAGTAGGTTCTAGGTTATCTAGTATCTACAAAACGGAGAAATCCCATGGCAGTACAGAAAAGTAAAGTAACACGTTCGCGTCGCGGTCAACGTCGTTCACATGATTCACTCAGTAACCCAACATTATCAACTGATCCAGTATCAGGTGAGACGCATATACGTCATCACATGACGCCTGATGGTTTTTACCGTGGTCGCCAGGTTATCGCATCTCCCGTAGAAATGGATGATGAAGATGATGACGAATAGGCTTTATAGCGGTCATTTAAAGTTTTAAAAAAATCGCGGGCATGTCCCGCGATTTTTCATAGTACTTGTTGTAAAATTTCTGGTAGGTTTAGTCTTGTAGTATAATGATGCTTTGTAAGTGTTAGATGATGAGTAAAAAACTTTTCAATAAACTTTTTTTGCTTCATTTTTCGTCTTAAGCAGTGAAATGGCATCTCGTTTTAGCGAGCTTACCGCTATTTTTAAGTGAATAACTTGATAGCTAGCTTTCGCTTAATAATTGGCTAGTAGTCTATTCAAAAGAGATTGAATGACTAGCCGATACAATATTGGGCTTGCGCTTTCGCCGCGTGCAAAGATCTTATAATCATAGTTCTTTAAAGAATAATAGGTAGAGTCAATACTAAAATGGATTCTTTATTTCGTATCGCAATAGATAGCATGAGTGGTGATAATGGCCTTGAAGCCGTTGTGCCGGCCGCATTGATGTTTTTAAAAGAGCATAATGATTCAATTTTAATTCTTGTGGGCGATGAAACACAGCTAAAAGCTGAGCTTGAAAAGCACAAACAAGTCAATAACGAACGACTCATAGTTAAGCACGCTACACAAATCGTTACGATGGATGAAGCACCCGCAGCAGCTCTGAGGGGTAAAAAAGATTCTTCGATGCGGGTGGCGATTAATTTGGTTAAGTCAGGTGATGCTGATGCGGCGGTGAGTGCAGGTAATACTGGGGCCCTGATGGCAACCGGGCGTTTTGTATTACGGATGCTTCCGGGGATAGATCGACCTGCCATATGTACCGCTATCCCCGCTGTGGATGGTCATACCTATATGCTAGATTTAGGTGCTAATATTGATTCATCTTCAGAGCATTTGTACCAGTTTGCTGTAATGGGCTCAGAGTTAGTAAGTGCAATTGATGGGTTGCCTAAACCTAAGGTAGGCTTACTCAATATTGGCCAAGAGGATATTAAAGGTAATGAGCAAGTTAAAGCAGCTCATGAGCGCCTCCAAAGTGGTGAGTTTAACTACATCGGATTTGTTGAAGGGGATGATGTTTTTCACGGTGATGTTGATGTAGTTGTTTGTGATGGCTTTGTAGGCAATGTGGCGTTAAAGACCACTGAAGGCTTAGCCAAAATGCTGTCACAAGAGCTTAAGCGTGGCTACAAGAAAAATGTTTTTAGCAAATTAGCCGCGTTAGTTTCTTACCCTGTGTTAAAAGCATTTAGTCGTCGCTTTGATCATCGCCGGTATAATGGTGCTAGTTTCTTAGGTTTAAAAGGCATTGTGATTAAAAGCCACGGTGGCGCTGATAGTGTCGCATTTGCTAATGCAATCGGTATTGCGCGCAAAGCAGTGATGGAAAAAGTACCAAGTAGAATCGAAAAGCATTTACAAAAACATTTGGTTGATTAGCCATTATCATTATTTTTATGATAAGCCAATAAAGGGAAAAATCATGTATTCACGTATCACAGGCACCGGCAGTTATTTACCTGAAAAGGTATTAACTAACCATGACCTTGAAAAAATGGTGGATACCTCGCATGAATGGATCGTTGAGCGTACTGGCATTGAAAAGCGGCATATTGCAGAAGATGGCCAAACCACTTGTGATCTTGCTGAAGTCGCGGCAAAGCGCGCGATGGAAATGGCAGGAAAAACTGCTGATGATATCGACTTAATTATTCTCGCAACCAGTACCCCTGACTTAATTTGGCCAAGCACTGCTTGTTTATTGCAAGGGCGGCTCGGCATTAAATCGGGTTGTGCAGCTTTTGATGTTGCCGCCGTTTGTACGGGTTTTGTTTATGCTTTGGGCATTGCTGATAAGTTCATCAAAAGCGGCTCGAATCAATGTGTGTTGGTGGTGGGCGCAGAGACCTTATCAAACATTGTGGATTGGACGGATCGTGGAACCTGTATTTTATTTGCTGATGGTGCGGGTGCAGTTATTTTAGAAGCCAGCGAAGAAGCCGGTATTTTATCAACCCACTTGCATGCTGATGGTCAATTTGAAAGCCTGTTGAATAGCAAAGGTGGTTTATCTAAAAATAAAGTTTTGCTAGATTCAGGTGGTGCTTTTGTACAAATGAAAGGCAATGAAGTTTTTCGTAAAGCAGTTAATACCTTGGGACGAATTGTTGATGAAACATTGGCGTACAATAATTTAGAAAAATCTGATGTGGATTGGTTGGTACCGCATCAAGCTAATATTCGTATTATAAAAGCTACCGCTAAAAAATTAAAAATGTCGATGGATCAAGTCGTGGTAACGGTGGATGAACATGGTAATACCTCTGCGGCATCTGTGCCTCTGGCATTGGATGTGGCGGTACGCGATGGGCGAATAAAACGGGGTGATACAATCCTGTTAGAGGCTTTTGGTGGCGGATTTACATGGGGCTCTGCTTTAATTAAGTTTTAAACTGTTTGGTTCGTCACTATTAAAATTACCACGAAGTGAGTGAATCAAAGGTGTTGCTTTATCTTTTAACTTCATGGCTTCATGGTAAAAAATCCCCTTAACAAACATGACCGAAGATTCATTTAACAGCAAAACTTTTCTAAAAACAGTGCCGCATAAGCCCGGTGTGTATCGCATGTTATCGGTGGATGATAAAATCCTTTATGTGGGCAAAGCTAAAGATTTAAAAAATCGAGTCTCCAGCTACTTTAGGTCAAACTTAGTAAATTCTCGAATCTACTCAATGGTTAAGCAGATTCGTGATGTTCAAATAACCATCACGGGGACAGAGGCAGAAGCCTTATTGCTTGAAAGCAATTTAATCAAAAAGCATCATCCGCGCTACAATATTTTATTGCGTGATGATAAAAGTTATCCTTATATTTATTTATCCAAACACCAATACCCTCGCTTAACCTTTCACCGTGGTTCTCGAAAATCCAAAGGGCAATATTTTGGGCCGTACCCCAGTGCAGGGGCAGTTCGAGAAACATTAAATTTACTACAAAAGTTATTTCAAGTTCGTCAATGTGAGAATAGCTATTTTAGTAATCGTTCTCGCCCTTGTTTACAGTTTCAAATTCAACGCTGTACCGCACCGTGTACGCAGGAAATTAGTGAGCAAGAGTATCAACAAGGTGTGCGCCATACCGTACAATTTTTAGAAGGTAAGTCGCAACAGGTGATTGATGAACTGGTGCAACAGATGGATGCTGCTTCGTCGCAGCTAGCGTTTGAAGAGGCGGCACTTTACAGAGATAAAATTGAAAAACTACGTCAAGTATCACAACAACAAAGTATTAGTGGTGGGCAGGGTGATGTTGATGTTATCGCCTGTCAGTTCGCATCTGAGGTTGCTAGTGTGCAAGTGATTACGATTCGTAACGGTAACAACTTAGGTAATAAAAATTTCTTTCCAAAAGTACCCACTAACTTTAATGAGAAGCCATTGGATGAATCCCTTTTATTGTCTTCATTTATCGCACAGTATTACTTGCAACGGGAGATGCCAGCGGAGGTTTTAACCAGTCATGAGCCAGAGGATAAAAAACTCTTGCTAGAAATGTTACGTTTAAAAGCTGAACGTAAAGTATTGCTGTCGTATAAACTTCGAAGTGACCGTTCGCGTTGGATGTCGATGGCGTTACGTAACGCACAACATGCTTTAAGCACTCACTTAGCCTCAAAAGCAGGGATACAAAAACGCATCATTGCATTGCAAACAGAATTAAATTTAGATTATATTCCGGCCCGTATGGAATGTTTTGATATCTCGCACACGATGGGGGAAGCGACCGTGGCATCTTGTGTTGTATTTGGTTTAGAAGGTGCGATAAAATCAGAGTACCGACGTTACAATATTGAAGGAATTGTTGGCGGCGATGATTATGCAGCGATGAATCAAGTATTAAGGCGGCGCTTTAAAAGAGTACTCGAAGGCGAAGTAAAATTACCCGATATTTTATTTATAGATGGTGGTAAAGGGCAAGTTACTCAAGCAGTAGACGTTTTACAAGACTTGCAAATAAGCGGTGTGGATATTATTGGTATCACCAAAGGGGAAGGCCGACGACAAGATAATGATACACTAACAATAGGCAAGCAAAAAATTGAGCTGCCCGCACACTCTAGCGCTTTGCATTTGATTCAGCAGGTACGCGATGAAGCGCATCGTTTCGCTATTACTGGGCATCGGCAACGTCGACAAAAAGCGCGTAATACCTCACCACTAGAAGGTATCGTTGGGCTAGGGTCTAAACGCCGTCAAAATATTTTAAAACAATTTGGCGGCATTCGTGCAGTGACGCGTGCAAGTGTTGATGAATTAAGCAAAGTGAAGGGAATTAGTGCGCAATTGGCGGAAAAGATTTATGATAGCCTTCATGCTAATTAAGCTTGTGAGAATACTGTCTTTGAAAGTATCACTTCTTAATTAGCTCACTAAACTAACAACCTTGAAGTGATACAGTGACTTTAAATATTCCTATTTTTCTAACCATCCTGCGGATAGTAGCGATTCCATTAATTGTTTTATTTTTTTACTTAGATATGCCGCTGACAGCATCAACAATTTTCGGCTTAGCGGGTTTAACTGATTTAATTGATGGTTACTTAGCGCGTAAGTTTAATCAGGAGTCTCGTTTTGGTGCTTTTCTTGACCCTGTTGCGGATAAGTTATTGGTATCTGTAGCGCTTTTGTTAATCGTTGAACGCGAAGGGATGATCTGGATTACACTTGCGGCGATTGTTATTATCTCTCGTGAAATTACCATATCCGCATTACGCGAATGGATGGCTGAAATTGGCGAGCGCGGAAAAGTTGCGGTCGCCTACATCGGCAAAGTTAAAGCGGTACTCCAAATATTAGCGCTAATATTTTTACTTTATAATCAGGATTTGTGGGGTGCGCCGTTACGTGAAGTTGGTCTGGTGTTTTTGGCGATTGCAACAGTGCTAACGGTGGTTTCAATGGTCCAGTATTTACGTGCGGCTTTTTCTGGTATACGTTTGGATTAGCGAATTATATTGACTAATGTGCCAACCCCCACTTTGGAGAAAAGTTTGATAATATCGTGGTTTGCCATACGGATACAACCATGAGAGACTGGTTTTCCTAGTTGCCCTTCTTCGTCAGTCCCGTGAATATAAATAAAACGCTTATGCGTATCAACCTCGCCTCCGAGATTCACACTTTCTTCTAGCCCGCTAAGCCAAAGTATTCTTGTCGTTATATTATCCTCATTACTGCACTGCTGAGGCTGGGTTAGAATTTTAGCGCATTTGTGGGTGTTGACTCTGCCTTTGAAAATGGTGCCTAGTTCAACATTATCACCTATACAGTGACTGATTTCATGAACACCTAATGGGGTTTGGTAACTATTTTTGTGGTTACCTAGGCCCGCTTTAGCCGTTGAGATGATGGAGCGTTGTATTATTTTATTGTTATCAATGAGCAATAGTAATTGCTCATTGGCCACGATTATAATGAAGGGCTGATTAAGCTGCTGTTTAAAATGATCTCTTAAGTCATTAATAATATTAAGTAATGGGGCAGAGAGAGTTTGATCGCTTGTATCATGAATATTAATATAATGATTAATCACTGTCTGATAAATCAATCGCAACCATATCTTCATGCTGCTCTTCTTTACTTTGGTCGGCCCTTTTTTCTTCTAAGTCAGTGAAATATCCATCTGACTCACCAGTAACATATTTGCCTGTAAAAACAGAGCAGTCAAAGGTTTTTAATGTTGTATTGCCGGCAGTAATTGCTGCGATTAAATCATCAAGTTCTTGATAGACAAGACGGTCAGCTCCGATAGCTGTAGCGACTTCAGCTTCTGTTTTTCCATGTGCAATAAGTTCGTTCGCTGCTGGCATGTCGATACCATAGATATTGGGGTAACGTACCGCAGGTGAAGCTGAGGCAAAATAAACTTTTTTAGCACCAGAGTCCCGAGCCATTTGGACAATTTCTTGCGAGGTTGTGCCGCGAACAATGGAGTCATCAACTAACATAACATTTTTACCTTTGAACTCAATATCAAGTGGGTTAAGTTTTCGGCGTACTGATTTTTTGCGTAGTGTTTGCCCTGGCATGATAAAAGTGCGACCGATGTAACGGTTTTTGATAAAGCCTTCACGATAAGGCACACCTAAAGTAAGTGCCATTTCATGTGCGGAGGTACGGCTGGTATCAGGTATTGGAATCACAACATCAATATCATGATTTTCCCATTCGCGTATGACTTTTTCAGCAAGGTTGTGACCCATACGCATACGAGCCTTATGGACAAATACATTATCAATCACGGAGTCTGGACGTGCAAAGTAGACATATTCAAAAATACAGGTGTTATAGACAGGGTTGTCTGCACATTGTTGGGTATGCACTTTACCTTCATGGCTAATAAATATGGCTTCACCTGGCTCAATATCACGCACGATTTCATAGCCTTGGGTGACGAGTGCTACGCTTTCTGAGGCGAGCATATAGTCAGTACCCTTTTTTGTTTCACGTTTGCCATATACTAAAGGTCGGATACCGTAAGGGTCTCGAAAACCTACCACGCCATCACGTGTGATCATAGCGATTACAGCGTAAGCACCTTTACAGCGTTTATGCACACCACTAACGGCGGAAAAAATCTCACTGGGTGTTACGCGGTATTCTTTATAGTGCTGTAGCTCTTGGGCAAAAATATTAAGTAATACTTCAGAGTCAGAGTTAGTATTGATATGTCGTCTATCCGTTTTGTAGAGTTCTTTTTTTAAATCATGTGCGTTAGTTAAATTACCATTATGCGCTAATGAAATACCGTAGGGTGAATTCACATAAAAAGGCTGAGCTTCTGAGTTAGATGAGGAGCCTGCAGTCGGGTAGCGTAGATGACCAATGCCCATATTGCCAACAAGTCGGCGCATGCTGTTTTCGTGAAACACATCAGTTACAAGGCCATTTTTGCGGCGAATATAAAGCCGCTTTCCATCACTGGTAACTATTCCAGCGGCATCTTGTCCGCGGTGCTGAAGGACTAAGAGTCCATCGTATAATTCTTGGTTAACTGCTTCGTTACTAACGATGCCGATTATTCCACACATGCTTGGGATCCGTGTTTAGAAAGGGTGTTTATTTATTGGGCGGGGAGCGTTTGGAGGTCTGTTGGTTTATTATTCACTGGTGTTTCTGAACTAGGTTTAAGGATAGCTGTTCCAGCGGTATCATCCATTAACTTACTGTCAGTCGAGCTAGTAGGAATATTCTTATCAATATATTCATTCATACTCTCAGGAACTAGGGTTTTAATCCATTCAGCCGCTTCTTTGAATTGTGGAATTAACTTCGACTTTGTCCACATATCCTGACGGGGTAATTCAGTAAAACTTAATAACATCGTAATTAAGGTAACACCAAGAGCCCCTAAAACAACCCCGAGACCCATACCTAAAATACGGTCAAAAGTACCTAGCCCAATTGCGGAAACAGCTTTACTAAATAAATAATTAATAATGGCGCCAGTAATCAGTGTGCCAATAAAAATAATCAAAAAGGATAACCCAAGTTGTAAGGTTTCATTATCCAGTTTGAAAGGCAGCAAAGGAGCAAGTTGCTCTTTATAGCTGTAAGCTAAGAGAATAGCCGCCGCCCAAGTGGCAAGAAAAATTGCCATCCAAACAAAGCCTCTCATAAAACCAATCAAAGCAGTAATTAGAACAATGACAACAATTGCCACATCGATATAATTAATATCCATAAGAATAGTCTCTGGCCGGTCTTAAAGTGTTAAATTATTTACTAACAACAAGGCTGTTTTGAACAAAGAAGTTTTTTGCATAACGGCGTTTCATCGATGCTTGCGCTTGAATAGCTTTGTTTCTATTGCCGTAACCACCTACGCGAACGCGGTACAAAACTTTATTGTTGTTGCTGGTTTCAGTGATAAAGGTTGTATAACCCTCAGACTTCATCGTCTTTGAAAGCTTGCTGGCGCGTGAGCTACTTGAGGTTGCTAAGAGCTGAATTGAGTATTTTCCAGCAGGCGCAGCTGTTGCAATAGATGCAGCTTTGGGTGCAACGGACTTAGGTGCTGCTTTTTTTGCAACTTTTGTGGTTTTTTTGGTTTCTGCTTTAGCTACTTTTTTAGGCTTTGAAGGTGCTTTTTTTACTTTTTTAACGACTTTCTTTTTCTTTTCTTCGATGAGGCGAGGTTTGTATTTTTCTTTCTTAGCGACAACTTGCTTTTTAGCGGTGGTGTTATCTACAACTTTACGTTGTTCATTGCTTTGTGAAGGTCGAATCGAAAATCCAGGGTTTTGTGTGTTTCCTCCTGCCGCATCGCCTATGCCGTCAGAACTTACAATAATTGCAGCGGCCTTGTTGTTGGTAGAGTTTACCGACCCAGCAACAGCCGCACCTGCGCCAACGGCAGATGCTACAATAGCTGTGCTAGCGTTACTCAAAGAGCTTCCAGCATCTGCGGTAGCTGATGCAACTGTATCGCCAGCTTCGGATAAGCTCGGAATATTCATTTCAGGAGTGCCGGGCAGTTGCATGTCAACAACTTCTTGTCGCTCCGTGCTTTTCCCTTTCAATAAATAGGCTAATAGTAATGCGGCAATTACGGCCAATACCACAGCACCAATTCCACGTTTCATCATTGAACTTTCCATTTTATTAACTACTCCCTTAAGTTTTCGTTTGTATTTGGGGGGGGGGCAAAGCAGTAATAACTGACTTTATGAACCCCATATTTCTATAACATTGGATACTACCAGAAAAGAGCCAAAAACAACTACTTTATCTTTGTTTTTACAGTCTTTTTTTAGGCTTTGGACAGCTTCAGAAAAACACTCATGTGGAATTACTTTTGATTTAATATTGGCGCTCTTCATTATTTGGGTTAACGCTTTTGTTGTTATTCCGCGTGAGCCTTCAAGACTTACAATATGCCACTCGTCTATCTGTTTATTCATTATTGATAAAACTTGCTTGATGTCTTTATCTTTTAACATAGAAAAGAGCGCGAAGGTTTTTCCCTTGGTTGGCTTTTCATCAAGATACATTGATAGTGCTAATGCAGAATGCGGGTTATGTGCTACATCAACGAGCCAGTCGGGGGATGAATGAATAAGCTGCAGACGACCCATGATAGTAGCCTTTTTAAGTCCTGCTTTAATCGACTCGATTGATACGGGAAGATGTTTAGATAGTGACTGTAACCCTGCAATGACTGTGGCTGCGTTATTCAATTGAAACTCACCCTTTAAAGTGGGTAGAGGTAACTGATAGTGTCTTTTATTGCTTTTCCATGTCCATGTAGTATTTGCATGGTTTTGAAAAGAAAAATCCCTATTTATTTGATGTAAGGTGGCTTTAACCTTTAGCGCTATGGACTTAATTGAATCGGGTGGGTCAGGGTCGCCACAAATCACGGGTGTATCTGCCCGCATAATACCTGCTTTTTCTTTGCCGATAGCCTCGCGTTCATTTCCGAGCCAGCTCTCATGATCTATGGCTATACTGGTGATGATTGCTAGCGAGGTGTCCCATAAATTGGCGGCATCTAGTCTGCCGCCTAAGCCTACTTCAAGAATCACCACGTCGACTTTTTGTTGATTAAAAATAAGCATGGCTGCGAGCGTGCCAAATTCAAAATAACTTAAACTAATGTCTTTGCGGGCATTATCAATTTCTTTAAATGCCGTGATGATTTGTGCATCGCTAGCTCTGATGCCTGATAGCTTTATTCGTTCGTTATAGTGGATGAGATGAGGGGAGGTGTAACTGCCAGTGGTGTAACCCTCTGCGATTAAAATCGCCTCTAAAAAAGCTACGCTTGAACCTTTACCATTGGTGCCAGCAACGGTAATGATTGGAAAGCTAGGGCTTAACACGTCAAGTCTTTCAGCAACTTGATGAATTCGAGCTAAGCCAAGGTCGATCTCGGTGGGGTGTAAATTTTCTTGCCAATTAAGCCAATCATCTAAGGTTTTTTTCATAGTTGAGTGTTTTTTATATGGGGCTTGTCGCTAACTGAATATGGCGTTATTTCTTTTCAGCGTCTTTGTCAGCACCAGCCACTTCTATCTTTGCCTCTTTAGGAACGGGCTTTGGGCTAGGAATAGCGTCAACTTCTTGCATATTTGCGGGGCGTGGTTTGTGGGTGAGCATGCAGAGAAGGTCAACAATTTCTTGACGTAATTCTTGGCGTGGGATAATACGGTCTACCGCACCTTTTTCTATTAAAAATTCACTTCGTTGAAAACCTTCGGGGAGTGTCTCGCCAACTGTTTGCTCTATAACACGGGGCCCTGCAAAGCCGATTAGTGCCTTAGGTTCGGCAATAATAACATCACCTAACATGGCAAAGCTGGCTGAAACACCACCCATAGTGGGGTCGGTTAAGACTGATATAAAGGGTAAACCAGCGTCAGAAAGTTTCGTCAGTGAAGCACTGGTTTTAGCCATTTGCATGAGTGAGAAAAGGGCTTCTTGCATGCGTGCTCCACCACTGGCGGAAAACACAATATAAGGTATTTTAGCTTGAATCGCTGCATTCACACCTTGCACGAATCGCTCGCCCACCACAGAACCCATCGAACCACCCATAAAGCGAAAATCAAAAGCTGCTGAGATTAATGGTACGCCATGTACTTGGCCTTTGATGACGATCAACGCATCTTTTTCGCCGGTTGATTTTTGGGCAGCGCTTAGGCGGTCTTTATATTTTTTGCTGTCTTTAAACTTTAAAATGTCAATGGGTGTTACATTGGCAGCGATTTCTTCACGGTTTTCTTTATCTAGAAAATAGTCGAGACGCTTGCGTCCACTAATGCGTTCATGGTGATAACACTTTGGGCAGACTTCTAAATTTATTTCTAAATCAGCTTTGTAGAGAACTGTTTTACAAGCAGGGCACTTATGCCATAAGCCCTCTGGGATTGATTTCTTTTTTGCCGTTGTGACATCGGTACGAATACGTAACGGAATTAAATTTTCAAACCAACTCATAATAAAATCCTACTATTTTTGGTGCAACATAGCTCAAATGTATGTCAATTATGCATCCATTGCTTGGCGCATTGAAGTTAAAAGCGCAGTTATTTCATGGGTGATTGTATCAGCATCATCAATATTGTTTTCAATAATTTTTACAATGGCACTACCGACGATAACGCCGTCCGAAACTGCAGACACGGCTCTGGCACTTGCTGCATCTTTTATGCCGAAACCAACAGCTACTGGCATGGATGCGATAGATCTAATACGCTCAACGCGTTCAGCAACCTCGCTAACATTTAATGTACTGGAACCTGTTACACCTTTCAATGAAACATAATAGAGAAAGCCACTGCCTGAATCTGATATTTTTTTGATGCGTGCATCGGTAGTGGTAGGTGAAAGTAAATAGATAGGATCTATTCCAGCTTCATTTAGTATTGGTACAAGTTCGCTACTTTCTTCAGGTGGGAGGTCTACGGTGAGTAGTGCGTCAATGCCTGCTGCTTTTGCTTTATCGGCAAATGTTTGGTAGCCCATCGCTTCGACAGGGTTTAAGTAACCCATAAAAATTATTGGCGTTTCATTATCTTTTTGGCGGAATTCTGTAGTCATTGCGATTACATTATTAAGGCTGGTGTGATGGATAAGAGCGCGCTCACAAGCCAGCTGAATGGTTGGGCCATCCGCCATAGGGTCTGAAAAAGGTATCCCTAACTCGATCATATCAGCGCCTGCTTTAACCATTGCGTGCATCAGCGGTACAGTAATAGAGGGATTCGAATCGCCCGCAGTAATATAGGGGATGAGCGCTTTTTTGCCTTTATTGTTTAAGTCTGCAAAGCATTGTGTTATTCGACTCATAATTTGATTCCTTCGCGTGCCGCAATGGTGTTGATGTCTTTGTCGCCACGTCCAGATAGATTAACAATGATTTGTTGGTCACTCGTCATAGTCGGTGCGAGTTTCATGGCATAAGCAAGTGCATGGCTGCTTTCTAAAGCTGGGATAATTCCTTCGATACGCGTGAGTGAGTGAAATGCTTGCATCGCTTCATCATCAGTAACCGCCACATAGTTAGCACGTCCGATGTCTTTTAGAAAACAATGTTCAGGGCCCACGCCAGGGTAATCTAAACCTGCTGAAATAGAATGTGGTTCAATTACTTGGCCATCATCATCCGCCATTAGATACATGCGGTTGCCGTGTAAAACCCCTGGTTTTGCCGTGCATAAGGGGGCAGCATGTTCGCCTGTTTCTAGGCCATGGCCAGCAGCTTCTACACCATAAATATCCACGTCTAAATCAGCTAAAAACTCATGAAATAGGCCGATAGCGTTTGAACCTCCACCAATACAGGCGACTAGTGCATCAGGCAGGCGACCTGTTTGTTTGAGTGATTGTTGTTTGGCTTCGCGGCCAATTATAGTTTGAAAATCACGTACCATTTCAGGGTAAGGGTGCGGGCCTGCGACGGTGCCGATGCAATAAAAAGTATCATCGACGTTGGTTACCCAGTCACGCATGGCTTCGTTTAAAGCATCCTTAAGCGTTTTTGAGCCCGACGTGACGGGGCGAACTTCTGCACCTAAAAGCTTCATACGGTAAACATTGGGTGCTTGGCGCGCGACATCGACCTCGCCCATATAAACCACACACTCTAAGCCTAGGCGTGCGGCAATAGTTGCTGTTGCTACACCATGTTGACCTGCACCGGTTTCTGCAATGATACGGGGTTTCCCCATGTGTTTGGCTAACAATGCTTGTCCAATGGTATTGTTGATTTTATGCGCACCGGTGTGGTTTAAATCTTCACGTTTTAAGTAAATTTGTGCGCCACCGAGTTCGTTTGACCAACGTTGAGCATGATAAAGTGGGCTAGGGCGACCGACGTAATGTCGTAGATCATTATCAAAATCAGCTTGAAATTGTTGATCATTTTTCAAATGATTGTAAGCAATTTCTAATTCTTCAATAGCATCCATTAGGGTTTCGGGCGCAAAGCGACCCCCATAAATACCGAAGTGCCCCTGTTTGTCGGGAAATGCGCTCCAATCGACGCTGGTCAAATCTACATTACTAAGATCTAGCCTATTTAAATCATTGTTTATCGTACTCGGCACGTCTTACCTCATCCATTAATTGGTTAATCATTTGTTGGTCTTTTATTCCGGGTGCGCTTTCAACACCGCTGCTTAAGTCCATGCCATAAACATCGGTTTGTTGAATGGCTTGCGCAATATTTGTAGGGTTTAATCCGCCTGCCAAAATGATGGGTTTTGGGTAGTCTTTTGGTACATCATTCCAATCAAATGTTTCCCCTGTGCCACCTGCTTTTCCCATGTCGTGGCTATCGACTAAAAAGCCTTTTGCATCGTGATACTGATTAGCGTACTCAGTAAAGCTGGTTGAGTTACGGTTTTTCATTGCTACTGCTTTAATATAAGGTCGGTTAAATGATGCGCAATACTCAGGCGTTTCTGAACCATGAAATTGTAACAAATCAAGTGGTACAGCATCCAGTACTGAGTGCACAAAACCTTCGCTGGTATCCATAAATAACCCAACGGAAGCAATGAAGGGCGGAAGCGCAGCACAAATCTGGCTAGCTTGATGAATGCTTACGTTACGTGGGCTTTTAGCATAAAAAACCAGCCCAATAGCATCACCACCTGCTTGGCTTACATGCAGCGCATCTTCAATGCAAGTGATGCCGCAGATTTTGACACGCATTTTGACAGGAGTTTTCATGAGGGGAAAGGTAGCACAGGAAGAACAAACTATGAAGCGACAGAGTGCCTGAATATTTAAAAGTACAGTTGCAATGATTAGTTTGTCGCGTATATTGGGTGCTTTATTGACTTTTTAAGACCGAAGGAGAGAGATTATGGCGTTATGGGTACTATTGGTTTGGCTGGTTGTTGGTTTAATAATAGGCTTTGTAACACGCCAAATATTTAAACGTAAGTCAGGCTTCGGTATGGTCGGTGACGGTATTTTAGGTGCTGCAGGAGGGGTTATTGGAGGCTACTTAGTGGCTTTAACCGCGATTGGAAGTACTTTGGGTGGGTTGATTCTAACCATTGCCTCAGCAATAGCGTGTGCGATGCTAGTGACTTGGAGCACCAAGTTTATTACTCAAGCTTAAGTTAGTTAGAGTGTTAAAAAAGATGAAAGAGCAGCAGAAAAGTTTTTTTGAAAAAATGGGTGAAATACTAAACTCTCCTTTGCCTGGAACTATGCATAGCCCCGCTGAACCTTCAGAGGCATCTGCTACTAACAATACAGATCAAATTAATGAAAATGATGGCTCTTTGTTGGCTCGTATTAAAGATATTCTTAATACGCCCTTACCTGGTAGCAAGAAATCTGGTAGCGATAATTTAACGGATCAGATAGTAGACTTAGAGAAAAAGCCGATTGAAATAACCGATGCAGATTACCCGAAAACTGGTGGGAAACAGACTGGGCTACGTTCAAAGCACATCAAGATCAAGACCGTAAGGGTTTGACGATGAAGCAACAAATGGATCAATCAAACTTTGCTCAATATCAAACACAAGAGCGTGAGCAGTTTGAGGCATACCAAACAAGTGAATTCGAGTTATTTCAAGCTCAACAGCAAGCCAAGTTAGTTTGGATTCAGGAGCAACAATTAAAACAAACTATCGGTGGTGAAGTGGTAGGTATGCTTCCTCCTGCGCCTCCGGTAGCGCCATTAGCGCCTAAGGCGCCAACCCCACCTTAGCCTTGACTAGCATACTAAAAAGTGAACTTATATACTGCTGCATATCAATGTTTAATGATAAAAGATGTTACAAAAAAACGTCTTTGTGTCGATGCGTTACTATCTGATTGGGATAATAATTTGCTCAATCGAGAGCAAGCTGAGCTTGTACAAATTGAGGTGCCAGGCCGCCCAGAAAAACCAGAATTACTGCCACACGCTCAATTAAAACAACGTAAATTAGGATCCGAACTTGGGCGTGCTATGCTGATTCATGCTATTGCTCATATTGAGTTTAATGCCATTAACTTAGCCTTGGATGCAGTCTACCGTTTTCGCGAACTACCTGATCAATATTGTGCCGATTGGCTAAAGGTTGCCTCCGAAGAGTCGTATCATTTTTCATTATTAGAGCAACGGCTTCATGATTTAGGTTATCAATATGGGGATTTTCCCGCACATAATGGTTTGTGGGAAATGGTTTTAAAAACTGATCACGATGTGATGATACGTATGGCTTTAGTACCTAGAGTACTAGAAGCGCGGGGCTTGGATGTGACACCTGCGATGATGAAGCGCCTCGAAAAAGTGGGTGACTCCAAAACCGTTAAAGCCTTAGAAATAATCTTACGCGATGAAATAGGACATGTAGCCATTGGTTCTTATTGGTTTAAGCAATCTTGTGAGCAACGTGGTTTAAACTCAGAAAAGACATTTCGTGATTTATTAAACACTTATATGGGTGGCATGCTACGCGGTCCTTTTCATACCGAAGCTCGACTCAAAGCAGGCTTTAGTCAGAAAGAAATCGATGAACTGGTTAAATTGACTTAAAAATAGAATCTCATGGTATACTTTTTAACCATTTATTCCTTCATTAAAATAACTGACTTCATGAAAATAGCACTTTATAAACAATCAATTCTTTTGCTTTTAACAGTGTTTTCGAGTGTTTTTTCAACTCATGCTTACGCTGAGGTCGACAATTCATTTTTAATGAATGAAATCGCGTTAAGGTCAGCAAAATCAGGGCTCTCTGTTTCAGAGGGTGGGGGCTCACTGGGTTCAAAGCCGAGTAAGTCTTCTATCGTGGATTTTTTAAAAAGTTCTAATGATGATTTTGAAAAAGCGACTAGCTTAAAAGCTAAAACGGATGAAGGTTTTACGCAGCGTTCTGCAACGCGGGATTTATCAGGGAGTAATAATAAACCCTCAAGAATAGATCAAATTTCAGCTACAGGGAAGTACCGTAAAAAAAGTGATGAAAAAAGGGGTAGTAATGAAATTAAAAAAACTGAAACCATTAAAACTAGTTCTATAAGTTCTCCTGAGAGCGACCTAGCAGCTGAGAAACCTAAAACTAAACTATTGGATAAAAAAACCTCTAGAAAGTCATCTAAAAAGAAAGGTAAAAGGGTGCGCTATTGTTTAGGCGGTAGTTTTAAGGCATTAGAAAAAAAGATGAAGCAGTATGATGCACCCATTACAAAATACAGTAAAAAATATGGTGTTTCAAAAGCTTTAATCCAAGCTGTGATAACGGCAGAGAGTTGTTGGAATCCCAAAGCACTTTCTCCTGTAGGTGCGCAAGGCCTTATGCAGTTAATGCCGGCTACGGCCAAACGTTTCGGTGTTACACAGCGCTATAACCCTGATTTAAACATAAAAGCAGGTACTAACTATTTGAAATTCTTAACAAAATATTTCAAAAAAGATATGGTTAAAGTCATTGCAGCCTACAATGCAGGTGAAGGTGCGGTTAATAAATACAAAGGGGTTCCGCCCTATAAAGAAACGAAACACTATGTGAAAAAAGTAGCAACGCTTTATAAGCTTTATAATAATAATGGTAGTGTGTTAACCGCTGAGGCATTTAAAGCATCATTATTAAGAATGCATTTGCCAACAACACCTGAAGAGATACGTAGAATAATATTTGTGCCGCAGGTCATGCCGTCATCACGCTTTAGTCCTTATAAAAACCGTTTAAGAAATATAGCACGAGGAAACTGCGCCAATAGAACTAGCACACGTCTCAAGCAATCTACCGAAGTAGAAGGCGGGGACGGTATTTGGCAAAGAATATACAATGCTAGTGCAGGTGAAACACTAACGCACGTTATGTATAAAACGGGTGTTCATAAATTAAAAATCGCTCAAATGAATGGTATTCGACCAAGAACAAAATTAAAAATGGGGCAACGCTTATTAGTTTGGGAGTGTCGAAAATAGGTTGGTTGCCTATAAATTGACCACTCGTAAGAATTACAGCTTATTTTGTAAATGTTTATTAGAAAATAAAGTTTTTTTATTCTAATATAGGGTGTTACTAAAAAAACTTTAGTATGATTAATATGAAAAGTATTTATCAACCTTGTTATCAGAGAAAAATAAAATGAGACCAGCAAGAGTCATTCTGAATGCAAAATCACCGCTAATCAACACACCTGCATGGTTAGCGTTACAAGAGCATTATAATAAAACTAAAAAAGATCACATGCTTGACCTGTTTGAGGAAGACCCTAAACGTTTCGAAAACTTCTCAATTGAATTTAAAGACATGCTTTTGGATTACTCCAAAAACCGTGTAACAAAAAAAACCATGACGTTGCTTTTCGACTTGGCTAAACAAGCTAAAGTTGAAGAATGGCGCGACCGTATGTTTGCGGGTGAAAAAATAAATACGACGGAAGGGCGCGCTGTTTTGCATACTGCGTTACGCAATCGTTCTGATAAACCCATTTTTGTCGATGATGAAAATGTCATGCCTAAGGTTAATGCTGAGTTAGAAAAGGCACGTATATTTTCGGAAAAAGTGCGTAGTGGTCAATGGATTGGCTATGCCGGTTTACCTATCACCGATGTGGTGAATATTGGTATCGGTGGTTCGGATCTTGGGCCGAATATGGTTTGCCGTGCGCTATCCCCCTATAAACATAATAATATTCGAGTGCATTTTGTATCAAATGTCGATGGCTCACACATTGAGCAAATGTTAGGGAAACTTCGCCCTGAGACAACCTTATTTATTATCGCATCAAAAACTTTCACGACACAAGAAACGATCACCAATGCAAATACCGCAAAAAAATGGTTTATGAGTGGTACTGGTCGTGTAACCGAAGACGACATATCAAAACACTTTGTGGCGGTATCTACCAATGCGAAAAAAGTCACTGAGTTTGGTATTGATACTGCCAATATGTTTGAATTTTGGGACTGGGTTGGGGGGCGTTACTCATTGTGGTCCACGGTTGGGCTTGCGAGCATAATCTACGTTGGCATGGCTAACTTTAAGAAAATGCTTGAAGGTGCGCATGAAATGGATACTCACTTTAAGGAAGCGCCTTTAGATGAAAATATCCCCGTAATACTGGCCATGTTGGGTGTTTGGTATGGTAACTTTTACGGTGCTGAGTCGAGTGCTGTATTGCCTTACGATCATTATTTACGTTTGTTGCCCGCCTATCTTGAGCAAGCGGATATGGAAAGTAACGGTAAATCAGTTGATAGAGAAGGGCTGCAAACAACCTATTCGACCGGTAAAGTTATTTGGGGTGCAGAAGGCATAAATGGCCAACACGCTTTTTATCAATTACTTCATCAAGGGACGCGTTTAATTCCGACTGATTTTATTGCTTCGGTTCAATCACACAATGATCATGAGCATCACAGTGATATTTTGGCATCAAATTTTCTAGCCCAAACAGAGGCTTTGATGCGCGGTCGTAATATTGAAGAAACCCGCGAACAACTTAAAAAGTCTGGTGTTGAGCTGCATAAAGCTGAAAATCGTTTGCCTCATATGATTTTTGAAGGTAACCAACCCAGTAACTCGATAGTAATTAAGAAGCTTACACCGCGTGCCTTAGGTCGGCTAATAGCGATGTACGAGCATAAAATATTCGTACAAGGGATAGTTTGGAACTTAAACTCTTATGATCAATGGGGTGTGGAGCTGGGTAAAAACCTTGCAAAAAACATATTAGAAGAATTAGACTCGGGTAAAAACATTCACTCCCATGATAGTTCTACAAAAGGTTTATTAGACTGGTATCGCGCTAATAAAAAAACTCTTTGAGTACACTTAACTCATAACAACCGGCTGATTTATGGTTTTCTTGACCACTAATAATATAAATAATACCTGTCACCCTCACTTATCTGTAAGACCTTAGCAAAACTGTATACTTTCTATACAAACTACACGTTGAAAAAAAGACTGTACACGAGTTAAAAATAAGTACGATGTTGTTAATTATGTGTGTGTACTGCTTTCTAAAAACATTAAAGAGTCAGAGCTTTATATAGATTATGTCTTCCCCAAAAAAACGATTTAAAATAGCCCCCATTGTTCTATTAAGTACCTTTTTTGCAGGAATATCTTATGCGGATGTCATTCCTGAGGTTACATTAGCGGATGCAATTAAGGTACCATCAAACTTCTATAGTCAATCAGCACCATCTTTATTAAAAATGTCTGTAGAAACACTTATTGATGCGGGTAGTAATTGTATTGTAGGGGACTACAAAGCTTGCACATTTCAAGATGTTTTAAATGATATTAATTCAGATGATGATTTTAAGCCTGAAGTAAACGTTATTTTCAGTGCAGATGACTTTACATCTGCCGGTAGTTCAGCCAATGCGAAGATACGTCAACGCGGTGGGCATACACGATTCTTGCCTCTTAAATCATTTCGCATTAAATTAGATAGTAAGAAAGAGCTTTGGCGTAATCAACGTCGTATCCAGTTGGTTAAAAGCTTTGATGATTCGACCAGAATTCGTAACAAATTGAGTTATGACTTGTTCTCTGAAATCCCTCATTTGCCTAGTATGCGAACACAGTTTGTACAGTTAAATCTTAATAATGCTACAAGTCCTGCACCCAATACGGGGCCAAATGCAGGCCCTAATCTAGGTCTCTTCACGCATATTGAACACGCTGGTAAAGAATATATTAAAAGTCGTGGTTGGCAAAAAGACTCTCGGCTCTATAAGGCAGAACATTTTACCTTTAGTCAAGAAAACGACCTTGCTTTAGATGAGAATGGAAAACCTCTTGATAAGAAGAAATTTGAAGTTATTTTTGAAATAAAAAGTGGTAAAAATCATCAAAAATTAAATGAAATGTTGGCGGCTGTAAATGATCCGTCATTAGATTTCAACAAGGATATTTTTAATAAGTATTTTGATCAAAATAATTACCTGACTTGGTTGGCGATTAATATATTGGTCAATAATGACGATACAAGTAATCATAATTTTTATCTTTATAACCCCAAAGGTGCTGATAAATTTTACTTTATACCTTGGGATTATGATTATGCATGGGGAGCACATCTCGATGGTACGGATGGCTTAACACCTAATGATATGCCACCTTGGTGGTATTCTTATTCGTATCGTTGGGATGATACTTGCATAAGCAGTTTTTAAAGCAGGATGGGAGTCGTGCACTGCTTAAGCAGGCCGTTACTGAAATTAAAAATAAATATTTAACGCGTAACAAAATTAAAGCTAAGATCGATTTATCACAGAACCCTTAATTGCTACTAAGCCTGATGATCATTGGGGGATTTATGAAAACGACGTACAAAAAACTGAACATTATGATGCTGTGTTAAATAAGCTGGTGGATAATGTAGAGGTTAATTACAGCCGTTTTGTAACCAGCTTTGACAACCCAATGCCATTTTATGCCTATGAGTCAGAAATTACAGCTAATGCTAACCAGACACAGACAGTCCGGTTTGATTGGGATGATACGGTCAGCTTACAAGGTAATACGATAAATTATGAATTAGTTGTATTTAAAGCTAAATCTGAGAATATTGTTGATCCTGTTCCAGGAGCACCTACACAAGCCATTGTTCCAGGTAATGTCGTTGAAGTTAAAACAGGCATACAAAATTCGGATGTTACTTTAAATTGGGCGCATCCTGTAGGGACATACTTCTATAAAGTAATAGCAAGAGATGCCACAAACCCTAAAGCACTGTGGCAAGTCTCTTATGACGAAGCTGTTAAAGATGTTAACGGCTTCCCCATTCATGGGGTTATAAAATTTAAAGTGGCTAAGGCTGGTACCGGCTCATTAACCGCTGTAAATAACGTCGCACCGTTTGCTTATGATCAATCTGTGTCTGCACTACCAAAAAAAACATCAACAGAGATTAGCCTAATCGCCAGTGATGCTGGAGCGTAGCAAAATGACCGCGATAATAATCACTCAACCAAGTAAAGGGACATTGACGCTCAACGTATCTGCAATGACGGTAACTTATAAACCGAACTTAGATGCTACAGGCGCAGACTCTTTTAAATTTAAGGTAAATGATGGATTGGTAGATAGCAATCAAGCAACAGTGAGTTTATTGATTAATGAAGCACCTATGGCACAGAATAAAGTAAGGGCTGCTGTTAAAAAGAATACAAGAATAGACATTAATCTAGGCAGTAAAGTTAGTGATGCAGACGGCGACACCTTAAGCTTGTTAATTAGTAAAGGCCCTGAGCATGGTGTTTTATCGGCAGTAACAGGTTTAATGGTTAGCTATACACCTAACAAAGACTATGCGGGGAATGATACCTTTGTTTACCGCGTTAAAGATGCTAATGGTCTTTATAGTAATACAGCAAAGGTCACGATGACCATGTTGAATAAAGTACCTAAGGTTATAAATCAAGTAATTGAATTAATTCAAGGAACCAAAAAGGCATTTTTACTTGCTGCAAAAGACGAGGATAATAAGTTACTATCAGTGACTATTACGCAAAAACCGGCACACGGAAGCTTAAAACTGGGTGCTGGTTTATCTGTAACGTATACGCCTACTATAAACTATGTAGGTACTGACTTGTTTAAGTATAAAGTGAATGATGCGACGATAGATAGTAAAGAGGCAATGGTAACAATAACGATAGGTAAGAAACCTACGATAGAAAAGTCATCGGGTGGTGGAAGCACATCATGGCTCTTATTATTGCTTGTAGCTTACGGGTTACGTTATAAAAAACGAGTAGGGTACAAGGTTCTTCCATAGTTGATAGTTGTGTCTGAAGAAATAAAAATCACAGCGAAAACTTAGTTAATAAACCACGTTTCCCAATAAAGAAAATTTCATTGTTATTTATAATTGGAGGTACAGAGTAGCCTGATTTGTCCCCAGTTTTTCGCGCAACAATTTTTCCTACCTTCGTGTTAATCCAATGTATTCCCCCCTGTTTGTCAGCCACTATCGCAAGTTCAGCATTAATTATTATGGGTAAAGTTGGCTGACGCTGTTTAAGATCATCCATCTTCCAGACAGGGCTACCTGTTTGTGGGTCGAGCTTCCAGATATTACCTTGGTTATCTCGTGTTAAAATAGTTTTTGTACTGGCGCTTAAACCGCTTGGTGTTGAAAATGCTCTAAGCCATACAGGATTACCTGTCTTACCTTGAACACCCGTAGCGTTACCATTGAGTGATGAGGCAAACACCGCATTATCAAGCACCGTGATTTTACCATCAATATCAATGATTTTATCAAGTTCAGTTAAGCCTTTGGGTACGGCAAGGGTGACCTCCCATTGTGGTTTTCCAGTACTTAGCTCATAAGCAACTAATTTTCCATTGTCAAAACCGCTAATAACATTATCAGCAAGTATGACAGGAATGCTGGCTCCAAAATGACTTAGCGCAGGTGTTTTTTGTGAGCGTTGCCAAATAATTTCACCGCTTTGGCTTGAGAGCCCATGAATTTTTCCATCGACAGTACGTAAAGCTATAAACCCTTTTTTACTCGGTGATACAGAGAGGACTTCACTGCTGAGACGTTCAACCCAGAGAATCTTTCCCGTTTTTGCATCGAGTGCAATCGCATTGCCTTTGTTAGAACCAATAACGATTTGGTCGCTATTCTTATCAAGATCACCATTAATGCCAGCAGTAATGGTTTCCCTAAAGGTTCTCTTCCAAATTAATTGCCCTTTATTCTTATTCCAGGCACTCACAGACCGAGCACCTGCAATAAATAGAGTCTGATCATTGATGAAAGGGTGAATCTTACTCTCACCCATTGCACTGCCCGTATTAACCTGCCAGTTTTTTTGGGTTGGAATAGGGTTTTTAATTTTTTTAAGAGGCTCAAGCGCAATGGCTCGTGAGGTTTTATTCCCTAACAGTTGTGAGCCAAGCGATGTCTGCTGGCTACATGCGCTCAGTAACAAGGTAAGGCTTGCAAAAACGGTGATTAAAGCTGTTCGTGAGAGCATCATTGTTGTCATTTTATTATCCACATTGGGTTGTAACTAAGACCCGTCACCCAGATCATCACGCTTCATTTTTAATAATTGGCTATTTTGACCGCCAGAACTTAGTAGGGCTTTATCATACGCCTCACGTGCTTTTTTAATGTCTTTTTTGGCTAAAAATAAATCACCATTAAGCTCAGCAACTAACGAGCTATAAGCGGATGATTTGATGCCTGAAATAATCGTATTGGCTTCATCGAGTTTATTGGTACTAATTAAGGTGCGAGCAAGGCGTACCTTAGCAATTATCGCAATGTCAGTTTGAGAACTGTTGCTGGCGACTTTTAGTTGGTTAATACAATCATCCGTTTTGCTTGCGTTACACGCAGCTTTTGCGGCATTGAGTGCAGCCAGTGCAGCGTAGGGCGTATTACCGTATTCTGTATTGATCTTTTTGAGTAGCTCTGTATCACTGGGGTTTTTATTGAGCTGCGAGAGTATTTTAGAAGCTCCTTCCGACTGATCCAATTTGTGTTGTTGCCACTGTTGCCAGCCGAACATCCCAGCTATGGCTAAACCTACCCCTGCAACGACTGAAAGTCCATTGGATTTCCACCAAGCTTTGAGTTCTTCTGCTTTTTCTTCATCGGATTTTAATACATTATCTGCCATGTTCTAACTCTTTAATATTTAGGTTAATTGTTACGCTGGACTATACCAGAATGGTATTTGCCACGTAATCATTTAGTTTATCAAGCGCAATGCTGATTTGTTGTGTGATTTCTTGCGTATCTTGGCGTAACGGTTTAATAATAACGTGTTGATTTTCAAGTTCGTTTTCACCCAGTATTAGAGCATAGCCTGCGGTAGATTTATCGGCTCGTTTAAGCTGGGCTTTAAAACTGCCTGAACCCTGATTAGCCATCAAGCGTAGTTGTGGAAAACGCTCTCTTAATTTCTCAGCCATATTTAAACCAGCGACTTCTGCTTTCTCTCCTAACATTACAAAATAGAGATGCGGAGAATGGTCAGGGATCGCTAAGTTTTGCTCTTCTAATAATAGTTGTAAACGATCAATACCGATACCAAAACCACAGGCGGGTGTTTCTTTTCCCCCCAGTTTTGTGACTAAATTATCATATCGGCCGCCGGCACAGATTGTTCCTTGTGAGCCTAACTCGCTCGTTATCCATTCAAATACGGTACGGTTATAATAATCTAAACCACGAACTAATCGAGAATTTACGGTATAAGCAATGCCTATTGCATCTAGTCGCTGCTTTAAGCCGGCGAAATGTTCTTTTGATTCATCATCTAAATAATCGAGAAGGTCGGGTGCATTTTCGACTAAGTCTTGCATTTTTGGGTTTTTAGTGTCAAGAATACGAAGCGGGTTTTGATGTAGTCGGCGACTTGAGTCATCATCTAACTGATCTTGATGCTGACTAAAGTACTCAATTAAAACTTCTCGGTAAGCTTCACGTGCTTGGTTGCTACCGAGTGAGTTAATTTCTAAATGTACGTTTTTAAGGCCTAGTTTCTTCCACAGCCTTGCGCCGATTGCAATCACCTCGGCATCAATATCTGGCGTGGCAATGCCGTAGGTCTCAATGCCTGCTTGATAGAACCCGCGATAACGACCTTTTTGTGGTCGTTCATGGCGAAACATGGGCGCAATATACCAAATCCGTTGTTGTTGATTATGTAATAATCCGTGTTGCATGGCGGCACGTACACAGCCAGCTGTTCCTTCTGGACGTAATGTCAAGCTATCACCATTGCGATCTTCAAAGGTATACATTTCTTTTTCGACAATATCGGTAGCATCCCCAATGCCGCGTTTAAAAAGCTCGGTTGACTCGATAATAGGGGTGCGCAGTTCATTGTAGCCGTAGCTATTAAAGAGCTCGCGTGCGCAAGACTCAATATATTGCCAAGAAGGTGATTGCTCAGGGAGTATGTCACGCATGCCTCTTACGGCTTGAAGGTTTTTTGCCATGATTATTTGAGTGTGTTTAAAGGTTTTATTTTAACGTAAAGTTTGCAATGCTGCCTTTGATATATTGGCTAATATCAACAGGCTTGCCATTGACGAATAGTGATAGGCCTTGTGCGTTGCCGACTCTAAAGGTGAGAGGCTTTTCTAAGCTCAAACTTCTTTCTTGCCCTGATTTTGTTTGGCCTTCATAGACTGTTTTATTGCTTTTATTTTTAATGCGCATCCAGACTTCTTTAGTAAAAACCATTTTTATGTTGATGTTTTTCTTATCTATTGTTTCTTCTGTAGGCTTTGCAGCCGTTTTAGGTGTTGGTTTGACGGTCTCTTTTAAAGCTGACTTTTTATCAGCAATCGTGTCACTCTTAAGAGTTGGAGTGGCAGTTTTATCGTTCGTTTGTACTTTGTTTTCCGCCTGTTTAATATCACACTCAATACGTTTTATATCTTGTGGATTTGGGGCTGCCTGTTTGTTAAGAGGAATAGGTACGGGCATTGTGCCGATAAGTGAAGGCTTGTCCGTCATATTATTTTGACTTTTTGTGGTTTGCTTCGAAAAGCCATCGAGTACCGAGGTAATCCATTGATTAACCGCTGGAATCATAAATAACCCAACAAGGCCGGCTAACAATAATGATAATAACGCGAGTTGAGAAAAGATGGGAGAGATGCCTTTTTTTTCATTGTGCATCGAAGGTGATACTTTAATATGGTAATCTAAAGCATCGGGGTTCGCACCGCGTAATGTTTCATAAACACGTACTGCTTCGGTGCTGTCGACATTGGCTTGCTTTGCATAATTTCGGATATACCCTCGGACATAAGGGGGCTCAGCAAGAAGCTGGAATTCTTCATTCTCTAAGTTTTTAATAACACTATCCGATAAACAAAGCGCAGAAGCCATTTGCTCAGCACTAAAGCCCGCGTTATCTCGGTATTGACGCAGTAAGACGCGTAAGTCACCTGGTTGTGCCACTATTCGATCTTGGAGTTTATCTTTAGCCATTTTTTTCTTTGTCTCTGGTCATTTTATACGTAGTATCATAACGCACTACTAATTTGTTCAGCTTGCTTGCTACTCGGGAAGAGTCGTAAAAGTGCTGTTCGGCATGAGCCTGCTTTATCGGCTAAGCCTACCTTACTATTTATATCTATGCAGGCTTGCAAAGCTTCAGGTGAAGAGCGTCCAACGCCTTCATAACGCATCATAAAAGCTTGTGCTTTGGGGTAGTTACGTTTGTCTTTATAGAGTACTGCCATTTGTAATAGAGCGGGTGGGTAAGAAGGTCTTTTCTTGAGTGCCGAGCGGAAATATTCTTCTGCTTTTGCAGTGTTATTAATTTTCCTTAAACATATGCCTGCATTGGTGTAAGCGTACTCTGGTGTACTATAAAGTGGGTCATTAATGGCAACGGCGAAGTGTTTAAGTCCTTTCTGAGGTTGATTGTTTTCACAAAGAAACTGGCCGTAGTTATTTTGTATTTCAGGGTCTTTAGGTGCGTATTGGGCGGCTTTTGCAAAGTATAGCCCAGCTTTTTTGTTTTGCTTTAGTCGTTGTTGTAACAAAGCGAAGTAATGGTTAGATTTTGCAGAGCGAGGGTCTTGCTCTAAGGATTTTAGTAGTTTCTCATTGGCAAGCTTTAAACGACCTTTCTGTAAATAACGAACGCCTAAGTCAGCATTGTAGTTAGCGGCTTTTTTATCGCCTTCATTGAGTGAGCAACCCGTTGTACCGAGTGCTACACTAAGCGTTAAAAGTCCTGTTAGTGTTTTGTTTTTCATTGAATGTCCCCTTTTCAATGGTTTATTATAGGTGTCGCAATTACGTTCGTACGATATCTTTTTCAATTCGCGCAAAGTGTATATCTCTTCGGCTACGGTCGCTAATTTTTCCTGCGAGTTGCCCGCATGCCGCATCAATGTCTTCACCACGTGTTTTTCTAGTAATGACAGTTAGCCCTGCCTCTGTCAAAATATCCCTAAACCGATGTATTCTATTATTTGATGAACGTTTATAACGCGTTTCAGGGAATGGGTTGAATGGTATCAAATTAACCTTGGCAGGTACATCCTTTAATACTGCTGCAAGTTCATGTGCAATCTCATCTGAGTCATTAATATCGTGTAACATGACATATTCAATGGTCAGTCGCTCGCGTGCGGCTTTGCCGTGCATGAATCTTTTACATGACTCAAGTAACTGTTCTATTGGATATTTACGGTTGATCGGTACAAGCTGGTCTCTTAAAGCGTTATTAGGCGCATGTAATGAGATGGCTAAACTCACTTCTACTTGATCACCTAAGCGATCAAGGGCAGGTACAACACCTGATGTGCTTAAAGTGACACGTCGTTTACTCAATCCATAAGCATTATCATCAAGCATAATCTTCATGGCATCAATGACATTGTCAAAATTCAGTAACGGCTCACCCATGCCCATCATAACAACATTAGAAATGACTCTTTCTGATTCAGGGTTGGGTTGTAAAAGACGTTTAGCTAGCCACAGTTGACCAATGATTTCAGCAACGGTTAGGTTGCGATTAAACCCTTGCCTTGCTGTCGAACAGAAGGTGCAATCTAAAGCACAGCCTACTTGAGATGAAATACACAAGGTGCCACGACCATCTTCAGGGATAAAGACGGTCTCAATGCAGTTACCATCATCAAGACGTAATAGCCACTTGCGGGTGCCATCATCTGAGATGTTATCGATGGCAACTTCAGGGCCGCGAATTTCGCTAGTTTCACTTAACTGATGGCGCAAGGCTTTGCTAACATTGAGCATGTCATCAAAGTTATCGACGTTTTGTTGGTGAACCCACTTTATTATTTGTGTGGCACGAAAAGGTTTTTCTCCTTTTTCAAGGAAAAAAGCCTTTAGCTTATCGGGTGTGAAATCCAGAAGATTTATTTTTGTTTGTGCCATTGTTACTGTGAGAAGCTACTCTAAAAGAAATTAAGTTTAACGAGTCCTAGGGCAGATCTCATCTGCACTAAAAAAGTAATCCATCTCTATCTTAGCATTTTCTTCGCTGTCTGACCCGTGAACCGCGTTTTCATCAATGCTTTGTGCAAAATCAGCACGAATAGTGCCAGCATCTGCTTCAGCTGGGTTGGTTGCGCCCATTAAGTCGCGGTGTTTAGCAACAGCATTCTCACCTTCTAATAATTGAATCATTACAGGGCCAGACGTCATAAACGCAACGAGGTCAGCAAAGAAAGGGCGGTCTTTGTGAATCGCGTAAAAACCTTCAGCATCGGCTTTAGATAGATGCTTCATTTTAGCCGCTATGATATTTAATCCACCTTTTTCAAAACGAGAATAGATTTCGCCAATCACGCTTTTGCCAATAGCGTCTGGTTTGATGATAGAAATAGTGCGTTCGATAGCCACGATAGTGATACTCCAAATTGTAAGGTAAGTCCCTTCGCTATGTATGAAGTGTTACTTCAATAGGTCAGGGGTAAAAGCGCGCATTGTACGTGTGAATACAAGGTTCGTAAATTATTTAATGGAATAAATTTGAATTAAAAAGAGAGTCAGAAAAAAAGAGTTCCTAGGGAGAACCTGATGCAAGTCAAATTATTTTTAGCTTGCTAAAACTGCCGATATATTCAACGAAGATCGGTTCAAGGAGTGACCATTGCATACGATGCTAACGATGAGAAAAGTATTTTTTAATCTGACCCTGAATATCAAGTAAGTTGAATGCAACGATCATCGTAAAGTAGCTTAATGCTCCAACTGTCAGTTGTAATATTAACCAACCCCACCCTCGAAAATCTTTTAACCACCATAAGCAAAATGCCATGACGAGTGTGGCTGCAATAATTTTGACAAAAGGTTTAAATGGCATAGGTACGGCGTAATATTTTCTACCAAAAGTAGCGCTTAAAAAGCTACCTACCATGAATGAGCTAAGTGTTGCTATGGCAGCACCTTGGATACCCATGATTGGAATTAGCCAATAGTTAAGCCCAATATTAACGATGGCGATTACCACGCCAATTTTAGCGATGCCCATGGTGTGGTCACCCAGCTGGAAGGCGAGATCAAAGTAAAAAGCTTGCAAGCCCATTAAAAATATTGCGCTGGTGATCCAGGGCAATAAGAAAATGACAGACTCTTGGAATCGTTCGTCTATTAGTAAATAGACCAAGTCTGGCCCTACCAAATTTAGACCCACTACAGCAGGGATTGAAATAGCGAGTAAGGCAATAGTGTATTGCCTAAAGTAGTCATTGGATTCCTGGGTCTTACCATCTTCTAGTAGCTTGATAATGACCGGGTAGGCGGCTAAGTTTATCACCCCCATTATCATCAAAATAGAATTTCCTGATAAATCGTAACCTACCGCATATAAGCCTGCTTGAGCTTTGTCTTGCAGTCCTGCGAGCATGAAACGATCTGATACTTTGGTTAGTTCTTCGAGTAAGTTTGCACTTGCAATGGGCAGACCATAAAGGAGTAACTTTTTTAACAGCCCCTTACTGTAAGTGGGTTTTCTATAAGATGACCAGGTTTGCTTAAACATAAATAGAGCGGGTAATAAGGTACCTAGCGCCACACCGGTAATCACGCCAGAGGGTCCGTAACCTAAGTAGGCGAGTAAGCCAGCAATAGATATGGATAAAATCGAGTAGCTAATGGTTAAGTAGGCGTACTTTAAAGGTAATATTTTAGCTGAAAATAGATTTTGAGTAATGGTGAATAATGCAAGTGCGAGTAACAGTAAAAAAGCATTCATAATCCATGTAGCTTCTTCCTCACCCCTGTAATAAATCACACCAAGTATACTTAATACCAGCAGCAGAGCTAAGATGCGAAAATAGGAGATAGCGATTGTAGTTAGAAAGGTTGTCTCATCATGCTCTTTACTGGTCCAAAAACGCAGCGTGCCCGCAGGGAGCCAAGCAAAAATAACATTATGGATAAAGACTGTGCCGGTTAGCAGCAGGGTATAAAGGCCATACTCTTCAGGGCTTAATAAATGTGTATAAAGCGATAAAGCTGCAAAAGCCATCACAGCAGGGATGGCTTTTGCTAAACCGTAAATGAGACTGTTTTTTAATAACATAAGAATTAAAATCGTCGTTTGGAGGCTGAAAAAGCATGAATAAATAGCATTGAATAACTAAACCAAGTGGCTTTTTGGAGATGGGTGTGTAAGGCAATCTGACTGACTAACATGACCAGCAGCAGCGATAATAGAAAAACCTTTTCATCAAAAGGCGCGCGCAGAATAAAATAAAGGATGCTAATAATCATCATGACATAAAGCGTCAAACCAATAATACCATTTTCAGTTAATAAATGGATGAAGGTATTATGTGCCCAGCCATAGTTGACATGTCGCTTACTGAGTAGGGAATATAGGCCACCTACACCTGTGCCAATAATAGGTGAGCTTTTCCATTCTTCAATTGAAGTTTTCCAGATCACGGTTCGATAATTCAAGTCACCAGATTTAATTGATGAACCTGCACTTAAAACACGATCTACCGATGCTTTAGGTGCAAAGGTTAAGACAACACCAATAGATACAAAAAAGAGTATGAACATAGCAAGTTTGACTTTTAATGCGGCTTTTCGTTGGGTGAATAACCAATAAAAGATACCCAGCAGTCCGATTATAAACCCTGTTCGTGTCCCAGTTAAGAAAATGGCGTACATAATAGCTGGGATAGCAACAATATTAAAAACCACCATAAATTTATGGTGGAAAGCTTTTGCAAGGTATGCAGCCATCGGAATCGCTAAAGCAAGAATATAGGACATCAAGTCGGTGTCGATATTAGCGATTGTATAACGACCGTAAAATTCGGTGATGTTATGAATGTAGTTATTAAAAATAAACCCGAAAGCAACAATAGCGCCAACGACATAACTTTGATAAGCAAGCAGCAAATTTTTTCTATTGTCGATAACAAAGGTAAATACAAAGGGGAGTAGCATGAGCTGGAAGACCGTTTTGGCGAGTTCGTTACCTAAAACATCATCAGGTGTCCATGCCAGAGAAACAATCACCCACGTCCATAATAAGACGACAAATAAATGATAGTAAGAATAGTTGGTATGAGTACCCCGAGTAACAAGCAATAAGGCGCTTAAGCCAAAGGAAAGAATACCCATAATTCGTGGTAAACCATCATGGATACCGTCAGCCCATGGGATTAAGAAGATAAAGCCGAGCAGGGAAAATAACGCGAGTTTATGCGTTACTCCTTGGTTTTCAGTGGCGGTACCTTGATCATCATTTTGATGATTAAGCATGTAATTATTATTGTTCATTAATGCGTTGGTCTGTCCAAAGAAAATAGGTATTGGTCTCAACCATTAAGGATAAAGGAATAATTGAACCGAGTAAATTTTAGTCGGATAAAGAGTGATACTTGTCGGATATTAATCGAGAATAAAGTCATCATCAAACACTTCTTTTAAGCTACGTTCTAATGCTTTGCGTTCTAGATAGTCTTCAACGTTTCTACGCACAACGTGAGCTTTTATTTTTTTCTGAGCTTTGTTGTCCGCTTGATTGCCGTCCTCGTTAAGTTCCTCCGCAGAAGAAATGGCAGAGTCTAATGCTAAATCTAGGTCAGTTGCGTGAGGTATGATGTCATCATCAAGAATTTCTGTGTTTAAAGCGTGGTCGCTATAATTCATTGTTGTGCCTTTATTGTTATTATTATAGTATTATTAATTGCCAAGCCTTAGCCTAATAGTGACTAATTAATGGCGCTACTGTTATTTGGTATGAGTGGTATTATAAGAACGAAAGCTGAATGCCCGATGAGTAAGTAGATTTTATTTATAAAGTTTTTAAAATTTCTTCATCGGACTGCGTAAGTGGCTGTTGTTTATCATTTTTTAATGTGCCATTAATTTCTTTGGCGATATTTTTTGATACTTGAAGTAGTGTTTCAATCGCTTCTTTTCTCTCTATTCTCTTTGGTAGCGACATAAAGAGGGATAAGCCAGCGAGCTTTTTGTTGATTAAGTCAGTTTTGTTTAATGTCCAAGGCGCTGTTCCATTAGCAACACGGAATAAGCTGGTTTTTGATGCGTTTTTGTCGATAAAATAATGATAAATATCTTTATCACCTAGAGTTAGATTGTTTTCTTGTAAGGTTTTAGCGATAAGGTTTCCATCCAGGCCATTTTGATTGTTTGACGAAATAAATAAAATGATTTGCTGTGGCTCTTTCTCTTTTTCTTTATGCTTTGGAGTGGTTGATTGATTTTCTACCTTGTTACTCATACTAATTTTATTTAAAGGCTCAGGCTCAGGCTTAGGTGTGGAGCCATCTTGTGCCGCTATATCTTCAACGACTGAGCTCAACTTACTGCCGTCACTATTTTTTAAGTTAGGAATATTAATTTTTTGGATTTTTGGCTGCTTACTTAGAGCAAGGCGGCTCATGAGGTAGAGACCAACAATAATGATGATTCCTACGAGTGTGATGAGTAGGCTGGTAGTATTCATTTTTCTTCCCTTTTCTTTTTGTAACGAATCATCCATGACAATTTCAGGTATGAATAGATTTAATCGTGCACCATTTGCGCTGCTTGGTTGATATCAACACTGACTAAACGAGATACCCCGGGTTCACGCATGGTAACACCCACTAAATTATCTGCCAATTCCATCGTGGTTTTACTGTGTGTGATAAAGATAAATTGTACACGATCTGACATTTTTCGTACTAATTCGCAAAAGCGCCCAACATTAGCTTCATCCAGTGGCGCATCAACTTCATCAAGCATGCAAAATGGGGCGGGGTTAAGTTCAAAGATAGCAAACACCAAGGCAACAGCTGTCAATGCTTTCTCACCGCCAGACATAAGGTGAATACTGGATAAACGTTTGCCGGGTGGTTGCGCCATTATTGATATGCCTGTGGTGAGCAGGTCATCACCTGTTAGTTCAAGGTGGGCTTTACCGCCACCAAATAATTGGGGAAACATTTCTTGGATGCGTGTGTTCACTTTTTCAAAGGTGTTTTTAAAGCGACTCCGTGAATCCCGATCAATTTTCGCGATGGCAGACTCTAAGGTTTCTAACGCCTCCATTAGATCAGCATCTTGCTGGTCTAAGTAAGTTTTACGCTCACTTTGTGTTTTAAACTCATCAATCGCAGCAAGGTTAATTGCGCAAAGTCGTGCAAGCTGTGCTTGAATATCATCTAAGGCAGTTTGCTGAGTTTTCAAGCTGATACCTGCCTGGATTTCTTGCTGTAAACTTTTTTTATCAAAATCTGTTTCTGCAAACTGCTCACGTAAGGTTTCTTCTCTTACACTGACTTCTTGCCATTCTAATTTTAGCGTTTCTAATAAGTTACGGTATTTTTCAACCTCGGTTTCAGCTTGGTGTTTTTTTTGTTCTAGCTGACGAAGATGGTTATCAATGGATGCTAAGTTTTCACTAGCTTGCTTCAGTTCTTCTTCAAATCCCTTTCTTTTTTCTAAGCATTCTTTAAGCTGCTTGCCTAAATTTTGTTGGTTATTTCCTGATTGGGGTGGCTGGTTATTGTCGAGGAGTGCCTGTTTTCGCTCTTCAAGTCTAGCAAGGCGTTTTTCAAAGCGCTTAAGTTGTTGTTGAGCACTTTGTTGTGTGTTTTTTAATGTTTGTATTTTTATTTGTAGGTCTTGCACTTTCACTTGTTGTAACTGTATTGTTTGACGGCTTTTTGCTACACACTCCAATAAGGGACTATCTTTTCCTTCAAGTGAACTTTTTTCATCTTCTAAGGATTCGAGTAATTTTAATGCTGAATTACGTTGGTGTGTGGCTAACTGATGAGCCTCTTGTTCAGTGGTGTGACGACTTTTTAAATCAGAGATCTCAAGTAGGGTACGTTGCTGATTGCTTTCGGCTTGTTTAATAGTATTTTCTGTTGCATGTATAACCGCTTCTGCTTTTGATTCTTCGCGGTGTAAACTATTCAACGCTGACTGGAGTTGGCTTTGTGACTCTTCCCGTCTTTTTTGTTCGTCACGTGTAAAATCAATCGTCTTTTCAAGCTCTGAGAGTTCGGTTTTTAGTCTTTCTATTTCGGTCTGGGTGGTATCGATTTGTTTTTGTCGAGCGAGTACCCCGTTGCTTGATTCATTATTTGAAGCTGCAGGTGATTTTAACCAGTTTTTACTCAAAACCACTCCGTCTTGAGTGACGATGAGTTCACCTTTCTTAAGTGATGTTTGTTTATTAAGTGCATCCTTGAGTGATTCAGCATAATAAATATGAGCTACCAGCGCTTGTAAGGCTTTCGGAGCAATAATTTTAGATGCTAATGAGCTTCTTTCAGGGCGAGAGTTACCTGCTGAACTGATGAAAAAGGCACTCGAAAAGGGTCTGCTTTCGCCAGATAAATCATCCATCAATGTTTCTAACTGTTGATAGGAATCTAGCGGTAATGATTCGAGTAAGTCGCCTAAAACAGTTTCTAAAGCAGTCTCCCAACCAGGCTCAACTTGAATAAATTCAGCAAGGTGGGGTGAATCACTAAGGCTGTTTCTTTGTCTCCAGTGTTGATAAGCTTTAGCTGGTTTTCCGGTTTGGTGTTGTCGTTCCGCTTTTTGTAAAACATCCAGAGAAGCTAGTTTTCCTGTCAGTGCTTGAAGTTGAGAGCGATGCGCTTGCACTTTTTGATGCAGCTCTTTTAGATTGCTCTGCTGTTTTTCTAGTGCTGACTTTCCTTGCTCAGCGTCTTGTTTAGCTTGTTGATGCTTTTGTTGTGTGGTTTTTAAAAGATTACGTTGTTGTTTGAGTTGTTCTTTATGTGCATCATGGCTAAAAAAACCTTGCTCACGTTGTAATGTGCTTAAACGACTAATAATATGTGAAATTTGACCTTCAATTTGCTCCATGCGAGCACGTTCAACCTGTGCTTGTTGAGCAGGCTCAGCTAAGCGTTGTTGAAAGCCGCTCCATTCTTTCTGCCAGAGATTCAATACTTGCTCATTTTTGGCAAACAATGATTTCTCTTGTTCTAAGGACTTAAGCTCTATTGTTAAAGTAGGCTCAATATCAAAGAGGGTTTGTGTCGCAGCTTTAAGTTGTTGTTGATCTTCAAGGGCATCTGCTTGATTGGCTTTAATCTCAGTGTCAACTTGCTCTAGATCCGTTCGCAGGCGTTTTTCTAACTCTTTTTGATGCTGAATGGTTTGTTCTAAACGCGATATTTCTGAGCCAACCTGATAAAAGCTAGCTTGTGCTTTATTAAAGGTATTATTAGCCTCAGCATGTGCTTCGCGTTGTGATTCGATTTTATTTTCTAAAGAGCGTTGTTCTGATAGTTGTGCTTGGTGGATTGTTGCATTGTTATTAATAACGGCTTGGCGAGCAGTAATATCTTGCTGTACTTGATTAAGCCGTAAAAGAATTAATTCAGCACGAAGTCGTCGCTCAGTTTTTTTGAACGTTTTATATTTTTCCGCCGCTTTTGATTGTCGTTTTAAGTGCGCGAGCTGCTTTTCCATTTCCTCTCGTAAATCACTGAGGCGTTCCAAGTTTTCTCGTGTGTGCCGTATGCGTGTTTCGGTTTCACGTCGGCGCTCTTTGTATTTTGAAATGCCAGCCGCTTCTTCAATGGTATTACGCAACTCTTCAGGCTTGGCCTCAATTAAGCGCGAAATCATGCCCTGTTCAATAATCGCGTAACTGCGGGGGCCTAACCCCGTCCCTAGAAAAATATCGGTAATATCACGACGACGACAACGTGAACCATTTAAAAAATATTTGGATTGTCCATCACGTGAAATTAAACGTTTAATCGCTATTTCAGAAAAACTAGCGTATTCACCACCTAAACCTCCATCGCTATTATCAAATAAAAGCTCAACCGAAGCCTGACCAATGGGTTTGCGTGATGAAGAGCCATTAAAGATGACATCATCCATAGAGGCACCACGCAAGTGCTTAGCAGAGCTTTCGCCCATTACCCAGCGAACCGCATCAATCGTGTTTGATTTGCCACAACCGTTTGGCCCGACTATACCCGTTAAATTACTTCGTAAGTCAATGGTAGTTGGGTCTACAAAGGATTTAAAACCGGCCGCTTTTATTTTACTTAATCGCATTTAAGGGTATCAGCTTTAATCAATCTTCTCGTGGGTAGGGTTTGACATAGGCGCATAATGATAGGTAAACTGGTAACTTGTTTCAACTGGAATTCCAACAGAAATAGAAATAAAGCCATTCGTCTGATTGTATTAAGTATTGTAAAAGGATTTACATACACTTTCA
Source organism: Thiotrichaceae bacterium (assembly GCA_026989335.1). Lineage (GTDB taxonomy): Bacteria > Pseudomonadota > Gammaproteobacteria > Thiotrichales > Thiotrichaceae > Cocleimonas. The sequence goes on from JALSJN010000018.1 coordinate 72,191, forward strand.
GAGAGTTAGGGGATATTTTTAAGCGATATAATAATTAACTATTTTATTAAGGTATTAATGATGAAAAAAACACTATCAGTGGTGATATTAGCAGCAGGGGTTGGCTTTGCTTTATCTGCAAGCGCGTCTCAATTTAGCTATGACTATGCAGAAGTAGCTTATGGTGTAAGAGGAGGGGGTACTAATGTTGGCGGTGATGGTAATATGACGTTGAATGGCTCTTATGCCTTAAAGAACCCTAAATTAAATGCTGTTGCTTCTTTTACTGCAAACCGCGTTGCAAGAGAGTTGCAAGCTGGTATTGGCTACCATAAAAAAATCATGCCAGGAACAGACGGCTTGGCTTCTGCAAGACTCATAAAAAATAATGGCTATGATATTGGTTATGCACTAACAGCAGGCCTTAGGCATGATTTTTCAAATGACTTTGAAGGTGAAGTCTCTGTCATGTTTAAAGATTCTTTAAAAGCTAATGAAGCTGGCGTGTCAGAAACTAGCATCACAGCTGGTAGTCGTTATCACTTTAATAGAGAAATGTCTGCAGGACTCGGTGTTGATGATGAAGGTCGTTTTATTTTTAATATAAGAATGAATTATTAGATCCAACTTAGTCTTGCTCAAAGCCTCGCTATTGACGAGGCTTTTTTGTACCTAAAATTTGTATTTAGCTAAAGAAATACAAGGAAGTCTGTGTTAAGTTTCCTTTTTTATTTTAGATATTACACTCATGACCGTTAAAACACGTTTTGCCCCAAGCCCCACAGGTTATCTTCACATCGGTGGCGTTCGCACCGCTCTTTATTCTTGGCTACATGCTCGTCAATATAATGGCAAGTTTATTCTACGCATTGAAGATACTGACCGAGAGCGCTCAACTCAGGAGTCTGTCGAGGCAATCATTGAGGGAATGAACTGGATCGGCCTAGGCTATGATGAAGGCCCCATTTTTCAAACTGATCGTTTTGATCGGTATGCCGAAGTCATTAGCCAATTAATAGAGCAGGGCGATGCTTATCATTGCGTCTGTAGCCGTGAAGAATTGGATGCGATGCGTGAAGCACAACGAGCGAATAAAGAAAAACCTCGTTATAACGGTAAATGCCGAGATGCGAAGCACAATGGGGCAGATGTTGAGTCAGTTATTCGTTTTCGTAATCCAGTTGAGGGCGACGTCGTTATTGATGATTTAATCAAAGGTCAAATCATTATTAATAACCGTGAGTTAGATGATTTAATTATTGCTCGCTCAGATGGTACGCCAACCTATAATCTAACCGTGGTGGTTGATGATTTAGACATGGGTGTCACACATGTGATTCGTGGTGATGATCATATTAATAATACACCGCGTCAGATTAATATGATGAAAGCCTTGGGTACCATAATGCGTGCTGACTTACCTAAATTCGCACATGCACCGATGATATTAGGTGATGATGGTAAGCGTTTATCAAAGCGTCACGGTGCGGTCAGTGTTATGCAGTATCGTGATGAAGGTTTTTTCCCGCAAGCGCTGTTAAATTATTTATTACGTTTAGGTTGGTCACATGAAGACCAAGAGATTTTTAGCCGTGAAGAAATGATTGAATTATTTAAGCTTGAAAACGTTAATGGTGCACCGTCAACCTTTAATACTAAAAAACTATTGTGGGTCAATGAGCAATATATTAAAACCTTGCCAGCAGCAGAGATTGCTGAACATTTACAATGGCATTTAGATGATCAGCGTCTTGATGTGAGTAACGGCCCTGCGCTGAATGATGTGATCGAAGCCCACCGCGACCGCGCAAAAACATTAAGAGAGCTTGCGGCATCCATTCGATACTATTATGAAGATTTTTCTGAGTATGATGAGAAAGCGACTAAAAAGCATTTTAAAACAGCGACGCCTAATATTTTGCAAAACTTAAGCGACAAATTTTCTAAGCTAAGCGACTGGAATGCGGAAAATATTCAAGCGGAAATATACGCAAGTTGCGATGAGCTAGAGTTAGGTATGGGGAAAGTCGGCCCTGCACTTCGGGTAGCTGTTACTGGTAGCGGTACGTCACCTTCATTAGACATTACATTGGCATTAGTGGGACAACAGCGGAGTTTGCAACGCTTAGAAAAATCCGTGGCGTTTGCGAAACAAAAATATGCTTAGTGGGGTAGAGGGTTAAATACTTGTATTAGCTTTCTCGCTCTACCAGAACGTCAGGTAGACCTGATGCTAATATTTCAACTTTCATCACAATAGGGCGACAACAAACCTCGCAGTCCTCAACATATTCTTGTGATGTTACAGAACAATCTACGGTAATTTCAATCATCTCCCAGCAGTTGGGGCATTGGATTTTTTTTGCTTCTAGTCCATTCATATTATTCGATTGGTTACTCTGTTATTTATTGGATTTCATACTAGTATAGTATGAGACCTTTGCACGAGTCGGTGGCGAAAGAAAAACCGGATGAAATTTCACTGATTGAGGCGGAAAATGAAGCTAATAACGCGTTATTAGTAAGTTTTTCAACGAAAAGCGGTGGAATTTCAGTCATTTTTACTCGTCATCCGATTCGTGCAAAGGTCTCAGTATGTATGAGGTAATTATTTTAAGGGAGAGTATTCATGCAAGAAGATTTAAAAGCCATAGAAGCGTATATCAACAAAGACAAGGTAACTGAATTTTATCAAAAAGGCTTTGCCAAGTATTCTGCGGCAGGGGTCGATCAATTTGCATGGCACTGGTCGTGGTGGGCAATGTTTGGGGGTATGTTTTATTTACTCTATCGCAAACTCTATATGGAGGCATTGATATTTTTTGTGTTATTTGCGGTTATTGGGATGATTCCCTTTGCTGGCTTAGTGGCTTGGATAGCATCGGGTGGGGTGTTACCGTATTTGGTTTATAAACGGTATAAAAAAGTCAAAGCGCAAGTTGAGATGAATTTTGCAGAAGAGGATGAACAGTTCAATGCCTTGCGTGAGGTTGGTGGTTTTAACCAGTGGGCAATATGGCTGGGGGTCGCTTTACATGTAATGATGTGGGCAGGTATGTTTTATATGCTAACGGTTGTGGGTATGCAAATTTAAGCAGGCCATAGGGCTAATAGCGCTAACGTTGCTTTTTTATAATTAGGTGCTTCGGTTATTGCTGAAATCATTGCTACAGAGCCAACACCTGTTTTCTTTAACGCCTTAGCTCGATCAAAACTAATCCCGCCAATGGCGACTAATGGGTAATTTTCACCAAGTAGTTTAACCCATTGAGCTACCGCATCAACACCTTGAGGTATCCATGGCATAACTTTACTGGTGGTTGCAAAAATTGGCCCGAGTGCAATGTAACTGGGTTTTATAGTTATCGTCCTAGCGACCTCGGCATAGCTATGGGTCGATAGGCCTAAACGGCAGCCTGCATTTGCTATAGCGGTAAGATCAGCTGTGGCAATATCCTCTTGACCTAGATGGATGCCATAAGCACGGTGCTTTATGGCGAGCTGCCAGTAGTCATTAATGAACAAACGAACATCATGTTCCCGACAATAACTAATGGCTTCTATAATGTCTGCTTCAACCTCCTGATCGTCTTTGTCTTTGATCCGTAATTGAATGGTTTTGATGCCAAGTGGAACTAATTTTTTCAACCACTCGATAGAGTCGATAACGGGGTAGATACCTAATGTTTGTGTATCGCAGGGCGTAAAATTTGGATAATTTTCTTGTGGGTTTAATCGTAGTTGGGGCAGGTGGGTTAAGCTGAAGTTGCTACCTGAACTGTTCTTAGTAAAGCGGAAATGATGACTTTTCTCATCAATATCACAAACAACCGCATGTTTTATCCCTTGGCTGGCTAGTGCTTTAGCAAGCACGATAGCATCAATTAAGCTGTGACCTAAAGCTAAATAAGATGCAATCGCAGTGGCTAGTACACAGCCTGTACCACGCACATTGGTTTTATCAGGCCAGCGGTTGCCGACTAAATAAAAGGTGCTTGATGGGCTAATAAAGGTATCTATACAGGTTTCTTGTTGATCTGTGTTGTTGGTATGACCGCCTTTGATTAATACAGATTTTATTCCCAGCTCAAAAAGTGTATGAGTGACATCTTGAATCTCTTCAGGGCTTTGGCAGGGTAGATTACTCAAGCTGGCGATTTCATCTAAGTTCGGTGTTAGTAGCGTCACATAAGGCATTAAGGTAGAAAGCATTAAGCGTTGCCCTGCATAGTTTAACAGCTTTCCCCCTGAACTTGCGGCGAGAACTGGGTCGAGGATGACAGGGGTTTTTTCTGCATGCTTTTTAAGGTAATTAGCCACTGCTTTTACGACCTGTTCATTGCCTAGCATGCCAATCTTTATAGCAGAAAACGTGCGACCTTTTAGTGCGTCAAATTGTGCTTGTACTTGTGCGTAAGGGAGCACACCATCACTTTGTACGCCTGCGTTATTTTGTGCGGTAACCGCTGTAACCACACTGTGCGCAGTGACTTCTAGGGTGTTAGTAACTTTCCAGTCTGTTTGTAGCCCTGCACCAGATGGGTCGGTACCACCGATTAATAATACTTTACTCATAATTAGTCTTGAGGTTTGTTAGTTTTGATGCCAGAAAGGCGTTCCGATCGTGGGGGTGCTGGGGCTGGCAGATTCGCGAGCAGGCATAATGCCACTTTCATAAGCATTACGTCCTGCCTCGATAGATTTTGCAAAGGCAGCCGCCATCACAACTGGGTTAATCGCTTCAGCAACCGCGGTATTAAGAAGCACGCCATCATAGCCTAGCTCCATCGCTTGGCAAGCATCCGAAGGTTTGCCAATTCCTGCATCGACTAGCAAATTCATTTCAGGTAAACGCTGGCGAATGGTTTCTAGCGCATAGGGGTTCATTAAGCCTTTGCCCGTACCAATGGGTGAACCCCATGGCATAATGACTTCACAACCTAAATCTTGCAGGCGCTGGCATAAGACCAAATCATCGGTTGAATAAGGAAAGACTTTAAAGCCACTTTTTATTAGGGCTTCAGCGGCTTCTAGAAGTCCGAAAGGGTCAGGTTGCAAGTTGTAATCATCGCCAATAACTTCGAGTTTTATCCAGTCTGTTTTAAATATATCACGCGACATTTCGGCAATAGCGATAGCTTCCTTGGGGCTGTGACAGCCTGCGGTATTGGGAAGTAAATGACAGCCAAGATCTTTAATAAAATCCCAAAACTGATCACCACCTTTATTTTCTGGGGATTGGCGACGCAAGGATAAGGTGATGACATCGGCTTTAGATGCAGTAATTGCTTGTTGCATGATGTCAGGCGAGGGATACAGTGCAGAGCCAATAAAAAACCGGCTTTTTAGCTCAACGCCATAAACCTTCCATGTGCTACTCATTGTTCTTAGCCTCCGCTTACTGGGTTAAGAATATCAACTTTATCTTGGTCATTTAGTTGTGTTTCTGCCCATTGATCCTTGGGAATAAAGGTTTGATTAATGGCGACGCCTAACATAGCTGTTTTTTTATAACCTAAAACTTCAAGCGCTTTTAGTACCGTGCTATTTTTATCAAGTGTTTCAAGCGTGTTATTAATACTGACTTGGATCATGTAAGGTTCTCATTGTTGAATAGCGTATCAATTAAGTCGTTAATAATAGTCGGCGTAAATAAATAACCATGTCGATATAAACCATTGATACGAATAAGCTTGTTGTCATACTCAATGCGTGGTTGATTATTGCTAAAAGTAGGACGTAAGCCAACCTGTAACTGTAATATCTGCGCCTCAGAAAAACCTTGGTGCAGACTATAGAGTGCAGATAATAACTCTAAACCAGAGCGTACCGTTACTGGTTTATCATTATCACTTTCAATCTGAGTAGCGCCGATAATATATTCATGATTTTGACGTGGTGCTATATAGAGTGGGTAGCGCGGGTGAATCAAGCGTACTGCCCGGCTAATAGTGACTTCAGGCGCATACACGCGCGCGATTTCGCCACGCACTGATCTAAAGTCTTTTAAATCTGCGCTAGCGCCATTGCCTCGACAATCAAAAACCCAGTCAAAGGATTGATCAAAACCTTTTAGCGTTCCATCGTTAGTGAGTTGATCAATTTTGGTGTTTTCAATCAGACTTATGTTTTCTTGTTGGTCGAAGTATTGGTTTAAAGCGGTATAGAGTGCTTGGTTATCAATAACGCCTTCGTTACTAAAATATAAAGCGTGGTTAAAGTTTTCAGTGAGTTGTGGTTCTAAAGCTTCAAGTGTGGCTTGATTGATGCTTCGCATTTTATCTGCTGCAATCATAGCATCAGCCTTGATTTTAAAGCGTTTAAAATCGGCTTGATCTTGCGGGTGCGCGACTACAATCGTACCTTTTTGATTAAAGGTAATTGAGCTAGCGGTTTGCGCTGCTAGCTCAGGTAGCCACTTTCTCCACAGTAGATAAGATTTCACGCCTAACGCTTGGGTAACCGCCTCTGTACTAATGGCCTCGGTAAAAGGTGAAACCATTGCGGCAGCCACTAAGCCAGTGCCGACAAAGTTGCGGTCATGCTGGTCGATTAAGCTAATTTTAAACCCTTGGCGTAATTCATTGAGTCGCCAAGCTAAAATTCTTCCTACTAAACCTGCTCCAATTATTGCAACTCGCATTTAACTCAGGGCTCCTTAAACTCTGGTTTGTAAATTTCAGAACCCAGTTTTACAAATTCTATCGACTTTTCTTCCATACCTGTTTTCATTGCTTTCTGGTTTTTAGCATACTCAGAGCCAGTACCGTATTGATCACGTACTTCACGGGTGATCTTCATCGAACAAAACTTAGGCCCGCACATGGAGCAAAAATGCGCTACTTTTGCAGACTCTTTAGGCAAGGTTGCATCATGGTAAGCACGTGCAGTATCAGGGTCGAGTCCGATATTAAACTGATCTTCCCAGCGGAATTCAAAACGCGCTTTTGACATTGCATCATCACGAGCTTGTGCAGATGGGTGACCTTTTGCTAAATCGGCGGCGTGCGCTGAAATTTTGTAAGTAATAATACCTGTTTTAACATCGTCTCTGTCAGGCAAGCCTAAATGCTCTTTAGGTGTTACATAACAGAGCATAGCAGTACCATACCAACCAATCTGCGCTGCACCGATAGCTGAAGTAATATGATCGTAGCCGGGTGCAATATCAGTAACTAATGGGCCGAGTGTGTAAAAAGGTGCTTCGTCACACAGCTCTAATTGCATGTCCATGTTTTCTTTGATTTTATCCATAGGGACATGACCAGGGCCTTCGATAATTACCTGTACATCGTGCGCCCATGCTTTGCGAGTTAGTTCGCCTAAGGTTTTTAGTTCAGCAAGTTGTGCTTCATCGTTAGCATCTGCAATGGAGCCGGGGCGTAAGCCATCACCCAATGAGAAGGCAACGTCGTACTTTTTCATTATCTCGCAAATATCTTCAAAGTGTGTGTAAAGAAAGCTTTGTTCATGATGCGCCAGACACCATTTCGCCATGATTGCACCACCGCGAGAAACGATACCGGTTACACGATTAGCCGTTAGAGGTACATATTCGAGCAGTACACCTGCATGAATCGTAAAATAACTCACACCTTGCTCGGCTTGTTCAATAAGAGTATCGCGGAACAACTCCCACGTTAAATCCTCAGCCACACCTTTAACTTTTTCTAGCGCTTGATAGATGGGAACAGTGCCAATAGGAACAGGCGAGTTACGAATAATCCACTCGCGTGTTTCATGAATATTTTTACCCGTTGATAAGTCCATCACGGTGTCACCACCCCAGCGAGTTGACCAGACCATTTTTTCGACTTCTTCATCAATTGACGAACCGAGAGCTGAGTTACCAATATTTGCGTTGATTTTTACCAAAAAATTCCGCCCAATAATCATCGGCTCCATTTCAGGATGATTAATATTTGAAGGAATAATCGCACGGCCGCGGGCAACTTCTTGGCGTACATATTCGGCAGTAATTTCTATGGGCAAGCCTTTGGCGGTAAGTTCAGCAACTTGGTCAGGCGGTAGCGTTGAACGGCCAAGATTTTCACGAATCGCTACATACTCCATCTCTGGCGTAATAATGCCTTGACGGGCATAGTGCATTTGCGATACATTTTTGCCTTCAGCGGCTATTTTGGGTTTTGGCTTGTTTGCAAATGGTTCAATATCTAAACCACTTTCAAGCCGTTCACGGGTGAAGTCTGATGAGAAATTATCAAGCTGCACTGTATCATTGCGTGCTTCAATCCATTGTTTGCGAAATGCGGGTAATCCTTTATTTAAGTCAATATCAATTTCAGGGTCAGTGTAAGGCCCCGAAGTATCATACACTCGAACAGGGTCATTTATTTCGTACTCATCACTGTCTTCACGCAGTAAAGTCGGTGATAACACCACATGGCGCATAGCAACTTTAAAGGTTTTGGCTTGGTTTTCTATATAGATTTTTTCAGAGCCAGATAATGGCTTGCGGGTAACAGAGGTGGTGATGCTAGCAGGTATAGTGTTAACTGAGGTTGTTACTGGGGTTGTTAAGGGTGACATGTTTTCTCCAACAGGATTATGAATAATACCTGTCGAGAAGAACTGAATAATTTTCGAATTGATTCGAAAATTAACGTTATTCTGCTTGTTCCCTCCGACGGTATGAACCGTATCAGGTGCAACGGGTTTTAGGTGATAGCCTAGAAATCTCAGCCTGTATTTAACGTAAATGCAGACACCCCGACAAGTCTAGCTAGGTTAGCAGAATATTTATTGCCTGGCTATATTGTTGTTATTTTTTAACGGCTTTCGCTGTTGGCTTAGATTGGCTAGTAATGATTCTTTCTATTTGGTCAACCCCAACAGGCCCTGCTTGCATGGCGACTAACTTACCTTTGGGAGCAAATATCATAAAGGTTGGTGTGCCAATTAAGCCTTCAGGCGTATTTTGCTGCATCCAAATATTCATTTCGATAGCATTGGTGACGAGGTTTGGAAACTTCATGGCGTACTCCATAATAAACTCTTCAGCATTGTCATAACCATCTTCTTCGTCAATACCATCGAGTGTAATTCCCAAAATTTGAGTATTGTTAAGTTTACCGTCAAATTTCACCATACTGGGCATATGCTTTCTGCAGACAGCGCAATCGCTGGACCAAACTTCTACAACCGTCCACTTACTTTTATTATTGATAAAGGATTCTATCGTGGCAGGCTTACCATCAATATCAGTAAATGCAATGGCACTTTGGCTTGTAAGTAATATGAAAAACGAAATAATCATTATTATTTTATTTGATAAAAAACGAGCTTTCACGGACACTACCTCAAATTATTAATGGTAAAAATGTATGGCTTCTAAAATAGACACTCATAGTAAAAATGGTTCCGCAATCGGCTCAGTACTTTTTGATCTTGATGGTACATTGCTTGATACCGCACCTGATATGACAAATGCACTTAATGCATTGTTGAATGAGGAGGGTAAAAAACCACTATCTTATGAAGATTGTAGGGATTATGTCTCACATGGTTCAATCGCTATGGTAACACTTGGCTTTGGCTCTATGGGGGAAAGCCCACAAGAAAAAGACCAGTTCGAACAACGCCGATTACGCTTCTTGGCTTTATACGAGAAAAACCTTTGTGTGGATACAAAATTATTTGAGGGCATGGAAGAAACCTTAAGTTTTATTGAGAAACAAGGTATCCCGTGGGGAGTCGTTACGAATAAGCCAGGCTTTTTGACTGATCCACTGCTGCAACAGCTTGGGCTTGATAAGCGAGCGTGTAGTGTTGTTTCGGGGGATACAATCTCGCAGCGAAAGCCTGATCCTGCTCCCTTATATTTAGCCGCTAGCGAGTGTAAAGTTTTGGCCACCGATTGTATTTATGTAGGCGATGCTGAGCGTGATATTGAAGCTGGAAATAGCGCTAATATGCGAACATTAATTGCCAGCTATGGTTATATTGATGGGGAGCAAAAACCTGCAAAGTGGGGGGCAAACGGTGTGATTGAGCATCCTTCGGATATTATTGAGTGGCTCTATTTCTAAGATTATAGAGAAAACTAAAATTAACTTCTTTACACTGTAAAAAATGGAGTTTCTTTATTCGTTATTTAGGCTTTTGCATAAAAATATATGGTTAACAATTGAGCAATTTAGTTGACCATGTCATTATGTATCTAAAGGGGTTTGTTCATAGGTTCCTTTAAGATGGTTTCGGTTCAGTCGTTTAAGGGGATAAAGTGAGTATTAATAAAAGTAGTGCTAATCGTACATTAATACAAATAGTGGTTTTTTTAGTGCTAGCTGCTGGTCTGCTGTTTTATAAGAGATCAGCCATCGCAAGTTTGATGACATCAGGTAGTATTAGTAATATCGGGTTGATAATAAACGGTATTATAATTCTATTGTTTCTTGCGGGAATGTTAAGAATAGTGATGGTTCTTTTTCGCTATATTGATGAGCATCATGCGGTGGTTAAAGCGGTAAAAAGCTTGAAAAAAAACCAGCTTAATCCCTTTGAAAGTATATCTGCTAACTATCTAATATCACAACGTTATAAAAAAATAGGCTGGATTAGTAAACAAGGCGCGCCTATCAATCAAGCTGCCTTGGCATCGGGGATAAATGCGGCTGAAAGCACCCGCTTAACCTTTATCCGATTTGTTCATAGTACGCTGATTTTGGCCGGTGTTTTTGGTACGGTGGTCTCTCTTTCTATGGCTTTAGTTGGGGTCTCTGGTTTACTCAATTCGCCTGAAGGTGTGAAAGAGATGGGCACGATTATAAGCAGTATGTCTTCTGCCTTAAGCTCTACAGTTGCTGCTATTGTTTGTTTTTTCATATTTGCCTATTTTTATTTGAGACTCAATGATTCCCGTGTACAACTCTTGAATGATATAGAAGAGGTCACCAGTCTTTATATCTTACCAAAGTTTTCACAAACTGAAGAAGGTTTGGTCTCTCAAGTATCAGAACTCACTGCATCATTAAATCTTGCAACGGAGCGTTTGCTCACCGTGCAAAACTCATTTAATCAAGCGGGGCTGTCTTTACAAGCAGCGGTTGATGACTTGCAGTCACAAGTGCAGGGTAGTAGTCTAAATGAAATTAAAAGCCTATTACGCAAAGGCTTTCATTTATCCGAACCTGTTTATGAGGGTGAAAAAAGTGCGATGGCTAATCAACAACAAGTTGATTCTGTTAATAGTAATGATCAATCCGTATCATTAGCTAATCCAGAAAATGACCTAATGACCACCGATAAGAATCTAGCTGATAAGGCGAGTACGCTACGATGAGGTTTGGTTTTCCAGGGGATAATTTACACCTTGAAAATCACGGTGTGAGTGAAGAAAGTTTTTGGCCATCATTTACCGATATTATGATGGTAATTGTGATGGTTTTTTTATTGGTCACTGTCACCGTTTTACTCAATAACTGGACTTTAATTACAGATTTAAAACAAAGTGTTAAAGAGCAAAAAGAAGCAGCCTCCTTAGCGAAAGCTAAACAACAAGAAAATAAAAACTTAGCTTCAAACCTTACTCAACTAAAACAGCAGTTTGTATCGGTTAAACAAGATAAGAAAAGTAAAGAACAACAATTATCCCAAACACTAACCATGCTAGCTACAACTCAAGCGAATCTTACTGTACTTAATAAAAATTTACAGAAAAGTGAAACAGAAAGAAAACAACAAGTTAAGGCCATTAATTCATTACAAGCGACAATAAGCGCTCAAGAAAAATCATTAGCGGCAGCCAAAGAATTATCCGATAAGCTAATGTCTAATTTGTCACTTGTAAATGCTAAAAAAGATGAGCAAGCACTTGATGGAGAACGCTTACGCGGTACTTTAGCTAAGTGGATGGCTGAAGGAAAAGTGTTGGCAGAGGCTTTGGGTGAAAAAGAAACAGAATTAGCACAGTCACAAGAAGAACAAGCACAGTTATCAGAAAAGCTTGCTGAGCTCGCTAGTGAGAGTAAGGCGCAGCGATTAAAATTAGCACGCTTAGAAAAATCAGCCAGCGAATATAAAATAAAATTTAAGAGCTTACAAGATAGTCAAGGAGTAGAGTCAAATGAACTTGTAACATTAAGAAAAGAGCATGAAGAGTTAATGCTAGATTTGGAGATAACACTGAAAGAAAAAGAAAAACAAAGTGCCTATGTCTCAACCCTTAAAAAGAGTAAGGCGGAGTTAAAGAAAATATTAACCCTATTACAAACGGAACGTAGTAGCTTATCTGAGAAAGTCTTACAACTTGAAAACCAGCTTAGTAGCGTTGATGAAAATAATAATGAGGCTAAAAAAGCCAAAAGTTCTAATGATGAAAAACTAAAGAAATTGCTGGCTACTATAAATACGCAAACAAGCCATATTAAAGCCTTAGAAAAGGAAAACAAAAACTTATCGGGAGATATTACAGAGAAACTAACCGCAACAGAACAACAACTTGAGGAAATAAAAATACAGCTTGAGGTGAAGGATGAAGCGATAACGGTATTACAAAAGGACCATGAAGAGCGAGAAACGCAACTGCTAAGCTTGCAGGGTGAATATGATACGCTTGATACAAAGTATCAAAAATTACTACGCCCAGCGCGTTCATCAAAAGGTAAATATGTTGTTTCTGTACTTTACAAAAAGTCGGGTAAAAAACGCATTATACGCCTTAAAACTAATCTCAATGGGCGTTATAAAACGGTTAGTAAGGCAACGCTACATAAGGAGTTGAAAAAATTAAAAGCTGAGCATAAAAATGACTTATACCTTAAGATTATCATTCCGAGTAATAGTGGTTTATTACATAATGAAGCATGGAAATTTACCTCTAGTTTGCAAAGGCAGTACGACTATTATTCGCAGTCAGATAACTCTAAATAAAACTAAATTAGGTTGTTTGCAGGCTTGGATTAAAAATACCATAATGAATTTATGACACAACTCAAACTAGCTGCCTCACCTGAAATTATGGGAATCTTAAATGTTACACCTGATAGTTTCTCTGACGGAGGGAATTACTCTAACCCTGAGCGAGCAGTTCAACGTGCGCTTGAAATGGTTGAACAAGGTGCGACCATCATTGATATAGGCGGTGAATCAACGCGACCAGGGGCTGAGAGCATTTCCGTTAGTGAGCAATTAGAGCGCGTAATTCCCGTGATTGAAGGAATACGACAATCATCAATAAAAGACGTTCTTATCAGTGTTGATACTACGCGTTCTGAAGTTGCTAAATCTGCGTTAGAGGCAGGTGCGAGTTGGTTGAATGATGTCTCTGCAGGTGATGACTCTAGAATTAAAGGCTCAGAAAAAGAACCAATGTTACTTTTGGCAGCAAAACATAGCTGCCCAATCGTTTTAATGCATCGACAAGGTGAATCTGCAGTCATGCAAGATAAGCCACACTATGATGATGTTTGTGTTGAGGTTAGTGACTACCTAGTGAAAAGAGCGCAAGCTGCGCTAGATGCTGGGGTTCCTAAAGATAATATTATAGTTGACCCCGGTATTGGCTTTGGTAAATTACTTTCACATAATCTACAGTTATTAGCGGGTTTAGAGTCGCTGGTAAGCCTTGATTATAAGGTCTTGCTGGGAACCAGTCAAAAACGTTTTTTAGGGGAGATTACGGGCATAGAAAATCCACAGCAAAGGGTGGTAGCAACATGCGCAACTACAGCATTAGGTGTGAAAGCAGGTGTCGCTATTTTTAGAGTGCACGATGTGCATGAAAATAAGCAGGCTTTGGATGTCGCTTGGCAAATTAAACAGGTTAAAAATTGAAGTTATCTGATTTACCAGCATCAAAAAATCCCGCATAAAGCGGGCTTTTTTGATGCTGGTAAAAAGTATTGATTACTTCTCAATACCACCATCCATTTCATCTTGCCATTTTTTAAGCTCGTCCCACTTATCGGTGGCTGCAAGTTTTGCTTGCTTAGGCCAAGTACCTGGATCCATTGCAGCAAACTTTCCTTCTGACTCATCAAGAATTTTCTTGATTTTGGTTGGTGTTGATTTTGATACATCAGCAAACGTGACTAAGCCAGCTGCAGTGAGTGCCTCGGCAGCTTTAGGGCCGACACCTTCGATTTTAGTTAAATCATCGTTAGCACTCGATTTTTTAGGTACTGCTTTCTTCGCGGCAGGCTTTTTCTCTGTTGCTGACTTAGTAGCCGCTTTTTTTGCAGTTGGCTTAGTCTCTGCTTTTTTCTCTGTAGCCTTTACTTTGGGTGCTGCTTTCTTCGCAACTGACTTTTTAGCAGCAGGTTTAGCTGATTTTTTAGCGGTAGACTTTGCTGTAGCTTCGCTAGCTGCTTTAGCTTCGGCGAGTGCTTCTTCAGTCTTAGGTGCCATTACGTTTTCAGGCTTGCCTTTACCATTAATATTTTGGATTTGAACTTGTGTAAAGTTCTGGCGGTGACCCGTGCGCTTTTGGTGGTGCTTACGACGTTTGAACTTGATGATCTCAACTTTCTTGGCACGACCATGTGCAATAACAGTTGCTGCAACTTTAGCACTAGCTACAAGCGGTGAACCTGCAGTGATTTTATCGCCATCAGAAACCATCAAGACTTCTTCAAAGTTTACAGATGCGCCAACGTCGGCGTTAAGTGTTTCTACCTTTAATACATCACCAGGTGAAACACGGTATTGTTTGCCACCTGTTTTAATTACTGCGTACATTTTAATTATTCCTTCTATATACGATTATGGGGTTGTTGTGTCCAGCCTTAAGTTCCGCTTACAAGCTAGGCGCGCGATTACACGTGAATTGTCTTGTTTTGTCAAGTCCAAAGGGGAAATTTATTAGGCTTTAGGCTAGCCTCAGATAGAAAATGGTAGATCACAAGTTTTTGGTTTACAGGTCATTCAATAAATGCTCGTTTAAGGAAGCTAGGTTGTTCAGATGTTCCTTAAGGAATTCCTGATTAAGTCCTAGGATCATGAGAAAATAGCATAATCCAAAGAAAGGGGTTATTCAATGAAACAACAAAGCTTTGCCAGCCTAGCCTA
>JALSJN010000019.1 GCA_026989335.1 Thiotrichaceae bacterium
CAGATGCAGGCGTGATAATTTTTGATGCTTTAGGCACACCATCATTGGCACAAAAACTCATCAATAAAATTCGTGAAATTACGGATAAACCCATTATTAAAGTATTTGTTAGTCATTACCATGCTGATCATATTTATGGCTTGCAGGTATTTAAAGAGTTAGGTGCTGAAATTATTGCTCCCGCTGGTGTGTATGAATATCTCGATTCAGAAGTCGCTGCTAATAGGCTTGAAGAGCGACAACTCACGCTTGACCCTTGGGTGAATAATAAAACGCATCTGGTTACCCCTGATAAAGTGATTGATAAGTTAACAAAAATGAAAGTGGGTAATATTGAACTTACAGTTAATGTGATGGGATCTGCACATTCAGAAGGTGATATGACTCTTTACGTCGAAAATGACCGAGTGTTATTTACCGGCGATATCATTTTTGAAGGGCGTGTGCCTTTTATTGGTAGTGATAGTACGAAACACTGGCTCGAAAGCTTGAAAATAATAGAGTCTCAGAAACTGCATGCGCTTGTTCCAGGACATGGATCGTTGGCAAAAGATCCGATGCAGGCAATTAAATTAACCCGAACCTATCTTGCTTTTCTGCGCGATAAAATGGGTGTGGCAGTCGAAGCAATGACTGATTTTGATGAAGCCTATAAAGCAGTTGACTGGTCTGCTTATAGTCAGTTGCCAGCCTTTGAAGCTGCTAATCGCAAGAATGCCTTTCAAGTGTACCTTTCGATGGAAAATGAGAGTCTCTGATGACGAGTTATCATTTTCACTTTTTTCAATGACTCTGGAGTTTAGCTTTGCTGGTATTCAAAAACTCTGATAATTTGCGGGTTGGTAATGCGGTTACAAGATTAGTCTCATTTTAAAAAATAAAAAGCTAGCTTCTTAGCCGATCCCGCAACGTTTTAATCCCACTTAAAATAAAATTAGGAAAATAAGCGATTAAATAAGCAGGAATACCCGTTACAGTATCTTTTTGTAAAAATTCTTTGGCGTGCTGTTTGGCGATATGCCCATTACCGCCCAATTTCAAACCTGCCAAGTGCAACCACGCATTTTTACGCATATAGGTAAGTAGGTCTTTATCATTGGGATTGCAAGTATCTTCTTTGAGTTTTTCAAAAAAGTATCTGAAATAATAGGGTAAATCCATTTTTTCGACACGCACATCTGAGCGGTTTTCAGTCACGCGCGAGTAACGCATGAGAATTTTATTGGAGAAAACTAGCTGCGTATTCATTCCATACAATAACCATAAATAAACATCTTCGCCGAGTTTTTGTCCGGCAGGAAAGCCACCTAATTCTAAACAATAGTCACGATTTAAACAGACAGCCGATGAGTGAATAATGCCATCGCTGCTGGTATAAAGCGGGATAAATTTAGGAATAACACCTCTAAAATCATCAGGCAGATCAACGGCGGGGAAAATGATTTTGTCACCTTGCTCTTTAATTTCATGACGTACTGAATAGATTTTGTAATCTGGGAAGTCACGCACCAATGAATCCATCTCTTTTAGATAACCGCATTTCCATTCATCGTCGGCATCGAGTAAGCAAACCATCGCGTGTTTAGCATGTTTGATGCCCGTGTTGCGAGCCACCGAAACACCGCCATTTTCTTGATTAATTAGACGGATTTTTCCTGCGGGGTACTCATTAGCTATTGCTTCAACAATTTCTTCACTACCATCTTGCGAGCCATCATTAACAACCACGATTTCACAGTTGTCATAGTCTTGGACTAACACCGAATCAAGAGTGTCTTTAATGTGGCTTTTTTTGTTATACAGTGGGATAACGATGGAGAAGGCGGTACTCATGCTTGATCCTTGTTGTTTTTATTGGCTGTGCTATTGCGTGCATCAAGTTGCTCAAAGTAGGCTTGCCACCGTTGGTTAATGACTTTTGGAGTAAAGTTATCAACAGACTTCACGGAATTTTTGGTCAGTGAGTCGAGTAAGCCTGTTTCATAAACCATTGTATCAATGGCAGCGCTGAGAGCATTAATATTTTGATTTTCAACCAGTAAGCCATTAACTTTATGCTGCACAATCTCTCTAACCCCTGTCGGGCAGTCATACGCCACAATCGGTTTGCCTAATGATAAAGCCTCAAGCAATACCATTGGGAAGGCTTCGGTTTTACTGCTCATTAAATAAAAGTCAGCAGCTGCAAATAGTGGGAATGGATTCGACTTTTGGCCAACAAGGTGGACATTATTTTGACTGGGTTTAATTTTTGCTTCGAGTTTTGCACGAAGATCACCTTCACCGATAATAACCAAGTCGTAATTATTACTCGACTTGCTTTGATAAAACGCATCAATCATTACATCAAACTGTTTGACATCCGCCAATCTACCTGCAGCAACCATATATTCTCGTCGGTGGGTAAATTTTTCTAGTTGTGCCTTGGCTTGAATCTCTTTTGGATCGGTCGCATTGTTAATAACCGCAACATTTTTTAAGCCGTGCTGCTGTTCTAAAATAGTTTTTAAACCATCCGAAACCGTTACAAGGTTTGGGCTAAAGCGTAAGACTTTTTTTAACATCAAACGATCAAAGCTTTCAAAAATAATGGGGTTGCCATGAATCGTTAATATACT
Organism: Thiotrichaceae bacterium; assembly: GCA_026989335.1. Lineage (GTDB taxonomy): Bacteria > Pseudomonadota > Gammaproteobacteria > Thiotrichales > Thiotrichaceae > Cocleimonas. Next base: position 2,619 of record JALSJN010000019.1, read on the forward strand.
TTTTTGACGATCACTTAAAAAAGCGCAAAGATTGGCAGATTCTAAAAAGCTGACGACCACATCGTATTGTTCTTTTTTAATCAGTGCTTTAAAAGCTTTCACACGGTCAAAAATGGTGTGTAATTTGCCAATAAAGGAATTACGCTTTTGGCAATTAAGGCTAATAATTTTAAAATCGGTTTGAAAGTGGGGTGTTTCATTACTCATCATAACGATATGCACCGTATCGCCTGCTTTATCAAACATTTCGGCCATATTCATGGCAACACGCTGACCACCGCCTAAAGCAAGGTCGGGGACAAAAATTGCAATTTTTCTCATAGAGTTATTTTTAGTAAAGGTACGAGGCAGTATAAACTATTTACGCTTAATTCAGAATGAATAGACTATAAACACTTATATAGAGTGTTTGAGTTTAAGAGTTTTAATGTTTACCCCTACCCCTGATAGAAAACACAACGATAGTACAAGTCTTTGATTCCACTGAACACCCCAAAAATAATCGAGTAACCTACGAGTGAAACGGTTATTTTTCGAATATCCTTGTGTAAACTAAGACTTGTGTAAACTAAGAGAGTGAAACCAAATACTTGCACTCTCATTTGCGTTTCTATTTGGGATTAGGGTTTACCTCAACCCTTGATTTCACTTTGGCCAGTGCAACAGTGCACTTTGTTACCTATATTGAAAATCATGGCTCAGGCTTTATTAGAAGCCTTTAGAACGTAAATAAGTCATCCAAAGTTGGTGTGTTCTTTCAGGGCTATAATCCTCAATAGATTTTAGGCAGTTTTTACTTAATCTGTTACGTAACTGTTCATCAGTTGCCATTAAGTCAATAGATTGAGACATCGCTTTGGTAGATTCTTCTTCAACTAAAAGACCATTGTAGTTATGTTTTACAAGTTCTGTTAACCCGGTAGGACAATTATAAGCAACAGCGGGGATACTAAGTGAAAAAGCTTCGAGTAAAACCATAGGAAATGCTTCTGTCCGACTGAATTGAAGGTAAAATTCAGCTGCTTTTATGATGGGGAAAGGGTTCTTTTTTTGACCAAGAAGAAATATATTTTTATGGCCTTTAACTTTCTTTTGTAATGATGCTTCATCTTCGCCTCCACCCACAATAATAAGGTCAAACTCATCTCTTGAGTTGCTTGATAAATAAGCATCAATCATGCCATCAAACCTTTTTTGATAAGATAATCGACCGGCAGATACAATAAATTTTTTTGGGTGCGAAAACTTATATTCGTTGGCTGAATGCTGGGTGAGGTAAGGGTCTATAGGATTGCGGATTGTTTCTACGTTTTTTAGGCTGCAGTTAGATTCTAGTTCATTTTTTAAACCATCAGAAACAGCGATAATATTTGGACTGTATTTTAATAAATACTTTAATACCAGCTGATCAAAACGGTCTAACATTTCTAATTTATTATGCATGGTTAGAATGGATTTGTTACGGTTTGATAGGAAAGCACATAGATTTGCAGATTCAAGAAAGCTTATGATCACATCAAACTTTTCTTTTTTTATTAATTTTCTTAGTCGGTAACTTCGTAGCAAAATATTACATACTTTGCCAAAAGCTGTATTTTTTTTTGTACATTTTAGATTAAGAGTAGGAACTCTCGTTTCATAAAGGTTTTTTTCCTGGCTATTTAATAGAATGATTTTGATATCGTGACTTTTGTGTAATAAATTAGCAGTACTAACCACAACGCGTTGACCTCCCCCAAGGGTAAGGTCGGGTACGAGAATGGCAATTTTTTTCATATAAAATACGGTTAGCTTTTGTGCGGGAGCTTTACCATAAATTAGCAAACTTAGTTGAGGCATAGCTAATTGTTTTTGTTTGATAAGTGGTAGCTTGGAAGGTCTAATTAGTGTGAATAAATTCAACCACAGATTTAATGACCTCTTTTTTCATTAAAATCTTACGGTGACCTAAGCCTGTAGTGGTTATCGTTTGTGCGTGTGGCACGACCTGTTGTAAACGTTCTGCTTGTGAGTAGGGTACTTCGTGATCATCCTTGTCATGCACTAATAGCAGATCAGCTTTTAAGGATTTGATGGTTTCAGTCGGTGAAATACTTTGCCAATTCCAGTTTATATTGTAAGTTTTGCCAAGGGTTAGCAATGCGCGTTGTTCCATTGCTTTGAGTGTGGAAGCTTTAAGGTTAAATAACCGACCAAACAAGTCAGTAATAAAATGGATATCAGCAAAGTAGGCAATTAGCACCACTTTGTTAGCTTTAACGGCAAATTTATCCAGTGCTAAAAGTGCTGTGCTGGTACCAAAGGAATGCCCGATAATGGCATCAAAGGTGTTGTTATTTGTTTCTGTTTTCGCAATTTCAGCAATGATTGAAGCCACATCCAGCATATTTGAGAACTTGCCTTCTGAATCACCATGCCCCGGCACATCAAAACCAATGACACGATAATTAGCATCAAGCAGAGGCTGAATAAAGGCCTGTAGCTGGGTGCATCGTCCGCCCCAACCATGTGATAGCAAAATAGGTGGGTGGCTTTTATCCCCCCAACTACGCACTGATATATTACGCCCACGAATATTCAAATGACTAAGCGCTGCCTCAGCACGCCATTTATGCTCTCGCCGTGGGATAGGGAAACTCGGTGGCATCATAAATAAACGTAAAGCCAGCCGACCAGCTAAAGCAGGGGAGGCGACCTCTAAGACTTTAAAGGACGTCGTCAAACCTGTAAAATAAAGCTTCATCAGTAGTGGTATTTTATGATTTTTGAATGGATGTTCTTTGGATTTTGATGTCATTTTGTGATGATTACATGCTCTGTAGTTATGTTCTATAACATATTTTAATTTATAATGTTCTAAGCTAGTTTCCATTGCTTTTGGGAGCTAAGTTCTAGTGTCACTGACTTAAGCCCAAGAGGTTCCTTAAAGCTTAGAACCTCCATCCGTTGTGGCTCAATACGAAGTACCACGTAATTCTTAGAGGCATAACCCTCGGGGAAAAACATCGTCCAGGCTTTTTGCCAATATTGCTTTTTTACATTTGTTTCAGTCTCGATAAAAGCGTCTCCATAAATAACTAAGCTGGCATCTTCTCGAGTATTTTCAAAGGCTAGTGTTACTTTATTGTTTTTCCACAATTCTTCTACTTTTCGACTTTCTGGGTGAGTGCCAATACCGATGCGAAAGCTATTCCCATCTTGTTTGAAAATTGGTTGTACTAGCCGTGCGCTAATGTGTGTTACAACGCTTTTGTTTAAAGGATTTATAGCGCGAGATCAGATGTCAATACCTTTGTTTGCGAACGTGTTATCCATGATGACTACTCTCCTTTAAGGTATTTATGGTAATCAAAACGTACTGAAGCCCCCATTTTTTCAAATATTTGTAATAAGCCAAAATAAGTACGATTATGAAAAATAAACTCTTTTGCAACAAAATCTACTTTGAAGTGATGATGCAGCTCTTTCATCAATTCCTGCCCTTCTTTTAGGTAGTTTGTTTGTTGTTTAAAATTAAATAAGGTTTCTCGGTAAGGGCGTGTTATCCATTCTCCAAAAGGTTGTAAGGCTTTAGAATAAAAAGCTAAACTGGTGTCTTCATAAACCATATTTAAATCAGCGTAAGCTTTAAAAACGGCGCTGGCATCATCGTCATAAAAGGCTCGAAGAATACGTGAAAAATCATCATTAAATTTTTCAGAAAGCTTACGTACACAACCAAAGTCGATGACGGATATCGAGCCATCATCATGAAATAAATAATTACCCGGGTTAGGGTCTGCATGTAAACACTTTAGGTCAAGCGAAGCATGTATAAAAAAATCATACAGAAGTTGAGCTTTTTGGTCACGCTGGTTTTGTGTTGGGTTTGTCGCTAGCCAATCATTAAGGTGCAAACCATCTATAAGCTCTGTCGTTAAAATCCTTTGGTTGCTAAATTGTTTGTATACATGAGGAATACGAATACCTTTTAAGGTAACTTTTTGTTTAAACCATAGGGTGTTTTTTGCTTCAATCTGGTAGTCAACTTCCTCGCTTAAACGATTCTCGACTTCATCCAGTGCCTGTAAAATAGCTGCCGTTTTGGGTAAGCCTCTAGCAATACCTCGTATAAGGCTTAAATCACTTTTTATGGCGGTATTGATACCAGGGTACTGTACTTTTACAGCCACTTGTTTTGATAAACCTTTGAACTGGTCGCCTTTATGCAGAGTCGCTTTATGGACTTGCCCTAAACTTGCCGCTGCAAAAGCATTTGATTCAAAGCCTTTAAATAAATTTTGTGGTGTTTCTTTTAACTCGTTAATAATTAGTTTGCGTACCAAAACACGATTTAAAGCAGGTACTTGATGGAATGACTTTTCTAATTCTTTACGGTAAACTTCGGGTAATAAGCCCTGATCCATGCCAATGACTTGCGCTAATTTTAATGCGGTTCCGCGTAATTGGGTGAGGGCAGTAAATATGATTTTGGCATTTTTATCATCAAGCTGTTGTTTTTCAATATGGCTTGCTTGTTGAGATAGAAAAGGTCGCTTCATTTTATATTTTAAGCTACTTAAACCCACCTTAGCCGCAGCTACGCTAGTGATATGAGTACGAGCTAACTTTCCTTCTGGAAGTACACGGCTCATTTTTTGCTCCGCTTCTGAGCGTCCATAAAACGTCGTTTGATCACTTTATCAATACTATTGTCGTTATTTTCAGAGTCTTTATTATCACTCGTCATGAAGCTATCAAAATGGGTCATGACATGAGTGCGAAAGAGGAAAGAGATTAAATCTAAGGATTTTCCAATCATGCCATTGTGTAAAATGTTGGCGATAATCCCCATGCTTTTATCAATCAATTGGGTAGTATTGGTAAAACCTTCGGAGTCATCTTTAAGCCAATACGCCATAACTCCGGTATGATAATCCCAAAATAACCGTGGTAATAACTCTTGATAAGGTTGATCAGGAATTTCCCCAACGTCTATCGCTGCTTCAAGCATTTCTGTGATCATGACAGTAAATAATTTTCTGGTTGCACTTAGGTGTGCAGAGCCTGCCACGGGTGAGTAATACGTAAGCTTAAACACTTCTTGTAAAAATTCCCTGGCAGGTAACCAAATTTGTAATTGGGTTTCGGTTAATTGCTGGAGCTGTTCTTGCAAAGAATATTCATGAAAATCTTCAATGTCCTTTAATGATTCCATTACCTGTTGCTGAACATATTCACAATAGCCGTAGAGTAGTTTCTCTTTAGAGGGGAAGTAGTTGTAAATCGTTGCATCACCTACACTTGCTTTGCGCGCTATCTCACGCATAGACGCAGATTTAAAGCCTTTCTCGCTGATAACATCAACGGATGCTTCGAGTATTTTAATCCGTGTTTTTTCTTTGTCTTGCTCACTAACTTTCATAGTAAACCTCACTTTTCAGGGTTGTCCTATAAATAAAATAGCATATTTCTTATTTTAATGTATAGTAATTTCACATTAAAATCAGTGAGGCTGAACATGGAACAACAAACCAACAGGCTAAAAGTGACTCTTAAAGTAGCAGGATTTATTGAAATATTTGTGGGCTTGCTTCATTTTTTGATGCCATTTTTTATAGATAAAAGTCAGTATTATTTTTTAGTATCAGATGCTGAAAGCAATTTTGTAACGCTGTTGATTCTCGCAGTAGGTATTCTTCTTATAGCACTTGGTGGGACGACAATACTCTTCGCTAATAAGATTAAACACAGTATAGATATCTTATATTACTACTTGATAATACAAATAATTTTATGGGTAAGCAGAGTTGTTTTAGAAGTGCTTTACCCCGTTCAATTAAGTTTCTTCTACATCAGTCCCTTTACACTACTTGCCATGCCCGCGCTGGTAGTAGAGTTATTACTCTTTATTTTCGCACTATTTCTTGTAACGAGTCATCGTAAGGCAATAATTTGGGAGACATCATGATGATTGAGGGTTTAAATATTTACCTTGTTATTGGAGGTGTATTGAGTGGTTTAGCTGCATTGTTACATGTAATTATTGTTTTTAAAGGCGCAACTTGGTATCGGTATTTTGGTGCAGGCGAAAGAATGGCAACACAAGCGGAGCAAGGCTCATGGATTCCGGCAATAGTAACTTTGGGTATTGCAGGTGTGCTGTTTATTTGGGGGCTTTATGCTTTTTCAGGAGTGGGCCTTGTTCAGCCTTTGCCTTACTTGAAAGGAGCTCTAATCATTATAGCTTCGATTTATTTAATACGGGGTTTGGTGCTTTTCCCCGCATTAATTATAAGACCAGATTTGGTTGATGGTTTCGCTGTTTGGAGTTCGTTAAGCAGCTTAGTTTTTGGTGTGTGTTACGCATTAGGAACTTGGCAAGCATGGGAACAGTTAGCTTGAATCTACTCGCATGCTAAACTTACACCATGTTAATCATCTCAAACAATGTCAGCATCCCTGATAATGAAATCGAGCTAAGCGCCATTCGCGCCCAAGGTGCGGGTGGGCAGAATGTGAATAAAGTTTCATCAGCAATACATTTGCGTTTTGATATTGTGAAATCATCCTTGCCAGAATATTACAAAGAGCGACTATTAAACCTTAAAGACAAACGCATCACCAAAGAAGGAGTGCTAGTGATTAAGGCGCAAAAGCATCGCACCCAAGAAAAAAATAGGACAGATGCGTTGGTGCGTTTACAAACCTTGATTAAGTCTGTATCAACCGTGCAAAAGACAAGGCGAGCCACCAAGCCCAGCAAAAGTGCTAAAAACAAACGCATGGATAAAAAGACTCAGCGCGGGCGAACTAAGTCCTTGCGCGGTAAGATAGGCGACTAATACTGCAAGCGGCCACAGCGAATAATTTTAATCCTAGTCATTGCCCTATTATGAGTCGCAATAATGCTCTCCAGTCATCTAAAATAACGATCGTTTCACTCTGAATAATCCATTATACAAATTCATCGAATTTTCCTATGCTTAGATAGAGTCAATAGTTGGCTCAACAACTAAAACCAATAAACTGCCATAGGAGAAAGACATGACTAAGAAAACATTGACAACCTCAACCGGTTCGCCCGTTCCTGATGATAATCACAGTATCAGCGCGGGTGAGCACGGCCCTTTAACATTTGATAATCATTATACGTTTGAAAAATTGGCGCACTTTAACCGTGAGCGTATCCCCGAGCGAGTAGTACATGCTCGCGGCACGGGCTCGTATGGTACTTTTACGCTAAGCAAGTCATTAGATGACATTACGATTGCCAGTTTCTTACAGACAGTAGGGCAAAAAACCGAAGTATTTATACGTTTTTCTACCGTCGGCGGTGGTCAAGATTCTAGCGATTATGCGCGTGATCCGCGTGGTTTTTCATTAAAATTTTATACCGAGCAGGGCAATTACGATATGGTGGGGAATAATACTCCGGTATTTTTCTTGCGCGATGCGATCAAGTTTCCTGACTTTATTCATTCACAAAAGAAGAATCCGCGCACCAATATTGCAGAACCTGCGATGATGTATGAATTTTGGGCGAATCATCCGCAATCGTTACATCAAGTGACTATTTTAATGTCGGATAGAGGCATCCTCGCATCTTATCGCCATATGCATGGTTTTAGCTCGCATACGTTTAGTTTCTGGAATAAGCAGGGTGAACGGGTTTGGTTTAAATGGCATTTTAAAACCAATCAAGGGATTAAAAATTTAAACAATGCCGATGCCGCCGTTGCTTCGCCTTATGGTGCGCAATTTGATTTGGTGGATGCTATTGATCAAGGTAATTTCCCCAGTTGGACAGCGAAAATTCAAGTGATGACTGAGCAACAAGCTAAAGATTATAAAATCAACCCGTTCGATCTTACTAAAGTGTGGCCTCATGCAGATTTTCCATTAATCGAAGTGGGGCAATTAGAGCTTAATCGTAATGTGACGAACTACTTTGCGGAGACCGAACAAGCGTGTTTTTCACCAGGTAACTTAGTCCCAGGTATTGGTGCATCGCCTGATAAAATGCTACAGGGGCGTTTGCTTGCTTATCCCGATGCGCACCGTTACCGCGTGGGTGCAAACGCGAATCAATTACCCGTGAATGCGGCAAAGTGCCCCGTGCATCATTACCAACGGCGGGGATGTGCCCAGTCAATGGCGCTGCTGATATTCAAGATTCAAGCGTTAATTATTATCCCAATGATCAAATTAACCAAGGTGCGCCGATGCCCGACCCAGCGGTAGAGGAGCCACCCATGCCGCAGTTAGAAGATGCTTGGGTGAAGCGTTATCGCAATGCGGATGAAGAGGATCATTACAGCCAAGCCGGTGATTTATTTCGTCTTATGGATGAGTCACAAAAGGTGCAATTGACAACTACGATAGCCGAGGGTTTGGTACAAGCAACTGAGTCGGTTCAGCAACGAATGTTAGAACAATTTAATAAAGCGGATGCTGATTATGCCGCTCGTATTAAAAAAGTCATGGGGTTTGAGGTAGAAGCTTAATTTTCATGTCTTAATGGAAAAGTAATCTAGATTCATTAGTGAAGTGCAACCTTAAAGGCCTTAATTTAAAGGTAAGAGGTTGTCGTGTTGCACTTCGGTAGTGAACTTGTGCGAAAGGGAGTTAAAAGCTAGATAATCGCTAAATTACCTTTCTTTTCCAGCCACGCTTTTCTATCAGGTGCGCGTTTTTTTGCTAACAACAAGTCCATCACCGCGCGTGTTTCTTCAGGTTCATCCATAGTGAGTTGCACCAGCCGACGGGTATCCGGATCCATACTGGTTTCACGTAATTGTAAGGGGTTCATTTCACCCAGTCCTTTAAAGCGGGTCACGCTGATTTTACCTTTTGTTTTGTTTTTTTCAATACGGGCTAAAATGACATCACGTTCTTCTTCATCTAGCGCATATTCGACTTGTTTACCAATATCAATGCGATACAAAGGCGGCATGGCGATATAGATATGTCCTGCTTTAACTAAAGCGGTAAAGTGTTGCACAAATAACGCGCAGATTAAGGTCGCAATATGTGCACCGTCTGAATCCGCATCTGCAAGAATACAAATTTTCCCGTAGCGTAGATCATCTAAGTTGTCTGAGGCAGGTTCCACCCCAATAGCGACTGAAATATCGTGGATTTCATTGGAGGCTAAAACCTGATTAGAATCAACTTCCCATGTGTTGAGAATTTTTCCGCGTAATGGCATGATCGCTTGAAATTCACGGCTTCTAGCTTGTTTCGCAGAGCCCCCTGCAGAATCACCTTCGACCAAAAATATTTCGGTCATATTTAAATCTTGTGAGCTACAGTCTGCCAATTTACCCGGTAGAGGAGGGCCTGTAGCAATTTTTTTACGCACCACTTTTTTACTGGCTTTGGCACGTTTTTGGGCGTTATTAATCACGTGTTCGGCAATTAAATCACCGGTTGTAGGGTTTTGGTTAAGGTATAAACTAAAGGCATCTTTAACCACGCCAGCAATAAAACCTGCGGCAGTACGTGAGGATAAACGCTCTTTGGTCTGGCCTGAAAATTGGGGGTCGAGCATTTTGAAGGAGAGAATAAAGCATAGCTTATCCCAAATATCATCAGGGGCGAGTTTTAAACCACGTGGCATTAAATTACGAAACTCGGCAAAGTCACGCAAAGCATCGGTTAAGCCTGTGCGTAAGCCATTGGTGTGGGTGCCACCTTGCGAGGTGGGGATTAAGTTCACATAGCTTTCCTGAGCTAACTCACCGCCTTCGGGTAACCAGCATAATGCCCAATCGACCGCTTCACCTTTGCCTTTAAATTCGCCTAAAAAGGGTTCAGTGGGCAGGTTCTCAAAGCCTTGCACCGCTTCCATTAAGTAGTCTCGGATACCATCTTCGTAATACCATTCTTCTGTTTCGGCTTTTGCTTCCTCGGTAAAAGAGATGTGTAGGCCTGGGCAAAGTACCGCTTTAGCACGCAGATTATGTTTTAGGCGTTTAACTGAGAATTTAACCGTGTCAAAGTACTGCCCATTTGGCCAGAAGTGCAGGGATGTGCCAGTGTTCTTTTTACCCACTGTATTGATAACTTCTAGATCAGAGGCTTTGTGACCATTTTCAAAAACCATTTCATGTTCTTTGCCATTACGCTTGATACGCACTTCTAAAATTAACGATAAGGCATTAACGACAGATATCCCCACGCCGTGTAAGCCGCCTGAAAACTCATAGTTATCATCGGAGAATTTGCCGCCAGCATGGAGTGTACTTAAAATTACTTCAACACCGGGTACACCTTGTTCTGGGTGAATATCAACAGGCATGCCACGACCGTTATCGGTGACAGAGAGCGAGCCATCGGCATGTAAAATAACTTGGATTTTATCGGCATGGCCTGCCAGCGCTTCATCCACCGAGTTATCAATCACCTCTTGAGCGAGGTGATTAGGGCGCGTGGTTTCGGTGTACATGCCGGGGCGCTTGCGTACGGGGTCAAGCCCGCTAAGTACTTTTATCGAATCCGCGTTATAGTCGTTTGCCATTGAGTTTAGCCTTTTGTAACGGTTATTAACCTGTTTGTTAAAATGAGTAGCCGAACTTTAATAGCTCAGCATCAATAATAATCGGTGAATCATCTGTTGCAGAGACACCATTATTGACTAAGGAATAACTCTTATTATCAATATAGCGCCCAACAATGAGTCCTACACCCCAGTAAGTTCTTCCATTATTTGGAAGTATGCGGTAGCCAATACCAACTCCAAAACCTATGCGAAGCTTATTAAAACGTTTAGTTTTAATGTTTGAGCCATCAATATATCTAGCACCATCGAAATGTGAAAGGCGTGTAAACCCGCTGAAATATAGCCCATTGAGTTCATCAGAAATATACTTTCGATAATGCAGATCAATACTTTTATTGACTAAAGGGGTTTTGTCTTCTTTATAGCTACCCACTTTCGTGTTGATAACTTCATCGTGATCAGCGCCATATTTTGCAATCAGCCAAGGTAGTGCAATTTCGGTACTATTAAAATGGTAAAAATAAGAAAACGTTCCACTTAGCCCTTTCATTTCAGGTGTAGTAGATAACAATAGTCGAGGGATATTAAATTCAACGCCGTATTTACGTCCTTCTAATGGTTTCGCTAATACACCTTGGCTAAGGATAATAGACCCTATGACTGGATAGAGAAACTTAAAACGCATAACCAAATTTTAGTAGTTCTAGATCAATAATAATTGATGAGCTTTCTGCAAAAGGCCCGGCGAATGATGTATCCCCATCATTGATAAATTCATTGTCATCAAGATCAAGATAACGTCCAATAATTAGTCCGCTACCCCAGTACATGCGTTTGTTTTTAGGAAATATTCGTACGCCAAGACCGACACCAATACCTACACGAAACTTACTGTAGTCCTCAGTATCAGGTGCAGAATATACTCCACCGGGAGATGTTTGGCGTGTACCTTCTTTGTATTTCTTACCTTTAAAATGCCCTAAACGAGTAAACGCACTTAAATAAAAACCATTGAGTTCATCTCCTAAAAACTGCCGATAATGAAGGTCGATGGATTTAGTGGTGAGTGTATCATCACCTCGCCCATACTTTGCGATTAACCAAGGTAACGCAATTTCAGTTTTATTTTGGTGATTAAAGCGTGAGTAAGTACCGCTCATGCTGATCCAATCTTTGGTGTACGTTAAAATACGCGGAAAGTTAAATTCAACACCATTTTTACGCCCTTGAAGTCGATCAGCATAACTCATATGCGCTATGCTAGATAATATGAAAATGATTAAGAATTTATTGATCATTTGTTCCCCCTTTAATTTTTTCTAAGTGTATCAAATATTAGGCAATTATGGGTGAATGATTGAAAGTTAGGCGCGCAATTTGTTTTAAAGTGTTGAGAGTGCTATAAATTAGTGACAATTTTTTGAGATGATTAAAATGATACGTTTTTTAGTAGTAACAATAGTCAGTTTTTTAGTATTTACTCCGCCAGCCTTGGCTAAATCAGACACAGCTAAAGCTGATTTAGCCCGCGAAAAACGCATGGCCGCTGAGGTAGAAGATGCTGTCCTTGATGGTGAAGTAATTTTCTTAAAAGATACCGCTAACGACGGGCATGAGTTTATGGCTATTGATCAAGAACCTGAGGATAAAACCAAAGGTGCTGTGATTATCTTGCATGGTCGGGGTTTTCACCCTAACTGGCAAGATACGGTTTTCCCGCTGCGTACTCAGTTGCCCGTTACTGGTTGGCGTACCTTATCGTTGCAAATGCCTGTGTTGCAAAAATCCGCCAAGTATTTTGATTATGTGCCATTATTTCCACAAGCGGGGCCACGTATTGAGGCGGGTATAAAATATTTACAAGCGCAGGGTATTAAAAATATTGTGTTATTGGCACATAGCTGTGGTGGTCATATTGCAATGCAATGGATACGCAGTAAAGGTGGTAAAGTGGATGGCAGCATTACGGCTTATATAGGTGCAGGCATGGGCGCAACCGACTTTGGGCAAAAAATGAAACAGCCTTTTCCTTATGAATCGTTAACAATTCCTGTGTTGGATGTGTATGGCTCCAAAGAATACCCTGCTGTATTAGCAAAAGCACCAAAGCGTTTGATGATGATTGTTAAGGCAGGTAACCCAAAGTCAAAACAAGTGATCGTACCCGGCGCAAATCATTACTTTACTAATAAAGGGGATGAGCTTGTGAGGCCTGTGGCTGATTGGTTGAATAGCTTGTAATTTGTTTTATTTTCCTTCCTGCTTTTCATGCGCTTCATGGTAAAATCAATTCTTTAATCGAATAAAAACCAACAACAATGAGCCGACTTCTACGATCTAGCGCTGTTATTAGCGCTATGACGATGGTGTCGCGAGTGCTGGGCTTGGCACGCGATGCAATTATATTTAATTACTTTCCTGCAGGTGGTGCGCTAGATGCTTTTTTTGTGGCATTTCGTATCCCTAATTTGTTGCGTCGAATGGTGGCAGAGGGGGCATTCTCTTTAGCTTTTGTGCCGGTTTTATCTGAATATAAAGAAAGTAAAAGCCCTGAAGATTTACAAAAATTATTAAATCACGTAGCAGGAACGCTGAGCTTAATTTTATTGGCGATTACCGTTGTTGGTATGATCGCAGCGCCATTATTGGCCATGGTGTTTGCACCCGGTTTTTTAATTGGGGCAGCTTCTGAGGTGAATACAGAGCAACATGCACTTACATCGAGTTTGTTGTTAATTACCTTTCCCTATATTTTTCTGATTTCGTTGTCGGCTTTTGTCGGGGCGATTTTAAATACCTTTCAAAAATTTGCTGTACCGGCCTTTACTCCTGTCTTGTTAAATGTGGTTCTAATCGCTGCTGCTATCTGGGGAGCCCCTTTATTTGACGAACCTGTTACAGCCTTAGCTTGGGGTGTAGTCATTGGTGGTTTTGCGCAATTATTGTTTCAAATCCCGAGCTTAATTAAGCTGGGTTTATTACCAAAACCAAATTTCAGTCGCGGTCACGAAGGTGTCAAGCGTATTATGAAATTGATGTTACCGACGTTGCTAGGCTCATCGGTAGCGCAGATTAATATTCTTATTAATACCGCAATTGCTTCGTTATTGGCGGTGGGAAGTATCAGCTGGTTATACGCATCAGACCGTTTTGTGGAGTTACCTTTAGCGATTATTGGGGTAGCGATTGGCGTGGTAATTCTGCCTAAGTTATCAGGCGATCATGTTAAATCAGAGGGAAAAGCGTTTAGTGAGACCTTAGATTGGGCCGTGCGAATTGGCTTGTTAATGGCATTGCCTGCGATGGTGGGCTTAATTTTATTAGCCAAACCCATTTTATCTACCGTACTGGGTAACGGCGTAAATGGCTGGCAACTGGTGGAAATGGCGGGCTTGAGTTTAAGTGCTTATGCCTTAGGTTTACCCGCCTTTATTTTAGTTAAAGTATTAGCCCCTGGGTTTTATTCACGCCAAGATACCGCAACTCCAGTGAAAATTGGTTTAATCGCAGTGGTGAGTAATATTGTTTTGAGCGCGTTAATTGTGTATCCGTGGTATCAATTAGGCTATGTTGGCCCGCATGCTGGGTTGGCTTTGGCTACTGCTTTGGCAGGTTATATCAATGCGGGCTTATTATTTTATCAGCTTAAAAAGCAAGCTGTTTTTCATACTGTGTCGGCACGACTATGGCTAAAAGATATGGGGAGAATAGTTTTGTCCGTGACCGTAATGGGGCTGTTGATTTTTTGGTTAAGCCCTGCTGATACCTGGTGGCAAGCAGCAGGCTTGGCAAGTAAAGTAGGGCATTTGATAGCGTTAATTGTGTTGGCGTTAATGACTTATTTTAGCCTGTTATTTGTAATGGGGGTTCGTAAGCAACATTTATTACCCGAAAACTAGTAACCAAAATCACCTATAGAAAACAGTACATGTTTCTATTTTATCTCTTCTATCTCTTCTATCTCTTCTATCTCTTCTATCTCTTCTATCTCTTCTATGCGTGGATTTGGTAGTAGTCTTACTGTACTTTCACTCTAAATTTAATAGTGAAAGAGGGTGCTCCTGAACCACTGGGAGCAAGAAGCTTTCCTTGAGGTGTCACCCTAATATTTGTCACAGAGCCATCAACGCCTTCTGCATTAGCAGTTGGGCTGTAATTATAACTTACGTCGCTATCGTTTGAAAATTCAAGGTTATCAGATGTACTTGCTAAACTACTAAAGTTGTAACTGAGTCCACTTGGAGGTGAGCCATCCACAAAGCGAATAGGACCTGTACCTGTACCCGAAATGTCATTAACATGAAGTACTGTATTGGTTGGTATACTATCAGAAATGATGACGGAATTATTATCTGTCTCTCCATTACCTGAGTTTGTCGCTGTAATATTATATTCAATTATTGCGCCTGGAATGCGTTTTGGATTGGTACTACTTACCCCATCGCTGATTACACTGGAGGTTTTACTGATTGTAATACTGGGTAAAGGTATTTCAGGGTTTAGGCAGATGTCATCGATATGTCAATAATCATAATTAGCTCCACTACCTGTTAGTAATGTTAAACGAATCCGAAAGTTACTGTGTTTCGCATCAGCTGGCATGGGATAAGTTCGGTTAAATATTTCTCCTTGAGTGCCATTTCCTGGAAATTGTTCTAGTAGTATCCAGGTGTTTGTATTATTGAGATATTCAATTTGTAAATCTTCCCCCGATTCAGGGTTTTCACTGAAACTATCATCTCCTCGCCGTATCCAGAGGGTTATTTCTTTGAAGTTGTTTAAGGTCTCTATTGGGATCGAAGTAGCATCTACCTGATTTTCAGAAAGCGCTAAGGAACGCGTTGGTGAACTTGCTGTTTGCTCTGTGATATCACCGCTCCCGATACCATTGATTGTCCAGTTTGATAAGTCTCTTTCAAAATCATCACAATTACCAATGGCTAAAGGAATTGCTGCTGGCGGAGGTGGGGGAGGCGTTGCAGTCGGTGTGTAAAGGATATCTTGATTTAAATTAATTACTTGATTAAATGAGTGTTGCAAGTAATCGCTAGTGTTTTCTTGGATGCCTACTGTTGCGCTACTACCATCACATTGTTGATTAGTATTTGAGTAGCGAAAACGGATATCGCCACTTTCATATAAAACAAGCTGAAAAGAGCAACTACTGCTGTTTTGTCCATAGCGAGGTATATTATTCCATTCGATAACAAACCGCAGACTACCAGCACTACCAAAAGTATCGTATTTTATGGTTCCACCCGCGGTAGGATTTAAGTCATCCCAGTAGGGGGCAATAATAGTCTCAGGAGAGGTAGGGATAGCGGTGTTAGCGTATGCCGACCATGTGGTAAATGAGATGCCACCATTTGAGTTTATATTGATTTGAGTTGTATTATTAGGTGAGCTGATACTTCCAAAGGGAAAGGTAAGTCCAATATTGACTAGGAGGCTATCATCATCCCCCGCTACCCAGTTAGTTGTAGGGTTTTCAAAGGTAGTTCCTGATTCTACAGACTCGGTATATTGGGCGTAACTAAGTTGGCTCATACTCATTGTTAGTATTAATAGAGATATTTTTACAAACGATAGTGATGGGTAAAAAAAACGTAAGCTCCCTATATTACTTTCGAAGCTCTGTAAAGATACGCTTATCTTTTGTTTGCTAGATTCAAGAATATGTCTCTTTAAGAGTTGATGTATAACCATAATTATTTCTTGATAAAGCTATCCTGGTTTAACTTATAACGGAAACTCATATAAGGTCCTTTACGGCTATAATTATTATTATCAAAGTCTTTATCATCAAAACCTTCGAAGTTATAACCCGCTTCAAACCAAGCGTTTTTCACAGGCGTTACACCAATAGAGACACCTGCTAGTGATTCAATAGTGCTTTCTTTCCAGTCATGTAAATAACCTGCTTTTATACCTATATCCCATTTTGTCTTAAAATCGCGGCGTAGTTGTACGACAGAGGTATCAATGGTTGACTTATAATTATTCTTATTTTTGTTTTCAATAATATGTTTTAATCCATGGTGTAGGCTTAGTTGTGTTCTTTTGCTAATGCGACGATTTAAGTGCATATTATGAATCGCTTTTTGGGTATGCGTTTTGTTAAAGATGGTTTTACCCGTATTTGTTGTAGAATTGAGTTGATTAGACAGTTGATTAACTAGGTCTAAACGACTGTAAAATATAAAGTCTTTATCGGTTGGATGCCACGCGGTACCTAAGCTTAGTTTAGTTGTTGCTTCATAGTTTGAATCACTTTTTTCAGCGTCGGTATAATTAAACTTTGCACTGACTTCTCTACCGTTTTTAAGACGATGGATGAGCCCTAAACGTAGATTAGTTTTATCGCTAAGATCGCCATCACGCATTTCAAAACGTCCTGTCCAGCTCCAGTCTTTGATGTGTGAACCTATGCCGACAGAGAAGGCGGTGTAATCATCACGTAAATTATTTGTGCCTTGTGGGACTGCATCATTAGTATTTAAACGAGGTTGTTTACTTCCTAAGGTTTTTGCATGATCAACACTAATATTGGCTGTTAAATGCTTAGATACTTGGATGCGTTGGCTTAAACCAATGGTTGCATAGTCTCGTTGAGCATTATCTGTTCTCTCTTTTGTGTAGGAACTTTTACTTTTAGCGCCATGCCAGAGCGACTGTGTAATACCGATACGGCTGTTTTGAGTTTTAGTCTGTTTATTCTCTGTGATTTCATGCTCTGCAAATACGCTTGTGCCACGTTTAACCTTAATATCAATACCAACAACTTTGCGGTTAGGGCTACGTTCTGTGCTGTTATCTTGGTTAAAGTTTTGCTCAAAGTCAGCTCGATATGTGACTTTGCCACCTTTTGTTGTGTAGCTGGTGCCACCAATTACAGCTGTATTTGTTATTGTTTTAGGACTAAGATCTTCCTTGGTATGACGTAAGCCACCGGTAATTGAGAATTGTTTTTCTTGGCGTTTTAGTTTTATTTCTGCAATTTGGCGTTTGTTATCGCTATTTGAAGTATTTGAGACACTATTTTTTTGCTGGGAAATTTCAGCTTGTAGGCTAACTCTTTTATTAATATTGTAATGAAGCTCCGCACCCAGTTTTTCTGTACCTATTTGGGATGCATTGCTGCTACCTTCGGTGCCTAGACCAAAGCCTTTGTCATACTTACGATAATAAGCCTTAGATTTCATTCGTAGGCTTTCTTTTCTTATTTCAAGGACTTGCGCATTGACTGGGTTGTAATTGCTTAAACCGCTTTCAGACTGTGCAATTTCAGCATGAATTTTAGTGTTATCAGTGACTTGATAATTTGAATCCAGTGCTATAATACGGTCATTACGAGTCCTATCGGCACTGATATGGATAAGGCTGGCACCAATTTCTAATTTTTTATTGTTGTTTTTCACCGCAACTCGTGTACCAGCTATTATCAGCTCGTTTTTATCAGACTCACTTTCATAATCGACTACAATGAACTGCGGATTGAAGTCTTTATCGCGTCCATTAATCGGAAACTTAAAGAATAGGGTGCCTGCATCATAATCAATTTCATAATCTTGATAACGGGTTAGTACACGACTTTCGATAATTTTTTCAGAACGGAAACGATCACGTGTTTCGATTTTTATCGATTCACTGTTGACTAAAATATCATTACTTAAATAATAAAGACCTGAAGTCCCATCGCCTTGAATTTCTTCATGGAAATGTTTATTACTCGTGATACTTACAAAGCTTTTATAACTAACACGATCACCTTTATATTCTGATTTTAGGCCATGTAGTGTACGCTCGTAACGTGCTAACTCGGTGACTGTTAAGTTGCTGCGGTAATCACCAAATAAAGCATAAAATGTGTTGTTTTCAATTTTTAAATACAGCTTGCTTGAGCTGGCAGCATCATATTGACTATGACTATTATCGGCGTATAAGAGATACCAAGCATCAGGGTTGATATTATTATTACTTTCGTCTTCTAGTCTGTTTGTACTTTTGGTTTGCTTGTGGCTATCATACGCTGCAGTGAGTAAATACTTACCTTTTACCCGACCTTTAGCAAAGAAGGCTATACGACCATTTTTAGTAAAAACTTTATCCTTATCAGTTGCTTTTAATGACTGCATATTACCGCTAAGTTTTGTATGCGCTAGCGTGCCTTCTGCTAGGCCGACTAAAATCCATTTGCGTAATTTAGGCGTTAACCAAGTGGTTATTTCTTTTTTCTTATTGTTAGCAAGCTCAACCTTAATTTTAAATTCACCCGATTGTGAGGTCGGGTTTAATTGAATGTAAGCGATGCCATCTGCTTCAATATAGTACTTATATTTGCCATTATTATCGTTATTAATATTCAGCTCATCTTTTGTGTCACTGAATGTTTTTACCTGAAAGCGGCTGTCTTTTAATGTGAAGTACCCATGTGTATTGGCTCTCATAGGGTAGCCGTCCTCATCTTTAATTTGCAGTGCAATGATAGGGACTGTTTTACCATCTGCAACTAATACAGATTTATCTTCTAAAAGCTCAACAGATTCAATTCTTCCTGAGAAATGGATATTATGTGTTTTACGTGCAAGCTCTTTACCTGACTTATCTTTTAGAATAACGAGTAGAGTGTTGTCTCTATTTTTTATATCTATGTCAACGCCTTTCCAACGGTGAAGTGTTGTTCTGGTCGATCTATCAGATTTACTACCATCATAGTTGAGTGCGCTAAGCTTTTTTCCATTCAGGTAGACTTCTATACGTTGTTGTAACCCAGCTTTTACTATAATGCTGGTGGAAGCTATTGCTGGCACAAAATTGTTTTTTGGCCAAAGTATTTCAAAGTTATTGGTAGCTGTTGTTAAGTATGATTCGTTGTAAAGCTCAAAAGGGTTAGCTTCAGGTTTAGAGTTTTTTGAATTGTTTTTGATGATTCTTTGTTTGCCATCACTTTTTACATGAAAATCAACACGCCATAATGCACCTGCTTGTAAATTAACAAACTGAGATTTTTTATCCTTGGCTTGACGCGTATTATTGCCGCAATTAAGTAAACTATAGCCTTCGGGGAGGCTGTCAGTGTCAAGCTGTAATACATGCGTTCCGGCTTCAACGCCTTCCATGTGCCAAAGACCATTTTTATCGCTAAGCGCACTTCGACCTGTTTCTAGGTAAATGCGTGCATTTTCTAAAAGCTTAGGTTTTTTATGTCTTTCACAGCCTATATAAACACGCCCACTTAAAATGCTTTTATCACGCATTAAGTCGTCTTTAATTATGATGCTGGCACGCGCAAGGTTTGATCGCTCACTACCACTACTTAAACGAGCTTCGTTAGTAATCTTCCCGTACTGAACACCTGATGTGATTTTAGTTAGGTATTCAATTTCCCAATTATCACCACGTGACATTTTGGTTAAATTAAATTGTAGCAATCGGCCTGTATTGATAATTTTATTGTTAAATAATTTAATACCATTGAGCTTGGCAGAACCTTCAACATAACGTACACCCAATGGCAAAGTATCTTTAATCTTTAAGGTAATTAAGTCATTTTTACTGCTATTGGTAAACTTTAGTGTGTAACGCACGAGTTCACCGATGCTAGCACTGGTTTTATCCACCATTTTTTCCAAGGGTAAATTAGCACTTTGTGTGGCGACGAATGCGGCTGTGGCACTTGTGTCAGTAGTATCTTCAGCGTCTCGATAAGTAACCGTGATTTTTTGCCCTGCTTTTAAGGAGAGCGTACCATTTTGACGTTGTGTTTTAGCATGTGTAGTGGCGAGAACACCTCGGAAAATTCCAGAGTTAGGTGAAGTTTCTCTTAGTAGTAAAACTTCTTTATCGTTTGTACCCGGCACTTCTACTGTAATGAAAATAGTATCAACTTTATTTGAATCAGTATTTTGATCTAAGTCTTGAACTTGAATGACAATAGGTTCTGAAATAGTGTATTGATCTGCTTTTATTAAAGGCTGTGGAGTAGGGAGGTTAATAATAGAACCATCTGCTAGTTTTATTGTTGAAACCTCTTGCCAATGCTTACCCCCTGTTTTGCTATCATTATAGGCAGTAGGTGGGATGACAGCATTCGTACCAACTTCATCAATCTTTAAAAAAGTAATGGTAGAAGGTGTACGAAGATTGATTGTAAGCTTAACACTGCTTGATGTTGTTTGTGCTTGACCAAAAACACTAAAGCTTGCCGTCGCCGTATTGGTAATTTGTTGTTCTGCAGATACCGTTGCTGGCATTGTTAAGAAACTGATAAGTAATAATAAAAGGCTAAACCAATTGGATAGAACAGGCGTAAGGGAGCCTTGGAAAATCATTTTCTCCAAACGCTGGTAGCACGCTGTTAGTTGTACAAGGACATTAGTCATTTATTATTATTTTTATTTAGTGAGCTTCCCATTTTGTTGTTTAAAATGGTGAACTCAATTATGTCGGCGTCTTTATGCCGACGTGTTTTAGTATTGCAAAGGGATTACCTTTAGCTAATACACGTTATTGTTATTATTTAGTGAGCTTCCCATCATGTTTTTAGATGGCGAACTCAATCATGTCACCAGTTTCATTGGTGACGTGTTTCAGTATTGCAGAGGCGTTACCTTTAGCTAATACATCTTAATTATTATTTTTTAAACTTCCCACTTTTTTTTAAAGACTTTTGCTCGAGTCAGGGGAAGATCTGTCCCTAAGTCGTGCAAAAGTCTCTCTATTAAAAATATTACCGCGAACTCACTTTTTGAGTCCACGGTAGATGTTTTTAATTTACTGTTGCTGTAATCGTTAATGTTGCTGTTTCTTCTGCATCAAGGTCAAAGCCATTGGTTGCAACTGCATTGACACCAGCACCTGATGCCATCGTAGCTGCGCCACCGTCACCACCAGTAATAGCTATTGTAGGTGTTCCTACAACGGTCATAGTATTTGGTACGGTATCTGTAAGGACTACATTTGTTGCTGTGGCTGCACCAATCGCGTTGACGACAGTTATCGTATAAACAACTGTAGCCCCAGGAATATGGTATAAATCGCCTGTTGTAATTGGCGTTCCACTCGCATCCATTGCTGATACTGCTTGGAGTTTCTTAACCGTGAGGCCAGCTGCGTTAATAATATAGTTACTGGTAGCTGAGTGCTTTGCATTTCTAATTGCATCATCTGTATTGGTTCCCTTACCATCAGCAAATACAACATCTATAGCGTTTACCTGGTCGCCATCAGTATCGGCAGTCACACCCGTCACTTCAGCTAATACATCAACGAGTGATTTTTTTCCATTTGCAACATTTGTTCCACTGACAGGAATATCACATTCAACAGTGATCGCTTGAGTATCTCCACTAGCTAGTGAAGCCGTTGTAGGGTTCACTGTACAGTTTGTTGAATTAAATTCATCACCAACTGTACCAAGTGTACCGAGGTCAGATACTGAAATTGCAAAATTTTCAGTACTATTTCCTTCATTTGTAAGAGTGTAGGTCAAGGTAGTATCGTCAGCCGCTGCAGTTTGTTCTGGTTGTACAGCTTTATCGGTGGTGTTACCAGTGACCAAAAGATCTATTTTTTTATCCACAACAAAAGATGTATTTGAACCATTGCCAGCACCAGGTGTTGTATTACCTCCCTCAGAACTCTCGATAGGTGTTTGTGTTGTTCCGCCTACTGAATAGCTAATAGAAGCTTTATTATTGATAACATCACCTGCTGGTGTACCTATTGGTGCAGCTAATGCTGAGCTAGTCATGCCTGCTAAAACAGCGGCACTGAGTAATGTTTTTAAAAATATGTGTTTCATTTTATTTCCCCTTTATTTATTATTGTTTTAATTAACGTAAACGTACTTTAAAGCCAACAGACTTTGTCGCTTTTGGTGCTAAGTTGCCTTTGTACTGCCACTTAACGTTGGTGTAATCAGCAGGCTGTGCGACGTGCACTTTGCCGTCTCTGCCGCGTACTTTAAGTGCACCTTTGGGTGCGTAAGATTTGCCACCATTGACAGAAAAACTTACCACGGTATTTTGACCTTGCGCCGTATTAGGCAGGTAAACCGTATGTTTAGGAATTGGGTTTACAATCGTAATGCCGTTAGCCGGTTGGTTACTTACATTTTGAAAGAAGGTGTTGTATTGCACGGTTT
>JALSJN010000020.1 GCA_026989335.1 Thiotrichaceae bacterium
GGCGGTTTGATGGGTAAGAAAATATAAAAATAGATAGAAACAGGACACATTATGTGTGATTTTTTAAAAATTGATCTGAAAACTAATATTCTTAAAATTAGTGGCTTGATCAGTCATTCCTTAAGGAAGCTCTGAATAACCTAGCTGAGTTCTGGCAACGCCAAATTTTCAGCTTGCTAAAACAGCTGATATTTCGACGATAAATTCTAACGACTTAATCAGGTTCTCCTTATGTGAAAAGGCTTTAGTGCGTATTGTTCAAATATCAATCAAACTAATTATGTTTTCATAAAACACTTTATACTTACCCTTCAATCAATTACTTCTATTTCTGTAAGAATATATATGACTTATTTAAATGCTGCTTTATTTGTATCATTGTTAACACTCACTGCCTGCGGTGGTAGTACAGATACAACTGATACGGACACTCCTTCTTCCTCTAATCCAGTGGAAACGCCAGAAACGCCAAAAATACCAGAACAAAAAGAGCCTACTGAAAAACCAAAACTACCTAAAACACCCGATGCAATAATCAATAAAAGCCAGTCAAAATGGGAGGGGCCTTATAAAATGCCATTGGTTGCATCTGCCGCAGCAAACCTACCCGATGGTCGAATACTAACATGGTCAGCCTACGCTAAATTAAAATTTCATTATGGCGATGTTGGCGTCGGTAAAACTTATACCTCAATTTTTGACCCAAAAAATAATAGCTCAACAGAAGGGCTGGTTTCAAACACCGAGCACGATATGTTTTGCCCCGGCACGGCAATTTTAGCTGATGGTCGTATCATGGTTACTGGTGGCTCATCTGATCGACAAACCAGCATTTATGATCCTGTAAGCAGTGACTGGTTGAAAGGAGCTAAAATGAACACATCACGTGCTTATCATTCAATGACACCCTTGGCCGATGGTTCGATATTAACATTGGGAGGATCATGGGGTTTTGATACCAACCCAAAAACACCACGACCAGGAAATAAAAATGGCGAGGTTTGGAAGCAAGATATTGGCTGGACCAGTAAGCCAAATATTAAAGCCAATGAACTATCCACCAATGACAAGAAAGGACTTTATCGGGGTGATAATCACATGTGGTTGTTCACAGCACCGAATGGCTTAGTATTTCATGCAGGCCCCGCCAAGCAAATGAACTGGATAAGCACAGCCGATGATGGCTCAATCACACGATCAATAAGACGCGGAAATGATGCGGATGCTATGGATGGTAATGCAGTCATGTACGACATTGGTAAAATTTTAACACTCGGAGGCTCACCTGATTACGATGATAGCGATGCGACAAAACACGCCCATGTTATCGACATAAGCAAAGGCAAAGGGCAGGTTAGCGTTAAAAAAGTGGCGGATATGCATCATGCACGAGCTTTTAATAACAGTGTGGTATTGCCTTCAGGAGAAGTCATTGTCACGGGTGGTCAGGCATATGCTGTTATATTTACCGATACAAACTCAGCGTATAACGCAGAGATTTGGAATCCAAAAACGGAGCAGTTTACAGAGCTGGCAGCAATGAAAGTTCCACGTAATTATCACAGTGTTTCGTTACTAATGAAGGATGCCAGAATATTTGTAGCAGGTGGTGGGCTTTGTGGTACCTGTACTACCAACCACCTCGATGCAGAAATTTTTACCCCACCCTACTTATTAACCGTAGATGGAAAGCCTGCAATTCGCCCAATCATCAAATCAGCACCCTCAAGCGCAAGACCAGGCGATACTATTAACGTTTCTGTGGATACATCTGGGCTCCATAGTTTTTCCCTTACGAGAATGTCGGCTGCCACTCATGCGGTGAATAATGATGAAAGAAGAGTACCGCTAGTTATTGATACGAGTGATCAAAATAAGGGGAAATATTCACTAAAAATCCCTGCGAATACTGCGGTGGTTATTCCCGGTAATTATTTCCTCTTCGCATTAAATAAAAATGGTGTGCCAAGCATTGCTAAAGTAATTAACATTCGTGAGTACTAAATTTAAAGCACAAGTCTTTGATTGCACGGAACATCCCAAAAACAATCGTTTAACTTACGAATGAAATGGTTATTTTTCGAATTAGGGTTAAATAGAGGTCCTCACACAACTAGAATGACGAGTAAAAATGGCTGAAATAGTAAAAATAAGCTTTACCGTTCATCCTGCATAAATCATAAGCAATGTAAGCTAAACCTAAAAATTATTGAATTGGGGAAGCCAGATATGAAACATTCAAAACAAGCAGGACGGATTAGCAAGCTGATGTTAATGCTTATTATTGGCGGTATTGTCTTTGGTGCCTACACCGCTAAAAAGAAGGGTATGTTATCAAGCAAGACGATTACCAGCTCTGTCTCATCAATAAAAAGTACGTTCACCGCCAGCCCGAGTAATGATGATTATATAGGTTACGGCGTACAACTGATGGCGACAAGACAGTTAGATCAAGCGAAGGAGTTAATGAATGATTTTGCAAGTGATGGCTACTCTGCCTTTGTATTAGCAAGTGACTCAAGCAAAGGACGCACCTATTATAAAGTACGTTTGGGGCCTTACGCACATCGTTCAGAAGCCTTGGCAATTAAAGATAAAGTCGTACAGCGCTATCCAAAAAGCCCGTATGTTAAATCAAGTTTAGTGATTTATAAGCCAGAGTAAGGCTGCTTTTTCAGCTAATCGCACTACCCCGCAAGACCTGGTAGAAGAACGATTAACCCTTGCGCAATCATCTGCACACCAATGGCGGCCAAGATTAACCCCATAATTCTAGTCGCAATATTTAGCCCAGTTACGCCGAGTGCCTTGCCAATCGGCTCGGCTAAATAAAGTGCGATAAGCGAAATTAGCGCAACACTTAAAATACTCACAGCCAACAACGTTTGGCTCTGAAAAGTATTCGACTGGTGGCCGCTGATGATCGCCACACTAATGGCCCCTGGACCTGCCATTAAAGGAATGGCCAATGGAACTACCGCAACGTTTTCTTTGTCCTCGGCATATTCTGCTTCACTAGGGCTTTGTCTAATCCGGCTTTGTTTGGCGTTTAGCATCGAAACGGCCATAAGCAAAACAAGTATCCCGCCACCTACGCGGAACGCGGGTATTCCAATGCCGAAAAAGTCTAAAACAACTTCACCAGCTAAAGCTGCTATTAACAAAATAACTCCGACAGAAAATGCGGTTAGTCGTGCGATATGCCTTCGCTCAGCAACGGAATCTGCCTGAGTAAGTGCAAGAAAAATCGGCACGATGCCCAAAGGATTAACAATAGCTAAAATGGCTACAAATGATTTTAAAAAATCCGCACTATCAAAAATCACGGCGCACCTTGTAACTTTGATCAATGCTTTTACGCTGTGTGAGTGCATTGCCCACTATCGCAGGAATATTAATACGTAGACTTTTATGCATTGCTGCTAATGCAGGGCTTTTTGCTGATAAGCCTAACTTGCGCGCAACATATTCGGCTTCAATGGCATAAAGGACTTGTTTGAGTTGTGCGCGGTTCTTTTGTTCTAAACCTATCCAACGATTAATCACAATGGTCAATGGCTTTTCTAAATCTGCATTTTTACGTAAATGTGTTTTAAGAATTGAAACCTGCTGCCCTGAAAGCCGTATAAGCTCTTGCAGCGTTTCAATTTCCACTTTTAAACGAGGATCAATGGATGCGATATACGTGATCAACCTATCCGTAATACCATCATTAAACGGCTGTAAATTTTCAAGTAACTCTTTATTGATAGCGCGTTGTTTTTTTCTTGGTGACTTACGATTTGCATCAATTAGCTTTCTTGCACCGTCAAGGTTTTTGATTAATTTATCCTGTGAGTTATGCAGTGATAGCTGATATTTCCTCTCCGCTTTTTGTAAACTCTCTTCAAGATAAACAGCCTGTTTTGAAAACTTAGCCAACACATCTTCTTGATCCATCGTATTATGTGCAATCCATGCACGTCTGACTTCTTTATCCGTATCGTTATAAGTATTAAACAGAATAATTTGAGCTGCGCTCCATTCTTCGCGAATGGCTCTAATCATTTTTGCATGGTTAGGGTACGTTATTTCGAGTTCATCAATCTCTCTGAGTAAGGTTCGCATCTGCACAAATGATTTACGTAGAGATTGTTGTGAAATTGCCAGCGGTGTATAAATACGCTCAACAAAGTGAGCAATTTCAAGTCGTTCTTGCTCTTGTTGAATCTCGCCCCGCCAATCTGTTATACCTTTAAAAACAAGAGAAAATATAATAATGGCAGGAATAAATAACACCGCGACTACCGTATTCATTTTTTCTTCAGGCAAATTACCATCTTTTCTTATTTGTCGAATTAGCATAATCAGCACCATCACAATGATGGCTGAGAGCAATAAAAAAACGGCAAAAATGAAGTTAGCGAAGGTCAAAGTGGTGTAAAATCCAGATAATTAATTTGCAAGCTGTGTTTTAACATAGAGTAGGA
This sequence comes from Thiotrichaceae bacterium, assembly GCA_026989335.1. Taxonomy (GTDB): domain Bacteria; phylum Pseudomonadota; class Gammaproteobacteria; order Thiotrichales; family Thiotrichaceae; genus Cocleimonas. The sequence goes on from JALSJN010000020.1 coordinate 4,470, forward strand.
GGCAGTGCTTGTTTTTTTATTATATGAGCTTGAAAAAAAATAATCACGCCCTTACCTTTATTAGAGAGATGTCATTAAGCGATTATAATTTAGCAAAGGAAAAACGGTCGCTGTTTTTCACGAAGATCGGCTTTATTTAACCAGCTAAAAATAATAAGACTTGATCAGGCTTTCCTTAACTGCACCAAACAACCCAGTCCATGAGTATTAATTTAATGACAAATAAAAGCCATGCCGTTTTTTTAGAAATTCGCGCCCACTTACAAACCCGTATTATTGGCCAACAACGCTTAGTTGATAGACTACTTATCGCGTTGCTTGCGGATGGCCATTTATTGGTTGAAGGTGCTCCTGGCCTAGCAAAAACAACCGCGATTAAAGAGCTTGCGGATGTTATCGAGGGTGACTTTCATCGCCTCCAGTTCACACCTGATTTATTACCCGGTGATTTAACAGGTAGTGATGTATACCGCCCAGAAACAGGCGACTTTGTTTTCCAAAAAGGCCCTTTGTTTCATAACTTAGTGCTGGCAGATGAGATCAATCGTGCACCAGCCAAAGTTCAATCGGCCTTACTCGAAGCAATGGGTGAACGGCAAATCACCGTTGGTAGCACAACCTATCCCTTGCCGCGCCCTTTTTTAGTGATGGCAACCCAAAATCCGATAGAACAAGAAGGGACTTACCCCTTACCAGAGGCTCAACTTGATCGTTTTTTAATGCACGTTTTTATTGACTACCCCGATGCTCAAGCAGAACATAGAATATTAGAATTGGCGCGCTCACAAGCTGAAAGCACCTACTCAAGCCAAAAGAAAACATCAATTAGCTTATCCAAATCAGATGTTGAAAATGCTCAGCAGGAAGTACTCGCTATGCATATGGCAGAACCTGTTCAGGAATATTTAGTCCAGTTGGTATTAGCCAGCCGTAACCCAGCAGCCTATAGCGAAGAGCTTGCACGCTGGATAAGCTATGGTGGAAGCCCACGCGCAACCATAGCATTAGATCGTTGTGCACGCGCCCATGCTTGGCTAAATGATAGAGACTATGTATCACCAGAAGATGTGCAAGCCATGGCTTTTGATGTGTTGCGTCACCGTATTTTAATCTCTTATGAGGCCGAGGCGGATGGTATTACGCCTGATGCGGTGATTAAAGAATTGATAAAACTCGTACCTGTTTCATAACTTAGTACGTGATAGGACGTTACTGTGAGCTTTTTTAAACGCCTTTTAAAGCGTTCAAAACCATCGACCAAAGAACCACAAAAACCTGTAGTTAATACGGGAACGCATGTCAGTGCACCACAACTTATTGGGCTACAACAGCAAGCACGTAAACTGGATTTAAACAGGCAAACTTATGCAACCGCTTCAACTACAGGCACACATCGCTCGCGATTTCGGGGCCGAGGCATGGACTACCAAGAATCCCGTATTTATCAAGCAGGAGATGATATTCGCAATATGGATTGGCGTGTGACGGCGCGCTCTGGAAAACCACACACCAAACTTTACCAAGAGGAACGCGAACGCCCTGTGGTGTTTTTGGTTGATTTCAATCCCAGCATGTTTTTTGGTTCTACCCAAGCTTTAAAATCGGTGGTTGCCGCAAAAGTTGCAGCGATACTGGCGTGGTCGGTAGCATTAAAAGGTGATCGTATTGGTGCACTATTAATTAATAACGTACATCATGAATTAGCCCCAAAAATGGGTAAACGTGGTGCATTGCAATTGATTCGTGAATTAGTCAACTTTTCAGACCCACATAAAGGTTTAGCGCCCCATGAGAATGCTAATAAAAATAACTTTAATGAAGAGCTTAAACGCTTACGTAAGCTTGCAAGGCCTGGCACGCTAATTGTTTTAATCAGTGATTTTTATAAAATTAACGCTGAAACCCAACATCACTTGCGTCGTTTATCACAACATAATGATCTTTTAGCGATTCAAATTGTTGACCCTTTAGAGCTTACACCACCGCCTGCAAATCGTTATAGTGTAACGGATGGAGTCGGGAAAACAGGTGTATTAGACACCCGTTCTAAACAAGGCAAAGAAAACTATCACACTTTTTTTGCTCAACACCATCAACAACTCCATGAGTTGATGCGACGCCAACAAATACCATTGATACAGATTTCGACGGCGGATGATGTAATACTGCGTTTACAAAAATACTTTGGTGCAAAACAACGTGCTGCCATTTCTAATACCTCACCTATAAATAAGGTGGCGTAATGGCAAACCCTACTACAGCAATCACACCATCTACGATATCAACTGCGCAAACCGAGCCAGTATTAAAGGATATTCACCTAGCTGGAACGCCTGGTTTTTGGCCGCCCGCTATTGGATGGTGGATAATATTAGCTGTTATGCTCATAGCTTTAATGGGGTTTTTTGTATGGCTAAAACGACAACGGGATAAAAAATATCTGCGAGAAAAACAACGTAAAAGCCTACTCAAAAAACTATCAGTTTTAGAGACTCAGTTAATAAAAAACCCGAGTAACAAAGCTATCGCTGAAATCAATACACTAATACGACAATATGCTGTCAATTATTACCCGCGTTCAAAAATATCAAGCTTAACAGGTGCTGATTGGCTAAGCTTTCTCGATGAATCCGGCAATACCACAGGATTTACAAAAGGTGCTGGCCGTATACTCGTTGAAGCTCCGTATCAAAAAAGTGTACTTGGAAACCTAAACCAAGATGAATTTATTTTATTGGTTAAGAAATGGGTCAATCAGCTTGTGAATCATCAACAACCCATTAAAGAGGGCAAAAATAATGACTAACGTCGAATTTGCTTCTCAGTGGGTTTTTCTATTGTTGCCACTACCGTTACTGGTTTGGGCTTTTATACCTCCTGCTCCGGTGAGTCAATCAGCAGCTTTACGTGTGCCATTTTTTAAGCAACTTAGTGCAGAAAGTACCCAGAATAAATCGAAACGTTCATTATTTCGGTTGCTAGTAGCCAGTGTTATTTGGCTTTTATTAATCATCGCGGCAGCCCGTCCACAGTTTATTGGCGATAGTATTAGCCAACCCATTGCAGGGCGCAGCTTAATGATGGCTGTTGATATTTCTGGCTCAATGCAAGCGCGCGATATGCAAATATCAGGGCGCTCAGTCTCCCGTTTAACTGCGGTTAAAGCTGTAGCGGGAGACTTTATCAGTAAACGAGAGGGGGATCGGATAGGCTTAATATTGTTTGGTAGTAATGCCTATTTACAAGCACCTTTAACCTTTGACCGAAAAACTGTTAACACCCTACTCGGTGAAGCAGAGCTAGGGTTAGCAGGTAGGGCAACCGCCATAGGTGATGCGATAGGCCTCGCCGTGAAACGGTTACGTAAAGAACCTGAAAAGAACCGTGTTTTAATCTTATTAACCGATGGCGCGAATACCGCAGGTAATGTTGACCCTCTAAAAGCTGCTGACCTTGCAGCACAAGAAAAGGTTAAAATTTATACCATCGGCGTGGGAGCAAAAGAACGCATTGTACAAACACCGTTTGGTCCACAGCGGGTAGGTAAAAATGATCTTGATGAGCCAACTTTACAGGCTATCTCTGATAAAACCAAGGGTCGATACTTTCGTGCAAATAATGTTGAGAGCTTATTAAAAATTTATAAAATATTGGATAAAATAGAACCTGTTTCAAAAGATGAGTTGAGTTATCGCCCTGTAAAAGAGTTGTATTATTATCCCTTAATATTGGCGCTAGCCTTAAGTATTTTATTAATCCTACTCAAGCTTTTATCAACAGGGTTTACTAACGTCGTAAGTAAAAGGAGTGAGGTGTTATAATGGATCACTTTCATTTTCTACATCCTGCTTGGTTATTTGCACTGCTACCGTTAGGGCTATTGCTGTGGCTTAGCTTTAAAAATCATGACATGGGGAGTACATGGGAAAAAGTCATAGACCCCAATTTATTATCCGTCTTATTACAAGGCGAAGCTAAAAATACAGCTAACGTAATAAAGTGGTTATTAGGCTTCGGCTGGTTTATAACAACCCTAGCTTTAGCAGATCCAACGTGGGAGAAGACTCCTAAGCCTGTGTTCCAAACCAATACAGCACGCGTTTTAGTGCTAGATTTGTCTAACTCGATGTTAGTCGATGACTTAAAGCCTTCTCGTTTGGCACGCGCACGTTTTAAAGTTGAAGATATTTTATCGTCGCAATATCTAAAAAGTGAAGAAGGTCAAACGGGCTTGGTGGTTTTTGCAGGTGATGCTTTTACCGTATCGCCTCTAACACGAGATGTTGCAACTATCCGTTCCTTACTTAAAGTATTAACGCCTCGCTTATTGCCCGTACAAGGAAGCCGTGTTGATTTAGGTTTAAAAAAAGCACACGAATTACTTAAACAAGCCGGTGTGCAAAATGGCTCTGTTTTATTAATTGCAGATGGCATTACCAATAACGACCTCGCCCTAAAACAGGCAAAATTATTACGCAAAGCGACACATACACTCTCTGTACTGGGTGTAGGTACTGAGGCCGGAGGGCAATTACGAACTCGACAAGGAGCTAACATAACGGTAAAACTTGAACGTGATACCTTGCAAGCATTAGCTCAAGTAGGTGGTGGAAATTACCATAGTATTAGCAATAATAATGCAGACTTGAACCAGCTATTAAAGAAGTCCTCTGAAAGTAGGGGAGAAAGACAAACAAATACCGACTTAATCGATGATATTTTAAGTTCCGACTTAAACAATGAGGAATGGAAATCCTTAGGCCCATACCTAGTATTTTTATTATTACCCTTGGCAGCTCTAGCGTTCCGTAAAGGTTGGTTACTTTCCATTGTGACAAGTGCCTTTATCTTAACACTGGTACTGCAGCCTCAAACAGCCATGGCTTTTTCTTTTGATGAGCAATGGCAAGCACTTTGGAAAAACAAAGAACAACGTGCGCACGATGCACTGTTAAAAAAGCAATACGATAAAGCAAGCCAGCTTGCTAAGTCCCCTCTTAGGCGTGGTATTGCTGAATACAAAAATAACCATTTTGAAAAAGCGCTGAAAAACTTTAAAGCAGAGCAAGGTGCGGATGCGCGTTTTAATGAAGGAAATGCACTTGCACGACTTAAAAAATATAAAGAAGCAATAAAATCTTACGATAAGGCCCTACAAGAACAACCAGATATGTCTGATGCGAAAGCGAACAAAAAGTCGATTAAAGATTTTTTAAAGCAGCAGAAAAAAAATAAAGAAAAGCAGAAAAAGCCAAAGAATGGGGATAAAAAACAAAACAAACAATCTAATCAAAACTCCAAGCAAGACAAAAAACAACAACAGGATAAGAATAAAGACGGCGATGATAAAAAGGAGCCTGAGAAAAAAGATAATCAGTTTTCTGATGCTAATAAAAAACTAGTGGATAAGAAAAAAGATCAAGAAAAGGGTAAAGCCCAAGCACAAGAAAAGAAAAACGAAGCAGATAAAAAATTATCAAAAGAACAACAGAATGAGCAAAAAGCACAAAAAGATAAAGAACAAAAAAAGGCAGAAGCTACACGTGCAAAAGCGCAAGCGAGTGATCTAAATAAAGAAGAAAAAATGGCCGCAGAACAATGGCTAAGACGAATACCTGATGACCCAAGTGGCCTATTACGCCGTAAATTTGAACGACAATACCAACGTCAACTACGCCGTAGAAGCATTCCCGAAGGTGAGGCGCAACCATGGTAAACAGGGCCGTGACAAATCTGATATTACTCATCGTACTCGCTGTGAGTATCAACCCTGCCTTTGCCGATGTAAGAGCCAGCCTTAAACAAAGCACAGTTTATGAAACTGACCCCATTACTTTATTGATAGAAACCAACCAAAATACTAATGCCAAACCCGACCTTTCTGTATTATCAAAAAACTTTCAGGTTTTAGGTACGAGTACCAGTTCACAAGTAAATATTTTAAATGGCCAGCGCTCTTATAAAAAAACGTGGACGGTTAGCTTACAAGCTAACAAAAAAGGGAATATTTCCATTCCTTCAATTGCTATCGGCAACGAAAAAACAAAATCGTTAAAGGTAACAATTATAGACTTACCTCCCGAGGTGAAAGAGGAAACCAGCAAGCATGTTTTTGTCGAATCATCGGTCGATAGTTTAGGCGATAAAACCTATGTTCAGCAACAAATCCCTTACACCGTAAAGCTATTTTATGATTCGACAATGCAATCTGCTGAAATGTTACCACCCGAAATTGATAACGCAGTCATGGAGCAACTTGGTGATGATCGTCGCTTTCAAATTAAACGTGCAGGAAAATTGTTTACTGTCGTTGAAAAGCGTTATGTTATCTCACCAGAAAAGAGTGGCAAGTTACACATTCCCCCTACCGTTATTAAAGGCAGAATGTTACTACCTAAGGATAAAAATCAAGCTAAAAGACCTGTCTCGGATAGACAAGACTTTATGAATCGATTTTTTCAAGATTTTAGACAAGATCCTTTTTTTAATAATAGCCCTTTCCCTGATGACCTTTTCTCGCAACGAAGCCGGGGGACAAGTAAACCCTTTAGCATTAAAAGTGAATCGCTTGTGGTTGATGTTTTACCAGTACCCAAGGAATATTCTGGCAGTGTGTGGTTACCCGCAGAGCAACTTATCGTCAAAGATAGTTGGACTAGATCACCACCAGAATTAAAAGTGGGTGAGCCTGTAACGCGCACAATTACCTTACAAGCTAAAGGCTTAGCAGGCTCACAGATTCCTACCATCGACATTCCAAAGCCTAACGGAATCAAGATATACCCTGAAACGCCCAGCTCTGAGACTCGCACAGATGGTAATACCGTGTTTGGCATCCAGAGGCTTAAACTCAGTTATATTCCTAATAAGTCTGGCAGTATAACGATTCCAGAAATTAAAATTGATTGGTGGGATGTAAAAAACAAAAAACAAAAAACGGCAACCTTACCGGCCTGGAATTTGAGTGTCACCAAGGGGGACTTTGTTGAAGAAGAACCATACCTTTCAAATGAAAAACCAGTAAAGCCTGAAAATAACGATCAAATATCAAATAGCTTAAGCAGTAACTCTGACGATAACCCAGAAAGCAATAACGTAAATCATTGGAAAATCGTTGCAGGGATATTGTTAGGCCTGTTGTTTGCCGCTATTGGCTTTTGGCTCGCGAGAAAATTTCTTAAGGCAAGCCCTACACCAACGAATAAACAGGATCTAGAATTGGCCCGTGGAAAGCTTCTTAATGCCTGTACTCACAATGACCCAAAAAGCGCCGAAAAGAATCTTATTAAATATGTGCAATTAGCATGGAGTGATAATTCTATCCATAATCTGCATAGTATAAGTAAGCATACTCAATCAGGTGCTGATGTAATTTTAGAACTGGAGCAAAGTCTTTATGGGTTAGATAAAGATAATTGGCAAGGTAGAAATCTAACTCAACTTATCGAAACAGGTTTAGTCAAAAAGCTCACCAACAAGGAATCACAGAGTGATCCTGATTTAAAACCGCTTTACCCTTCATAGATGACTACTGGGTAACCGTCAAGCCCAAAGCCGTCCAACTTTGCATACCCCCTCGATAGTATTTAATTTTTGCTGCTGGGTATCCCATGGCTAACAGCTTTCTGATGGCAGTGGGAGATTGCCCGCACCAATTACCATTACAGTACATCACTAAGGTTTTTGCATGACTAAAATCAAAGGTTTCACCGGCTATGACTTCAAACATATCTTCCATAATTTCTAGCGTTTCTGTGGTGTCTTTAAATTTAGTAAAGGGGATATTTACCGCACCTGGTATCATTCCACTGCGTTTTACCCACGCAGGAGTGCGTGAATCAACCACGATAATAGACTCATCACCCGCGGTCATCTGCTTTATATAGTCAATGATTTCTGCTTCACCTAAGGTTTCCACCACATGGGGTTTAAAGGGATGCATGGCTTGTATCGTGCCTCGTGCAGTTTTGCGATAAAACGGCACAATTTCATTTTTCTTATCCTGGTTACGCATAATCGTTGTAGTCTTACCATTAAGCTTTAACTCAAGGTTAAATAGACTGGAGGTAATCATAACTTTCTTCGTTTCTTTTTCTTCAGCGATAAGAGTCTGTGGGAAAAAAGAAAAGGCTGTAATAAAACAAATAAATTGAATAGTAACTTTCACGTAAAAACTCCATAGTTGGTGTTATATTATTAATCAGTGTAGCTCAAGGCATGTGAGCTTTTAATACTTATTACCTTTAAAAGCGAACATAACGCAGAGGCTGGGAATTTGGCTAAGCCCTACAAATAAAGGTGCTTACGGTTCATCCCCGTTATTTTACGCTCGCCACAAAAAGCCATGGTTATATCCATTTCATTGCGGATTATATCCAATGCAAGCTCAACACCTTGCTCACCCATTGCGCCTAAACCATACAAATAGGAGCGTCCGATGTAAACCCCTGTTGCTCCCAATGCAACCGCTTTAAGGGCATCTTGACCAGAACGAATACCGCTATCCATATGAATTTCAATATCATTGCCTACCGCATCCACGATTTCTGGCAATACTGAAATAGCAGAGCGCGCACCATCCAATTGTCTTCCTCCGTGATTAGAAACGACAATTGCATCTGCACCAGATTTTACTGCAAGTTGTGCATCCTGTTCATCCATAATGCCTTTTAAGATAAGAGGCCCACCCCATTTTTGTTTGATCCACTCTACATCATCCCAAGAGAGCTTTTCATCAAATTGCTTTTGTGTCCAAACACTAAGTGATGATAAGTCTTGAGCATCACTTACATGACCCTGAATGTTGCGAAATGAATGCCGCTTGGTACTTAACATCTTCAGACACCAACGGGGTTTAATCGCCATATGCCAAAGTTGGGAGGGAGTCATTTTAGGTGGAACTGACAAGCCATTTTTAATATCTTTATGACGCTGCCCTAATATTTGCAAATCTAGCGTTACATAAGTGCCGAACATTTAGCCGCTTTTGCACGTTCAATTAAGTTCTCGATAAAACCACGGTCTTTCATAAGGTAGAGCTGAAACCAAAAAGGATTATGGGTAACGCTGGCAACATCTTCAATAGAGCATACGCTCATGGTTGATAGGGTAAAAGGTATGCCTGCTTTCTCTGCAGCTTTTGCTGCTAGCATCTCGCCATCAGCATGAAACATACCCGTTAAACCTGTAGGTGCTATCGCCACAGGCATATTTGTTTGTTGCCCAACCATCGTTGTGTTAAGTGATCGATCACTCATATCGACCGCGACACGCTGATTAAACTTTATTTTATCAAAGTCGCTTTCATTAGACCTATATGTGCTTTCTGTCCATGAGCCAGAATCAACATAATCAGCAAACATTTTTGGAACACGTTGATGAAATAAGCGCTGTAGATCTTCAATGGTGGTAATAATGGCCATAAATTTTCCTATTATATTTAATGATTATAGGACAGTTTTTAGTACTAATCATGGAATTACCCTTTCCTTAAAGGTATTCTAAATACCGATTTGGGGGAGTTTTATGGCAAATTTTAATACACATTTTGCAGTGTCAGCGGTGGGCTCTGGAATGCTTGCAACGCTGTGTTTACAAGTGGGTTTAGTAGGTACACAGGATGCCTTATTGCTGGCTTCTGCAGGAGTTGTTGGTGGGATCTTACCAGACATTGATTTACACTATTCATACCCGAGCAGAATTTTATTCTCATTATTAGGGATAATGGCCTCTTTTCTTTGGGTGTTTTCGGCTAAAAACCAAACAGGTATTGTTCAACTTTGGGGGGCAGGTTTAGGAATCTATTTATTTGTACGTTTTCCACTATGGACATTGTTTCAAAAGTTTAGTGTACATCGTGGTGCGATTCACTCAGTCAACGCGGCATTGTTATTTTCATTCGGTAGCGCAGCCTTAAGCCATCATTTATTTGCTAAAGCAGATTTTACTGCCTGGTTGCTTGGTTTATTTATTTTTCTTGGCTTTATCTTACACCTCTTACTTGATGAAATTTACAGCGTTGATTTTATGGGCCATCGTCTTAAGCGTTCCTTTGGGTCAGCGCTTAAGTTCGTAGACTTTAAGGAGCCGCTAGCAAGTGCAAGTATTGCTATTGGTGCCGGTGTAGCATGGTACTTCTCACCAGATGCAGGACAGTTTTTAGACACCTTATTTAGCAAAGAAACCTATCAACTAATTTTACAAAGAATGTATTAATGTGTAAGAAATGCTTATCTGACAATTAGCAACTACGGCAATAGCCTCCAGCTATTTTTAGGAATATGTTTAAATATCTCCTTAAAACGCTTATCCGTTAAGTTAGAGCCTTCAACAGCTCTGATTTGAATTGATTGAATATTATCAGGGAACTGCTGGTAAATTGTAGCGTACACTTCAGGGTCATGCTCACCACTATCACCAATCAAAATAAACTGGTGTTTAGGGTAGCGTCGAATTAAATTTTGGATTTGTTTAATTTTATAACCCGTTGAAGGCTTAAAAAAAGCTAAGAGGCTGCTGTCCTTAATGCGAAAATTACGCAATGTAATTGTGCCTTTTGGGTAATACTTTTCAAGAAAAGGCTTTAAACTGGGGTAAAGCTGCCAAGGTGATGCCGAAATATAATGAAAATAAGCGCCTTGTGCTGCTAGCTCTTTGTAATATTCAGGAAAGCCCTTTGTCACCCTATAGGGCTTTACAAAAGTATTAATAAGCAGCTCTTTTTTATCCAAGACTTGGCTAACCTTAATAGTATCATCAATATCTGAAATTACTGACAGACCTTGCTGAGGAATAAACTGTATTTCACCTTGAAAATTTCGTTGGTAGTTATCTTTTACTTTAAAGCTTTGCCATTCTCCATTTGGTACCTCTTTATTCACGCTAAGCAATGTTTTAGCGTGACCATTAGCCGCTGTTTTAGCTAGTGTTATTAACTGCCCATTTAATAGCGTTTGAATTTCTTTCTTTTGTTTATTATCAACTAAAAACCACATAAAACGGCGTTGTAAAGTCGCAGCATTATCACTGTTATCTGTGACCTCACCAATACTTTCAAAAACCTCTTTAAGTGATTTTTGTGCCACTATGCGACTTAGACTTTTTTCTTCCTTTTCAAAAACCCAACTATGAATCGTAAACTCCCAACCAGCCTCTGTTTTGTTTGCTGATATAGGGAAAAGAACAACGCTTTCATCCTTCTTTAACTCCTTACTGCTACATGCAGTAGTAACAAGTAATGTAGTTATAATAAATAGGCTTAAACGTAAGGATTTAATTAGTGTCATATTAAGACCCTGGTATTTTATAAAAATGTATCCGCTAGTCTGACAACGCTTTGAATACTTAACAAAGTCTACTATAGTTAATTCACCCAACAAAGATGTCTTAATATAAAGATACTTTGAAGTAGTATATTGAGACATTGCACGAGTCAGATGACTAGTAAAGTGGCTCGTATTGATGATAATAATAAAAATAAAGGCAAACCCCATGAATAAAGCGATTCCCGTCGTTATGCTGTGTACAGCAGCGGTGCTAACGACACTAATGCTCAATGGCTGTGATAATAAAGTTGCTTCTGCACCTAAAATTGATCCGTCTCCTAAACCCTTAGTGGCTTTCTTAAACTTACATAAGCAATATTGTGAACAAAAGTATGATAGCTCTAGTTCTTTGAAAGAGAGCCTAAGTCATCAGAAAAAGCTAGCACCTGCTAAAGACTATAACGGCGTATACGAAGTATTTGTTGATAAGGTCAGCTATGCTATTTCACCCGAAGACGATGGCTGTACGACTGATGTAATGGTTCTAGCCAAGGATAAACAAGAATTATTTACATTTGATGATATTAATAAAGCTTTAATTAGTAGTGGTTATATTGCTACTGGAGAAGCAAAGTCAAGAAAAGATATGGGTACTGATCAATCTGAAGTAATGGTTATTCAGAAAAAATATATCTCACCACAAGGTGAGGTTACTACGCTGGATTTTCCTTTAAATAAAAAAGATAAGTACTACATGACACTATTTGCTGAGAAGTTTACACAAGCAAAACGTGAGATTAAGGAAAAAGTCATGAAAAAACTTCGTATGGCTTCAATAGAGGCGACTAAAAGTATTTAAGTAAACACAATTAGACTTCACAATAGCACTTGTTGCTTAGTGTGTACTCAGATTCTAATGATCAATAATTTGACTCAAGAATAATTGCGTTCGTTCTGATTGTGGGTTATTAAAGAATTCCTCAGGATTATTCTCTTCAATAATTTGACCTGCATCCATAAAGATAACACGGTCTGCTACTTTTTTGGCAAAGCCCATTTCATGGGTAACACACAACATAGTCATGCCACCTTCATTGGCTAATTCGATCATTACATCTAATACTTCTGAGATCATTTCAGGATCAAGCGCAGACGTTGGCTCATCAAACAACATGATTTTAGGATCCATACATAAGCTACGTGCAATCGCTACACGTTGTTGCTGGCCACCTGATAACTGGCCAGGATATTTAAGCGCTTGATCAGGGATTTTTACACGTTCTAAATACTTCATTGCTGTTGCTTCAGCTTCGGCTTTTGGTATTTTCTTAACCCAAATAGGTGCAAGCGTTAAGTTATCTAAAATACTTAGATGGGGAAATAAGTTAAAGTGCTGAAAACACATACCAACATCGGTGCGTAAACGTTCTAATTGTTTGACATCACCCGTGATTTCTTCACCATTTACTATTATTTGACCTTTTTGATGCTCTTCTAAATGGTTGATACAACGAATTACTGTCGATTTTCCAGAACCTGAAGGCCCACAAATAACGATTCGTTCACCTTCTTTTACATTAAGATTAATATCTTTGAGTACATGAAAATCTCCGTACCACTTATTCATATTAATAAGTTGGATTGCGTACTCTTCGTTGTTATTTACTTGTGCGTTATTGGCCATAATATTTTCTCAGCTGCGTGTAACTAATTTGATTTTTTAACTATTAATGGATTTGTTAGAATTAATTTCTATGCCCTGTATCTAGCTTTCTTTCCAGTGCCATACTGTAACGCGATAGGCCAAAACAAAACAACCAAAACACAAAGGCTGCAAATACCAACCCTTCTGTGTGAAAGCCTAACCATGCGTTATCAGAACCTAGTACATTTTCTATGATAGCTAAGAGATCGAATAATCCGATAATCAATACGAGCGTGGTATCTTTAAATAGTGCTATAAAAGTATTTACCAACCCTGGAATAACCAATTTCATGGACTGCGGCAATATAACTAAAAACATACTTTTCCAATAGCTTAAGCCCATTGCTGCGGCTGCTTCATATTGTCCTTTTGGGATTGCTTGTAGACCACCACGAACCACTTCTGCCACATAAGCCGATTGGAATAAAATGATGCCTATCATAGCGCGTGCTAACTTATCAAAGGTTGTACCTTCGGGAAGAAACAACGGCAGCATCACAGATGACATGAAAAGCACGGTAATTAATGGAACGCCACGCCAAAACTCAATAAAGACAACGCTGAGTGATTTTACAATCGGCATACTTGAGCGCCTACCAAGTGCCAAAATTGTACCAAATAATAAGGCGAAAAGAATACCGACTAAGGAAATAATAAGAGTGAGCATTAAACCGCCCCACTTACCAGTATCAATCGCTTCTAAGCCAAAATATCCACCACGAATTAAAACAAATGCAATAAAGGGGAATATAACGAGTATGAAGCCACCTAACCAAGCCTTCTTAGGTGTTTTCTCAAAAAAGAGTGGGATAGTCAATAAAACCAGCATAATTCCTGCAAGGTTAGGTCTCCAGCGTTCCGCTTCTGGATAAAAACCGTACATGATTTGATCAAAACGGTTAGTGATAAATGCCCAACAGGCACCATCTTTTCTATCCCCATTTTCAAGTTTACATTCGCCACTTGTTTCTGCGAACCACGTTGCGTCAATAAATGCCCATTCAATTGCAGGCGGTATGACTTTATATAAAACATAGGCGGCTAATAGCGTAAATAATGTGTTAAAGGGGCCATTGAAAAGATTCGTTTTCAGCCAATGTATTAATCCTTTCGAGTTACTTGGAGCCGGTAATTCAGGAAGTATTTTATCAGTTACATACATACTATTATCTCTCTACCAATGACATTTTCGCGTTGTACCAATTCATAAACATGGATATAAGTAAACTGACTAAGAGGTAAACACCCATAGTTACTGCCACTATTTCTACTGCCTGACCTGTTTGATTAAGTGTTGTTCCCATAAATACTGCTACTAGATCAGGGTAACCAATTGCAGCTGCTAATGATGAGTTTTTAAACAGATTTAAGTACTGACTTGTTAATGGCGGGATAATGACACGTAACGCTTGAGGAATAACCACCAATTTTAAATTTTGACTTGGTGTTAACCCTACTGAGAGCGCAGCTTCTGATTGACCATGGCTTACTGCTTTGATACCCGACCGCACAATCTCGGCAATAAATGCAGCGGTATATATGACAAGGGCTATTAATAAACCCACTAATTCAGGAATCACGGTTGCGCCACCTTGTAGGTTAAAGCGCCCTAGCTTTGGCACATCCCATGTGATGGGGCTTCCTGTAATGAAATAAACGAGTACCGGTAAAAAAATCACCAAACCTAGTACAGATAACAAAACAGGAAACTGTTGGCCTGTTGCTTCTTGCCTTTTTCTGGCCCACCTTTTTATAATAAAGCTGCCGATTATGCCAATAATCAATGCAATCACTGTATAGATAAAGCCACTTTCATACTGTGGGCTAGGTATATTAATACCCCGTTGGTTTAAGAAAAAGCTGTCGAATAAAGAAAAGCTATCCCTAACCGCAGGCAAACTACCAACAATAAGTGAGTACCAAAAAATTATTTGTATCAGAAGCGGTATATTTCGAAAGGTTTCAATGTAAACAGTCGCAATTTTTGATACCAGCCAGTTATTTGACAAGCGCGCTACCCCTACAAGAAAACCTAATAGCGTTGCAAATAATATACCTAAGGCAGTGACTAATAATGTATTGAGTACACCTACTATAAACGAGCGTCCAAAACTATAGGTTGAATCAAAAGGCACTAGCGTTTGTAATATATCAAAACCCGCTGGCTCAGACATGAACCCAAAGCCGGTAGAAACACCACGTGCATTCATATTATCTAATGTATTTTGAACGATAGAATAAAAAAAGTATGCAAGAGCTGATATTAAAAGTATTTGAAAAAATAGAGCACGGTATTTAGGGTCATTCCAAATAGGTGGTTTGCTGGGTAATTCAGTATTGTTTTGTCGAGGATCGCTCATATTTTGGAAGCCAGAGTTAAATGAATAAATAAAAGTATATGAATTGCTTCTAAATTAATAATTTCATATTGAGACCTTTGCACGGGTCGGGTGGCGAAAGAAATATTGGATTAAATTTTACTGATTGAGGCGGGAAATGAAGCTAATAACGGGTTATTAGTAAGTTTCCCAACGAAAAGCAGTGAAATTTAAGTCATATTTACTCGTCATCCGAGTCGTGCAAAGGCCTCATAGTAATGCTCATATAGAAATCACTAATTTAGAGACAAAAAAAGAGCCTGCTATATGCAGACTCTTTTTATCGAAACCTATTAACGAATAGGTGGTGCGTACATGATACCGCCTTTACTCCATAGCGCATTAAGACCACGACCGATCTTAAGTGGTGAACCAGCACCTACGTTTCTTTCGAAACTCTCAGCATAGTTACCAACCTGCTCAATAATATTTGCAGACCAATTGTCATCAAGACCAAGTTTCTCACCTTGTCCACCCATCATACGTCCGATAGCTGGATCTTTACTATCTTTCTTTTCTTTGATGTTTTTAGAAGTTAAACCCAACTCTTCAGCATTGATCATTGCATTTAAGGACCAACGTACAATATTGAACCATTGATCATCACCTTGACGAACAACAGGGCCTAGTGGCTCTTTAGAGATAACTTCAGGTAATACAATTGCAGTGTCAGGCTTAGCTAGCTTGATACGTAATGAATAAAGCTGAGATTGATCAGAAGTCAACATGTCACAACGACCGGATTCAAACCCTTTGATAGTTTGATCAGATGTATCAAACGTGATTGCTTTATACTTCATGTTATTTGCTTTAAAGTAATCTGCTAGGTTAAGCTCTGTCGTTGTACCCGCTTGGATACATACCGCAGCACCGTCTAATTTAAGTGCACTATCAACACCTAATGCCTTAGTTACCATGAAGCCTTGACCGTCATAGTAATTAACACCAGCAAAGTTAAGACCTAGAGATCCATCGCGCGTTAAAGTCCACGTTGTGTTACGAGAAAGAATATCAATTTCACCAGACTGAAGGGCCGTAAAACGCTCTTTAGCTGTGAGTGGATTATATTTAACTTTAGTCGCATCACCCAGTACAGCAGCTGCTACAGCACGACATACATCAACGTCAAGACCTTTCCAGTTACCTTTCTCATCTGCAGCAGAAAAACCACCAAGACCAGTACTAACACCACATTTTAAAACACCTGCTTTTTTCACATCTTCTAGCGTGCCAGCTTGAGCTGATGTGCTAAATAGTGCTGCGGTCGCAAGACCTAATAGAAAACTCTTTCTCATGGTAAACCTCATAAATTTTTGTAGGGGGTTGATAAATCTTATTTTACATGTAGTCATGAAAACAGACGGAGTGCATATTACACAGAGTAAAGACTATATTTCAAGTTTTGTCAGGTTTATTTTTAACCTGTCAAATCAGTATATTAGCGTATACTTATGGAAATTAGTGCTAACGATACTAAACTAAGTATTTTTACTTATTGCGTGTTGAACAATTATCATTTGAAATTGATAACGCCTGATAGTATATTAGAAAGCACTTATATTATTAACAAGTAAGGTTATTAACATGTCACAAGAAATTACCATTATCGGTGCAGGATTTGCTGCTTTAACGGCTATTAAAGAAATCCGTAAAAAAAATAAAGAAACTAGCATAACCTTAATTGCCCCAAAGGCTGAATTTATTTATTTACCCAGCTTAATATGGATACCTTCGGAGAAACGTACTGCGGATGACTTGCGGATTGATATAAACTCATTTTTTAAACGTAATGATGTTACATTTTTTGCAGGTACTGTAACAGCTATTAAAGATGGGGGTCGAACGGTTATTACTGATAACGGAGAAGTGACTAATACCGCTCTTTTAATCGCTAGTGGTGGCCGTTTTATTAAAAAATTACCGGGTATTGAGCATGCAATTACTATTTGTGAAGGCATTGATGCCGCTGAAAAAATGCGTGATAAAATAAAATCCATGGATGGAGGAACTATTGCACTAGGATTTGGTGGCAATCCTAAAGAGCCCTCTGCTATGCGGGGTGGCCCAATGTTTGAATTACTCTTTGGGCTTGATACACAACTACGCCAAGAAAAGCGCCGGGATAAATTTAAACTTATCTTTTTCACTCCTGCTAAAAAACCAGGAGCTCGGCTGGGTGAGTCTGCTGTTAAAGGTATTTTATCTGAAATTAAAAAACGCAATATTTCAACGCATCTAGGGCATAAGATGAAAAGCTTTGTGCACAATGAAGCTTCTCATAATTACACCATTACAACTGAAGGTGATGAATTTAATTCTGATCTTATTATTTTTATGCCGGGTATGACCGGCCCAAGCTTTGCTGCTAATACAGAAATGCCACTGAGTCCGGGTGGTTTAATCCAATCGAATATGCATTGCCAAGTCGAAGGCTTTGAACATGTTTATGTAGCAGGTGATGCTGGTAGCTTTCCTGGCCCTGATTGGAAGCCAAAACAAGCACATATGGCTGACCTACAAGCTGTAGCCGCAATTAATAATATGCTTGATGGCCTTAATGATAAACCTGCAACACATACCTTTAAATATGAACTGGCTTGTATTATTGATTCAAACAACAAAGGGACTTTGGCATTTCGTAATGAAAAACGAACCCTTGTTATTCCACCTTGCCGACTTTTACATTATGCAAAACAAGCTTTTGAGTGGATGTACTTACGAGATTACCGAAAGTAAGTTTTTTTATTCAGTAAGATTATGTACACAATGTTCTAATAGAGACCTTTGCACGAGTCGGTGGCGAAAGAAAAATCGGATGAAATTTCACTGATTGAGGCAGAAAATGAAGCTAATAACACGTTTATTAGCAAGTTTTTCAACGAAAAGCAGTGGAGTTTCAGCCATTTTACTCGTCATCCGATTCGTACAAAGGTCTCTAATAGTTTTTCTAAAATTAAAATAAAGACAAACTTGATCTTAGAACCCTTATAGCAGTGGGACTACAAATACTGTACCCTGCACGCCTTTCATCACTACAGCAAAGTAACCATCATGAGTTTTGATACATTAGGTTTATCCGACGCGCTTTTAAAAGCTATTAATAAACAAGGTTATAGTAAACCTTCACCAATCCAAGAACAGGCTATCCCAGCTGTATTATCGGGTCGTGATGTTATGGCAGCGGCACAAACAGGTACCGGAAAAACAGCAGGATTTACGCTACCTTTATTAGAAATTTTATCATCAGGGCCAAAGCCTAAAAATAATCAAGTACGTGCCTTGATATTAACCCCTACTCGTGAACTCGCTGCTCAAGTAGAGCAGAGCGTAGAAACGTATGGTAAACACCTTGAGCTAACCTCAACGGTCGTATTTGGTGGTGTTAAAATAAACCCTCAAATAAAACGTTTACATCGTGGTGTTGATATCTTAGTCGCTACTCCTGGACGTTTATTAGACTTGTACAATCAAAAAGCTGTACGTTTTGATCAACTCGAAGTTTTTATTTTAGATGAAGCTGACCGCATGTTAGATATGGGTTTTCTCCATGATATTCGTAAAGTTTTAGCTTTCTTACCTAAACGTCGTCAAAATTTAATGTTCTCTGCAACTTTTTCTAATGATATTAGAAAACTGGCTAAAACCATTATCAATGATCCTGTGGAAATATCGGTAAGTCCACGAAATACCACGGTTGAATCAGTTAAACAATGGATACACCCTGTCGATAAAAAAGAAAAGTCTGCATTGTTAGCGCAACTGATTGAAGAAAACCAATGGACACAGGTATTAGTATTTGGCCGTACAAAACATGGCTGTGACCGATTAACCCGCCAACTTAATACAAAAAATATTACCGCTGTAGCAATTCATGGTAATAAAAGTCAAAATCAACGAACTCGCGCTTTAGCTGATTTTAAGAAAGGTAAAGTCCAAGTTATGGTTGCTACTGACATTGCCGCACGCGGTATTGATATTGACCAACTTCCACAAGTTGTAAACTTTGATTTACCTAATATTCCTGAGGATTATGTGCATAGAATTGGTCGAACAGGTCGTGCAGGCAGTCAAGGTCACGCTGTATCATTAGTCAGTGCCGACGAGGTTAAACAACTATCTGATATTGAACATCTTATAAAACAACTCCTTAAACGAGTATTAGTTGATGGTTTTGAACCAGATCATGATGTGCCAATAACCAGCTTGAACAAACGTATCCCAAAGCCTAAAGGTTCTAAAAATACAACCAATAACCGTACTTCAAAATCTACTAATAAACCAAACAAAAACAAACAAAAAAGGTGGAATAATAAAAAAACAAAAAACACCCCAAAAAATCCACACGGTGGTAACGCTCCCCCACGAAGGAAATAGAGTATTATTTATTAGTTTGAGATTACAGTAAAAATTTAGATACAACGTTTCTTCATATAACTCACACCTCAATATCACCACCTATCCTTTGCAATAACTGTAATAAGATAATTATGGTATTAAATAGGCTTTTTTAGTTTTCTTGTTTCATCGATGTAGGTTAATTAATACTCATGCGCCAATAACTAGCCGCTGCTCCTATTATTGTTAGCCAATTTCATTGTTCATCAAAAAATAGTCAGCCCCAAAAAGCAGCTAACGATGGTGTAAGATAAAAGTAGCTAGACACTTTAGCAACTTCGCCTTGTTGAATCATGTAAGCAATAATAATATAGATGCAATTGATAATATGAGACCTTTGCATGAAGTTTCATTTCCCAAGTTACTCTGATAATTGAGCCATATTTTTAAAAAATATCGGATCAATCGCTAAATTTGTTCTATTTTGACCTTAATGCTTACATTTTTAAGCCTATTT
>JALSJN010000021.1 GCA_026989335.1 Thiotrichaceae bacterium
GGGGGGGGCTGTTTCTAATGGGCTCTGTATCATTGCTTTTACATAAGAATACACCGATCAAGTTCAATTGTATTAGCTTGCCAAATCCTCCGATATTTTCCACGAAAATCGACGCGATGCAATAGAATGACTATTACGCCTCACTTTATGAAAAACAGCGACAGATTTTTCTGCGCTAATTTCAATCGACTTAATCAGTCTCTCTATAAGAAGAACTGATGTATTAATGGTTTTAGATCAGTTTGTCGGTTAATTCACTGTATTTACACTTGTTTTCGGAACTTTTTCCCCAATATGTTAGACTAAGAGAGTAACTTATTTATTAATTAAACTTTAGGAGGGCTCAAATGAGTCAGTTAGATATCGGAACAGGGCAAATCGTTGCAAATGCAGCAGAAAATGAACGTGCAAGTTTTATTAAACGTACTTATATACACTTAGCTGGTGCAATTGCTGCATTTGCAGTAGTTGAAACCTTATTATTACAATCTGGTGTTGCAGATTCATTTATGCAAATGCTATCAGGCTCTAAATGGAGCTGGTTAATTGTATTGGGTGTATTTATGTTAGTGTCTACCGTTGCTAATAACTGGGCGCATTCTGGTATTTCGCGTGAAAAGCAATACATGGGTTTAGGTCTTTTTGTATTAGCTGAAGCTGTTATTTTTATGCCGTTGATTTTCATGGCACTGGCGCGAGACCCTAGTGGTACGTTGTTGCAAAATGCCGCTGTTGTAACAGCAGCTTTAGTTGGTGGTCTTACCTTTACCGCATTCTCTACCAAGATTAACTTCTCATTTATGGGACGTTTCTTAATGATAGGTGGTTTTGTAGCAATGGGTATTATTGTTGCTGGTATGATTTTTGAGTTCTCTTTAGGCTTATGGTTCTCAGGTGCAATGATTTTATTTGCGGCAGCTTCTGTTCTTTACAGTACTTCAAATATTATTCATGAATACCATACTGAGCAGCATGTTGCCGCTTCATTATCGTTATTTTCAAGTGTTGGTTTGTTGTTCTGGTATATCCTACAGTTCATGATGAGCATGGGTGGAGATGACTAAGCGCTAAGATATTTTTAGCTCAAAAAACCGCATATTCAAACAATATGCGGTTTTTTTTGTTTGATAGTTGTAGGGATGTATTGGCAGCAATATTGCTAATATGCTGTTCATTGTGGTGCTGTCACTTCTTGCGGTGGCTTAGTCAAGTCTTGGTATGATATAAAATTGACCCCAGCTCACACACGTCGGCAAAAAGACACCGGCATAATCGAGTTATCCATTTGAAAAAACATTCAAATGGATAACTCGCTAAAAGTTTTCAGTAGAAGTGAACAACCCAACTTTCAAATCTTTAGCTGAGTAAATCTCTTTCCCATCTACTTCCATAGTCGCATTACCTACGCCCATCACAAGCTTACGTTGGATAAGGCGGGATATTTCTATCTTATACGTTACTTTCTTAGCAGTCGGTAAGACTTGTCCAAAGAATTTAACTTCTCCAGCACCAAGAGCGCGTCCGCGACCAGGGTTGCCTAACCAGCCTAAATAGAAGCCAATTAACTGCCACATCGCATCAAGGCCTAAACAACCGGGCATAACAGGGTCGGTTGGGAAGTGACAGTCAAAAAACCAAAGGTCGGGTTTAATATCAAGCTCCGCAATCATAAGCCCTTTACCAAACTCCCCACCTTCAGCATCAATTTTAATTACGCGATCCATCATTAACATGGGTGGGATAGGGAGGCGCGCATTGCCTTCGCCAAATAGTTCGCCGTTACCGCATTGGATTAATTCTTCGTAAGTGAAGGAGCTTTTTCTCTCTGTCATAGTGTTCCTTTATAGTACTTGATGTTGGTTACAGTGGCTTCGATGTTACTAGAAAATCTAAAGCGATGCCGATAAAAATGATCATTCCAACCCAGTTATTATTGAGAAAGGCGTTTAGGCATTTTTCAGGTTGGCGATCTTTGGTTAAGTTGTATTGATACACAAAAAATAGGCTGGCAATGAATAGGCTGCTGTAGAAAATGATTCCGCGTTGATTTATAAAGCCAATATAAGTGATTAAGCTTATGAAGATTAATTGTAAAGAAGCGTTGATTAAGTTATCAAACGTCCCAAATAAAATGGCAGTTGATTTTATACCTATTTTTAAATCATCTTCACGATCTACCATGCCGTATTGAGTGTCATAGGCTGTTGTCCATGCCATTGCAGCGACAAAGAGTAGCCAAGCATCAAGGGGTGGGGCATGACCCGTGATGGCGGTATATGACATTGGAATGGCCCACGCAAAGGCTGCGCCGAGGTGAACTTGTGGGAAGTGGTGATAGCGCTTCATAAAGGGATAGCTGGCAGCTAAAATTAACGCAACAATTGAGAGTAACAGGGTATTACGGTCTAATTGTGTGGCGAGTAAAAAGGCAATAAGAGAAAGGACGGCAAATACGCCGAGTGCCTCATTAGCGGTAATACGCCCTGAGGTGATAGGGCGATTTTTGGTGCGCGCAACATGTAAGTCAATATCACGATCAGCATAGTCATTGATAGCACAACCGGCGGAGCGCATTAAAGCAACTCCGAGTGAGAATATTATTAAGATTTTAAGATTAGGTAGACCCTTTGCGGCAAACCACAGTGCCCATAAAGTTGGCCATAGTAATAAATAAATACCGATAGGGCGGTTAAGCCTTACTAACTCAGCATACAGTTTTAGCTTGTCTAGCATTGATTCAGGGCGCTGCTATATTTGTGCATTAATGAGAAGGCGCCCGACTATATTGCCTTTGATTAAGTGCTCGTCAATAATTTCATCAATATCCGCTTTATCCAGATAGGTATACCAAGTCTCATCAGGGTAAACTACAATTACAGGGCCGGACTCGCAGCGGTTTAAGCAACCTGCAGTGTTTACGCGTACTTCGCCAGAGCGTACTAAACCTAACTCTTTACTGCGATTTTTCATATAGTTACGCATTTCAACTGCCAATGTGTTACCACAACACTGACTGCCATCTTTGCGTTGGTTGGTACAAAAAAACAGGTGGTTTTTATAATAAGGCATAGTTTTATTACTGGTTGATTGAGCGGCTGGTATTGGTGTGTTCTAAAAGTTATGCGATTATGCCTTATTTTTTTGTTGTGAGAAATGCGAAAATGCCAAAATCCCCTGAACAACCTCGTTTTGATAGTATTAGTCACTTTTTAGAGTCAGGAAATTTTGATTATCGCGTTTTTGATATGGGTCGAAAGGTCACTTTATTTTCTCATGATGTATTTAAACGGATAGAGACTCAGGAGCTGTTATACCCTTACCCCTTTCAGAAAAAGTCATCCTTAGCATTATTATTATGGTCAAGAAAAGAAAGCAATGAAGAAAAGATAAGCAGCAGTAAAGAAGAAGCTGTTATCTGGTTTTTGCAATTTCCTATTGATGAGCTGGGTTACTTGCAATTGGAGTCTCGGGATGGATTTTTACTGAGTTTGTTAGAGCAGGCGAGTAAGAATATTGAAGCAAAGTTAAAAGGCACTATCAGTACAGATGAAATGTCTGAATCTCCCTTTGCTTTTCAACCCACGGAAGATCGTTTGGCGATGTTTCATGCTTTTGCAACGCGTGAGTTAGGTCAACAACCCTCACACTATTACCAAGCGACCCGTGAATATTTAAAAGGGAGTTTAGGTTATGAGCATTGGCAGTTTTTGGGGCTGCAAGGTATCGCGGATGTAGTGGCTCGTTTAGATGGGGACGGCAATGAAGACTTATTAAATAAAGCCTTATCGAAATTACCCGATGTACCTCTAGAGAGTTTCTGTCGGATGCTTGAAAATACTCAGCCCAAGGAGGCGTTAACACAGAATCTTATTGGATTGATAAATAAACAAGCTAATACTGAAAAGCCAGCAGTTGCTATTGTAGCCGCTTTATTGAGGGGGTTATCGGGTGCAAAGTTAAAAATAGAAAGAAAGGCTGTGTTGTTAAATTTATTAGGGGTAAAAAAAGCCAATAAATTAGCGGGAGAAATTGAGATTTTAGCTACTATATCAGGACGGTGTTGGCTCGATTTGGAAAGTGATGAGCTATTAGAGCTTTTTATTGAAAGTCTAGCTGAGCAGGATCAGGCGGGCTTTAACGCTATTTTATTTGATTTAATAATGATGCCGAAGATGAGAAAAAAAGTTTTAGCCGTGGGGCGTGGTTTTGCGCGTTCCAAAGCTTTAGATGAAAAAATGACTGTGTTTATGACTGGTTATCAAGCTTAGAAATAGTTAGAAATAAAGGAAACGCTGGTTTTCTGGGCATAAAAAAGCACCGACAAGTCGGTGCTTTAGTCAAGAACTGAAAAGATTTACTTAACAGCGTCTTTTGTTGCCTCTACTGCATCGCCAGCAGCGTCTTTAGTTCCTTCTACTGCTGCGCCTGCTGCATCTTTGGCACCATCTACCGCTGCACCTGCTGCATCTTTAACTGCATCAGTAACACTACCGCCAGCTTCCATAGTTGCAGAACCTGCATCTTTAGCAGCGTCTACTGCTGCTCCAGCTGCGTCTTTTGCTTTGTCCATTGCTGAACCTGCAACATCACCTGCTACATCTTTAGTTGCGTCCATAGCATCTTTTGCTTTGTCACAAGCAGTAAGTGTGAGGGCTGAAGTAGCAACTAGAGTTGCAAGAATAATACGTATTTTCATTTATGGTCTCCTATCCAATAATATGAATGCTTTAAAAAATTTAAAGTAAGCGTTAAGTTGACAAGGAGAACCAAAATTGGTTCCCTTATTTAAATAACTATCTGCTAATATACCAATATTATTTGTGATTAATCAAGAAAACTAATTTTTGTTAGTGAAGTAACTTATTGTTTTATAATAATGTGTTGCGTGGCTTGTTAATCGTATCTAGTTGTTTATATTAAATTTTAACTTTTAGGTTTGTGGAATATGTGTGAAGAAAAGGCACCAAGGCACTTTATGCGTCCTGTGCGAAGCTTTGTTTTAAGGCAGGGTCGATTGACTAAGAGTCAAGCATTCGCACTTGAAAATAACTGGTCTATTTATGGTATTGAGCAAGCTGCTGGTGAGCTTAACTTTAAGGCTTTGTTTGGCAATGACTTTCCCGTTACGCTTGAAATTGGGTTTGGTAATGGTATGTCGCTGGCAGAGATGGCAGAGCAGTCTCCTGAGAAAAACTTTTTAGGGATTGAGGTGCATCGCCCTGGAGTGGGTCGTTTGCTTCATTTAATTAAGGAGAAAGGCTTAAAAAATGTACGAGTAATGGATGATGATGCGGTCGAGATAATCAAAAACCGTATCTCGAAAAATACGTTGGATCGCGTGCAGCTGTTTTTCCCTGATCCTTGGCATAAAAAACGTCATAATAAACGTCGTATTGTTCAAACTGACTTTATTGCTTTGATTGCTGATCGATTAAAAGTAGGTGGGGTTTTTCATTTGGCAACGGATTGGGAGCCTTATGCTGAACATATGGCTGAACTAATGCAGGCATCACTGCAATTTAAGTCTTTATCTGATGGCGCGTACTCGCTTAAACCTGAAGAGAGGCCTATCACAAAATTTGAAACTCGGGGTTTAAAGTTAGGCCATGGTGTTTGGGATTTAATGTTTGAAAAAGTGTGTGAGCTCTAGTTGTCTCCACGTCCGATGGCAAAGTATTTAATCCCCAGTTCTTTTAGATAACTGGGATTGTAAAGGTTACGTCCATCTATAATGACAGGGTCGGTTAGCTCGGTTTTGATCGTATCAAAATCAGGTGAGCGGAATTCTTGCCACTCGGTAGCAATCACTAAAGCGTCAGAACCTGATAATGCATCTTCCGCTGTTAAACAGAGTGTTAGGTCATCTCGCTTGCCATAAATGCGGTGACACTCTTTACCTGCGATAGGGTCATAAGCTTTTACGTGGGCACCAAGCTTCCATAGGGCTTCCATTAAAACGCGGCTTGATGCATCATGCATGTCATCTGTATTTGGCTTAAATGATAAGCCCCATAGGGCAATTGTTTTATTTTTTAAAGACTCGCCATAATAACGTTGTAACTTTTCAAACAAGATACCTTTTTGGCGTTCGTTGATTGATTCGACAGCAGAAAGTAGCTCAGCATTATAGCCAATATCTATCGCGATACGCTCAAGCGCTTGTACATCTTTAGGGAAGTAGGAGCCACCATAGCCACAGCCTGGGTAAATAAAATGATAGCCGATGCGAGGGTCAGATCCGATGCCTAATCTAACTTCTTCTATATCGGCACCAAGAAGCTCGGCCATATTGGAAAGTTCATTCATAAAGCTAATTTTAGTGGCAAGCAATGCGTTGGCGGCAAACTTGGTCAATTCAGCTGAGCGAATACTCATATCTACAATGCGGTCACGACTACGATTAAAGGGGGCGTAGAGTTCGCGCATTAACTCAGCCGTTCTTGGATTGTCTGCGCCAATAATGATTCGGTCAGGTTTCATAAAGTCATCAATTGCCGCACCTTCTTTTAAGAACTCAGGATTGGATACAACATCAAAATCAGCGGAGTGCTGTTGGTGCTTAAGTTCTGTTTTTATAGTCTCCGATATTTTATCTGCAATGCCAACAGGGGCAGTAGATTTGCTAACTATGATACGATACTGCTTAAGGTGCTTGGCGATAGATTTTGCTGTTGTGATAATGTTGCTCGTATCAGTTACACCGTTATCATCTATTGCTGCCCCGACTGCAATGAATTGATAAATACCGTGCTCGACTCCTGATTTGGTGGAAGTTGTAAAGGTTAATCGGCCGGATTCAATATTTTCGTGAATAACCTGTTTTAAGTTAGGTTCATAAAAAGCTATCTCACCTTGTTGAATAGCTTGGGTTTTACTTTCATTAGTATCAACAATTAAAATATCATTGCCAGCTTGTGCCATGCAAGCGCCTGTTATTAAGCCCACAAAGCCAGAACCATAAATCGTAATTTTCATAAGTTAAATTTAGTGAATCTTTAATAAATGTAGAGTAATTATAGTAACACTTAATTAAGGCTGACTTAACAAGTACAATAAAACTAAAAAATAATTCGAATTACTGTTGACACTGCATGAGCAATGCCTCAAAATTCGGCGCTTGATTTTGGAGGGGTTCCCGAGCGGCCAAAGGGAGCAGATTGTAAATCTGCCGCGTAAGCTTCGATGGTTCGAATCCGTCCCCCTCCACCATTTTTATACTGTGTTAAATCAAGCGGGTGTCGTATAGTGGTAATACCTCAGCCTTCCAAGCTGATGCTGCGAGTTCGATTCTCGCCACCCGCTCCAAATTTGTTTATGGAGCTTTGGCTGGGTTAGTATGATTTTCACTGCGTTTAGGCGCATGCTCATATAGCTCAGTTGGTAGAGCGCGTCCTTGGTAAGGACGAGGTCAGCGGTTCGAATCCGCTTATGAGCTCCAATTTGTCGCCAGTGCTGTTGTTTGGTGTTGGTTTTTATTAAGAATTTAGTTTTTACTTTATTAAAAGGGTATTTGTCATGTCCAAAGAGAAATTTGAACGTAATAAACCCCACGTCAACGTGGGCACAATTGGTCACGTAGACCATGGAAAAACAACCTTAACTGCAGCGCTTACGAAAGTAATGGCAGAAAAGATGGGTGGAGAAGTTAAGGCATTTGATGAGATTGATAATGCGCCGGAAGAAAAAGCACGTGGTATCACGATTTCTACATCACACGTAGAATATGAGTCAGAGACACGTCACTATGCACACGTTGATTGCCCAGGTCACGCCGATTATGTAAAGAATATGATAACGGGTGCGGCGCAGATGGATGGTGCAATTCTTGTGGTATCAGCGGCAGATGGCCCGATGCCACAAACACGTGAGCATATCCTGCTTTCACGTCAAGTTGGTGTGCCCTATATTGTAGTATTCATGAATAAAGCCGATATGGTTGATGATGATGAGTTGCTAGAGCTTGTAGAGATGGAAGTTCGTGAGTTGCTTGATATGTATGAATTCCCAGGCGATGATACGCCAATTATTACAGGTTCTGCACTTAAGGCGCTTGAAGGCGATGAGAAGTATGTGGAAAAAATTGTAGAGCTTGTTAATGCTCTGGATACCTATATTCCTTTGCCAGAGCGTGCGGTTGATGGTGATTACCTAATGCCTGTTGAGGATGTATTTTCAATCTCAGGTCGTGGAACGGTAGTGACAGGACGTATCGAGCGTGGAATTGTTCATGTAGGTGATGATATAGAAATCGTTGGTATTAAAGATACGCTTACCTCAACGTGTACGGGTGTTGAAATGTTCCGTAAGCTGCTTGATGAAGGTCAGGCGGGCGACAATGTTGGTGTGCTACTTCGTGGAACTAAGCGTGAAGAGGTTGAGCGCGGTCAAGTGCTGTGTAAGCCGGGTTCAATCGAGCCGCATACAAAGTTCGAGGCAGAAGTATACGTATTGTCAAAAGATGAGGGTGGTCGTCATACCCCATTCTTTGATGGTTACCGTCCGCAGTTCTACTTCAGAACTACCGATATTACCGGTGCTTGTGATTTGCCAGAAGGAACGGAAATGGTGATGCCAGGTGATAATGTTAAAATGGTGGTAACGCTGATTAACCCGATCGCGATGGATGATGGATTGCGTTTTGCAATTCGTGAAGGTGGTCGTACAGTTGGTGCGGGTGTTGTTGCTAAGATTGTTGAGTGATTGTTAGTTTAGGCGCTCAAGAAGAGGGGGCTGAAATTATAGCGAGTGTGTTGAGTAATCATGTCATTCTGCTATGCTTCCGCGTCCTTCGAGGAGCGAAGTGTGATTTTAAAAGTTGCGCTTCGTTCTTTTGTTGTTTTCAGAAGTAAGGGTTTTTAAGATATAGGCTAGTAGCTCCAATTGGTAGAGCACCGGTTTCCAAAACCGATTGTTGGGGGTTCGAGTCCCTCCTGGCCTGCCATTCTGAATCAAATTAAGAATTTTAATAAGTCATGGATAGGTTTTGTGCTAGTAATCTAGTAATAAATACGAAACCGAAGATAGTGTAAATATGGCAGTAAATACAGAAACACAGGGTTCGTTTTTCGATACGATAAAGCTGTTGTTGGCACTCTTGGTATTGGTGGCGGGTATTGCGGGTTTTTACTATTTTGCTGAAGAGTCATTATTGTATCGCGTGCTGGGCTTGTTAGCTGTAGTGGGTGTTGCGATTGGGATATCTTTGATGACTGTTAAGGGTAGGAACTTATTGGGCTTCTTGGGCTCGTCTCGAACCGAAGTGCGTAAGATGGTTTGGCCGACACGCGCCGAAACAATGCAGACAACCTTAATGGTTTTCATCTTGGTGGTAATTTTAGCGATATTTCTATGGTTTGTAGATATGTTGTTAGGCGCTGGTGTTAAAGCCCTATTGTCGGTGGGTGGCTAATATGTCCAAGCAATGGTTTGTGGTTCATGCCTACTCGAATTATGAGATGAAAGTGCGTGAAGCGCTGCAAGAAAGGATTGAGCGGTTGGACTTGCAAGAGTTTTTTGGTGAGATATTAATTCCTACTGAAGAAGTTGTGGAAATGCGCGAAGGCCAGAAACGTAAAAGTACGCGCAAGTTCTTTCCAGGGTATATTTTGGTCGAGATGGAGCTGAATGACGATAGTTGGCATCTTGTGAAAAACACACCTAGAGTTTTAGGTTTTATTGGTGGTACCAGTGATCGACCTGTTCCGATCACTGAAAAAGAAGCAAATGCGATAATGAATCGTATGGAAGAGGGTGTTGAAGCACCTCGTCCAAAAGTATTGTACGAGGTTGGTGAAGTGGTTCGTGTTACTGATGGGCCTTTTAATGACTTTAATGGATCGGTTGAGGAGGTTAACTATGAAAAGAGTACATTGCGTGTTGCTGTTCAAATCTTTGGTCGATCTACACCGGTAGAGTTAGAGTTTTTTCAAGTGGAAAAAGCTTAAGCTGGGTTTGTAAATAATTTAATTTTAACTAAATGTCGAGGAGTTTGAGAGCTGTTGTAGTGGCTTGCTGATAAACGTTTGAACTCGTGGAGTAAAAAATGGCTAAGAAAGTTGAGTCTTATCTCAAATTACAAGTGCCTGCAGGTGAGGCAAATCCAAGCCCTCCAGTAGGTCCCGCGTTAGGTCAAGCAGGAATAAATATCATGGAGTTCTGTAAGGCGTTTAATGCGGAAACGCAAAGCACCGAGAAAGGAATGCCGATCCCAGTAGTAATTACGGTTTATAGTGATCGTAGTTTTACCTATATCACAAAGACGCCGCCTGCTGCTATTTTGCTAAAGAAGGCTGCGGGTATTCAGAAGGGTAGTGGTGTACCTAATACCAATAAAGTTGGTAAAGTAACGCGTGCTCAAATGGAAGAAATTGCTAAAACCAAGGAGCCTGATTTAACGGCAGCAGATATGGATGCGGCGGTTAGAACAATTGCAGGTAGTGCGCGTAGTATGGGTATTGAGACAGAGGGCGTTGTATAATGACTAAGTTAACTAAACGTCAGAAGGCTATTGCCGAAAAAGTAAAGGTTGATCATGTTTATACATCCGCTGAAGCTTTTGATTTATTAAAAGACTTTCCTAAAGTTAAATTTACGGAAAGTGTTGATGTAAGTATTAATTTAGGTATTGATGCGCGTAAATCAGATCAGGCTGTTCGTGGGTCTACAGTATTGCCTAACGGTACAGGTAAAACCGTTCGTGTTGCGGTATTTACGCAGGGCGATAATGTTGAAAAAGCAAAAGCCGCTGGTGCTGATATTGTTGGTATGGAAGATCTAGCTGCTGAAGTAAAGAAAGGCAATATGGACTTTGATGTGGTTATTGCAAGTCCAGATGCTATGCGTGTTGTTGGTCAGCTTGGTCAGGTTCTAGGGCCGCGAGGACTTATGCCAAACCCTAAGGTTGGGACGGTAAGTGCGGATGTTGCAACAGCGGTTACCAATGCTAAAGGTGGTCAAGTTCGGTATCGTACAGATAAGGCGGGTATCATCCATTGTCGTATTGGTACTGTTGATTTTGATAGCAAAGCATTGCAAGAAAACTTGAATGCCTTGATTGTTGATTTAGTGAAAGCGAAACCGACTTCTGCAAAAGGTGTTTACCTGAAAAAGGTGACAGTCTCTAGCACTATGGGTGCAGGTTTGGCTGTGGATTCGGCTTCATTGGACTACTAAATTGAGCGCGATATTGATTCGTGCTCTGAATTATATGAGAAGTTATAAAAATTTGGTGCTGTTTGCCAATAGCTTTGCTGCTTGATTGAGCAGGGTGATGATGAATATACTTGGTTGTATGTCATCAAAGACCGTAGGTGTTTTATCGGGTGTTTATTCGATGAATCTTAATGTCCTGCGTAGATGGCGTAACCTAAATCAGTTGGTTTGGGGCGCGTTGTTTAAGATGTTTGGTTTATTTTTAAGCCAAGCATTTGATTAAACGGTGGTTTTGCTGCCGAACAAAAGAGGTGGAAATTGTGGCGTTAACTTTACAAGAGAAGAAGAAAATTGTCTCTGAAGTTGCTGCGGTTGCTACAGAAGCTCATTCCGCGGTTGCTGCAGAGTACCACGGTCTTAGCGTTGGTGAAATGACTGAATTGCGTGTTAAAGCGCGAGAAGGTGGAGTTTACTTGCGTGTAGTAAAAAATAATTTGGCGAAGATTGCCCTTGCTGATACTGATTTTTCATGTATGAGTGATGGTTTTGTGGGTCCTTTAGTGTTGGCATTTTCGCAAGAAGATCCCGGTGCGGCGGCTCGCGTCATAAAAGATTTTGCTAAAGAGCATGACAAGCTGGAAGTTAAAATGCTGTCCGTAGGTGGAGAGTTATTAGCAGCTTCTGAAATTGATCGTCTGGCTAAATTGCCTACTCGCGATCAGGCTCTGGCTATTTTGGCTGGAACACTGAGAGCACCTGTAGAAAAATTGGCGCGTACTTTCAAAGAAGTTCCTGGAAAGCTTGTTCGTACTGTTGCAGCTGTTAGTGATTCAAAAGCGGCCTAATCCAGTTTGGATGTGGTCTGTTTTTGTTTTCAGATAGTTTGATTTTTAATATTAATATACAAAGTCGCATTTGCGATTAACTGATTTAGGTTTAGGAGAAATAAAATGGCTGTTTCTAAAGATGATATTCTTGAAGCAATATCAAATATGAGTGTAATGGAGGTTGTTGAACTAATCTCTGATATGGAAGAAAAATTTGGTGTATCTGCTGCTGCTGCTGTAGCGGCTGCGCCTGTTGCTGGCGGAGATGCTGGTGAAGCTGCTGCTGAGCAGACTGAGTTTGACGTTGTAATGACTAGCTTTGGAGAGAATAAAATCTCTGCAATCAAAGCAGTTCGTGCTATCACAGGTCTTGGTCTAAAAGAAGCAAAAGAAATGGTAGAAAGTGCTCCAGCTACTGTTAAAGAAGGCGCGTCTAAAGACGAAGCTGAAGAAACTAAGAAGCAATTAGAAGAAGCAGGCGCTACTGTAGAACTAAAGTAGTCCTATTTTTATGAATGTAGATGAATTATCTCTTTCATAATAGACAGGCTGACAGTGTTAATCACTGTCGGCCTTTCGTCGCTTTACTGTGAAATGCCCCGTATTTTGTAGTAGCGACCAAAGAATTTTAGGGGTTCCTCAGAGTGTAGAGGGGCTTCTCTGTACTTGATGTACACATACGCTGAACAGGTTTCAGAAGAGGAAAATTATGGCTCTGACTTTCACTGAGAAAAAACGTATCCGTAAGGATTTTGGTAAACGCCAACAGGCTTTAGATATACCCTATCTTTTAGCTATTCAACTTGAGTCATATCGCGGGTATTTGCAGACGGGTGTCCCTGTAGAAAAAAGAAAAGACAAGGGCTTGCAAGGTGCGTTCAATTCGGTATTTCCGATTGTTAGTTACTCAGGTTTCGTGATGCTTGAGTACGTTGATTATAATATCGCAGAGCCTGTATTTGATGTGCGTGAGTGTCAACAGCGTGGTTTAACTTATGCGGCATCTTTGCGCGCGACTATGCGTTTGGTTATCTACGATAAAGATGCACCAAAGAAAACCAAAGTTGTCAAGGATATAAAAGAACAAGATGTTTACCTTGGTGAAATGCCGTTGATGACGGAGAAGGGTACCTTTGTTATTAACGGTACTGAACGTGTCATTGTGTCACAGTTGCATCGTTCGCCAGGTGTGTTCTTCGATCATGATAAAGGCAAAACAAACACCGCACGTAAACTGCTTCATAACGCGCGTGTTATTCCTTATCGTGGTTCGTGGTTGGACTTTGAGTTTGATCCGAAAGATTCTGTGTTTGTGCGTATTGATCGACGCAGAAAACTTCCTGCAACGGTGTTACTACGTGCATTGGGTATGGAAACAGAGCAAATTATTGATTGTTTCTTCGAGAAAATTTCTATAACTCTACAGAAAACTAAAATACAAATGGCCTTGGATCCATCACGCTTGCGTGGTGAATTAGCGTCCTTTGATATTGAGGTGGA
Source organism: Thiotrichaceae bacterium (assembly GCA_026989335.1). Lineage (GTDB taxonomy): Bacteria > Pseudomonadota > Gammaproteobacteria > Thiotrichales > Thiotrichaceae > Cocleimonas. Next base: position 13,479 of record JALSJN010000021.1, read on the forward strand.
TGGAAGCAAAATTGTAGAGTCGGGTCGTCGTATTACGGCTAAACATATAAAGTTGCTAGAAAAAGCAAAGGTTAAGAAACTTGAAGTGCCAGAAGAGTATATGCACGGAAAAATTCTTGCGCATAATATTATTGATGAATCTACAGGTGAATTTCTTGTTGAGGCAAATGCTGAATTGACAGAAGAGTTGATTGAGTTGTTGCGTGAAAATGATATTAAAAAGTTTGATGTTATTTACACCAATGAGCTTGATCGTGGGCCATTTATCTCAAATACTTTAAGAATCGATTCTTCTACAACTGCATTAGAAGGAATGGTTGAAATTTATCGCATGATGCGTCCTGGTGAGCCACCCACTAAAGATGCCGCTGAAAATTTATTTCATAACCTGTTCTTCTCGGAAGATCGTTACGACCTTTCTGGTGTGGGGCGGATGAAGTTTAATAAGCGTCTTGAGTATGATCATGAGACGGGTCCTAGTATTTTATTTGACTTGGATTATCTTTCAGGTCGAAAAGATGCGGCTTCTAAAGCCTTGGTTGAAGAGCATGGCGAGGTTTACGAAAAACTTAAAAAGAGCGGTAAAGCCAGTTCAGATATTGTTAATGTGCTAAAAACATTAATTGATATTCGTAATGGAAACGGTGTTATTGATGATATTGATCACTTAGGAAATCGTCGTATTCGAAGTGTTGGTGAAATGGCTGAAAATGCATTCCGTATTGGTCTTGTGCGTGTAGAGCGAGCGGTTAAAGAGCGTTTAACAGTTGCCGAAAGTGAAGGCTTGATGCCGCAAGATATGGTGAACGCTAAGCCAGTATCAGCTGCGGTAAAAGAGTTCTTCGGTTCAAGTCAGTTGTCACAATTTATGGATCAAAATAATCCACTTTCTGAGATAACTCACAAACGTCGTATCTCGGCTCTAGGTCCTGGCGGTTTGACACGTGAGCGTGCTGGTTTTGAAGTGCGTGACGTGCACCCAACTCATTATGGTCGTGTTTGTCCTATTGAGACTCCTGAAGGGCCAAACATCGGTCTGATCAATTCATTGGCTGTATTTGCGAAAACCAATGACTATGGTTTCTTAGAGACGCCTTATCGTAAAGTAAAAGATGGCAAAGTTTCAAAAGATATTGATTACTTGTCAGCAATTGAAGAATCACGTTATGTCATTGCGCAGGCTAATGCTGATATTGGTAAAGACAGTAAATTTGTAAAAGACATGATTTCATGTCGTTATCAAAATGAATTTATGGTGTCTCCTGCTACTGATGTTCAGTATATGGATGTGTCGCCAAAGCAGATTGTATCGGTTGCGGCTTCGTTAATTCCGTTCCTAGAGCATGATGATGCTAACCGTGCATTGATGGGCTCAAACATGCAACGTCAAGCGGTTCCATGTTTGATTGCACAAACACCCGTTTGTGGAACGGGGATGGAGCGTGTTGTTGCGGTTGACTCTGGTTCAACGGTTGTTGCTAAGCGTGGCGGCGTGGTAAGTGCTACTGAATCTGCGCGTATTGTGGTTCGTGTAAATGATGATGAGGCGCAAGAAGGTGGTGTTGATATTTATAATTTAATCAAATACACCCGCTCAAACCAGAATACTTGCGTAAATCAAAAGCCTATCGTCAAAGTGGGTGATGTGATTGCTCGTGGTGATGTGCTAGCTGATGGTTCATCTACAGATTTGGGTGAATTAGCACTAGGTCAAAATATTAAAATTGCCTTTATGCCTTGGAATGGTTATAACTTTGAGGATTCAATTCTTGTTTCTGAACGTGTTGTAGAAGAAGATCGCTTTACCTCGATTCATATTGAAGAAATAAGTTGTTTGGCACGTGATACGAAGTTAGGTGCTGAAGAAATAACAGGTGATATTCCTAATGTGAGCGAGCACTTACTTTCTAAATTGGATGAATCAGGCATTGTTCATGTTGGGGCTGAAGTAAAGCCCGGTGATATTTTGGTGGGTAAGGTTACGCCAAAAGGTGAGACACAGCTTACTCCAGAAGAAAAACTTCTACGTGCAATTTTTGGTGAGAAAGCATCAGATGTAAAAGATACATCTTCACGTGTTAAATCGAGTATGTTTGGTACTGTTATTGATGTACGTGTGTTTACTCGTGAAGGTGTCGAGAAAGATGCTCGTGCAATAGCACTTGAAGAAGAGGCTTTGTCTAAAGTTAGAAATGACTTACGTGATGAACTCTTGGTTGTTGAAGATGATTTGTTTGCGCGTGTTGAAGAGCTTGTGCTTAACAAAGTAGCTGACGGTGGACCGGCGGGTATTAAAGCAGGTGGCAAAATTACCAAGGCTTATTTAACTGATTTGGATAGCAAGGACTGGTTTGAGCTACGCTTAAAGAATGCGGATGCTAATAAGCAACTAGAAAACCTATCTAAGTTGTTAGCTGAAAAGAAAGCACACTATGAGGATCGCTTGCAAAAGCAAAAAGATAAAATCACAGCTGGTGATGATCTTGCGCCGGGTGTACTTAAAGTTGTTAAGGTTTATGTGGCAGTTCGTCGTCGCATGCAACCGGGCGACAAAATGGCGGGTCGGCACGGAAACAAAGGTGTTGTTTCTCGTATCGTTCCTGTGGAAGATATGCCATACGATGAACATGGTGTGCCAGTTGATATTTGTTTGAATCCATTAGGTGTGCCGTCTCGAATGAATGTTGGTCAGGTATTAGAAATGCATCTTGGCTGGGCGGCAAAAGGCTTGGGCGAAAAAATCGGCAGAATGGTTGATGCTAAAGCTAAAGTAGACGAGCTGCGTAAGTTCTTGACTGAAATATACACTGAAGGTGGTAACCCAGCTCAGGGTGATATCAGTGAAATGACGGATGATGAAGTGATTGAAATGTCTTCAAATCTGCGTAAAGGTGTGCCAATGGCAACACAGGTATTTGATGGTGCAGCTGAAACTGAAATCAAGCGTATGCTGAAATTAGCAGAGCTACCTGAGACTGGTCAAACTACTTTATTTGATGGTCGTACGGGTGTTCCATTTGAGCGTAAAATTACTGTCGGCTACATGCATATGTTGAAGTTGAATCACTTGGTTGATGATAAAATGCACGCGCGTTCTACAGGCCCATATTCGCTGGTTACACAGCAGCCGTTGGGTGGTAAAGCTATGTTTGGTGGTCAGCGCTTTGGTGAGATGGAAGTCTGGGCATTGGAGGCCTATGGCGCGGCCTATACGCTTCAAGAAGTACTTACAGTGAAGTCGGATGATGTGCAGGGTCGTAATAAAATGTACAAAAATATTGTTGATGGAAATCTACACATGGAAGCAGGTATGCCTGAATCCTTTAATGTGTTGATGAAGGAGATTCGTTCGTTGGGTCTGCATATTGAACTTGAAAAAGACAACAAATAGGTGGTGTTGAAATGATGAATAAAGGCATGGGAGATCTGCTTAATATATTTAAGCAGCAGTCCGATACAGAAGAGTTCGATGCAATTCGCATTGGTTTAGCATCACCAGAAGTTATTCGTTCATGGTCGTTTGGTGAAGTTAAAAAGCCAGAAACGATTAACTACCGAACGTTTAAGCCTGAGCGTGATGGCTTGTTTTGCGCTAAAATATTTGGCCCAGTAAAAGATTACGAATGTTTGTGTGGTAAATACAAGCGTTTGAAGCATCGCGGTGTTGTGTGTGAGAAGTGTGGTGTTGAAGTTACTAATACCACGGTTCGACGTGATCGTATGGGTCATATTGATCTTGCTTGTCCTGTTGCGCATATCTGGTTCTTGAAATCATTACCATCGCGTATTGGTTTATTCCTTGATATGACTTTACGTGATATTGAGCGGGTGTTGTATTTCGAGGCGTTTGTGGTAACAGAGCCTGGTATGACAACATTAGAGCGTGGTCAGCTGTTAAATGATGAAGCTTATTTAGAGGCACTTGAAGAGTTTGGTGATGAGTTTGATGCGGCTATGGGCGCAGAAGCTGTTCTGGAGATGCTAAAGTCTGTTGATGTAGAAGAGGCGTTGGTTGACCTTGAAGAAGAAGCTAAATCTACTAACTCTGAGACAAAGTTAAAGCGGATCAGTAAGCGTACTAAGCTTATGGAGTCGTTCTGTTCTAAAAAGAATGATCCAAAGTCATCAGGTAATAAGCCTGAGTGGATGATCTTAACGATACTTCCTGTTCTACCGCCAGATTTGCGTCCGTTGGTGCCTTTGGAAGGTGGTCGTTTTGCGACTTCTGATCTTAATGACCTATACCGTCGAGTAATCAATCGTAATAACCGTCTACGTCGTTTATTGGACTTAAATGCGCCAGATATTATCGTACGCAATGAAAAACGTATGCTTCAAGAGTCGGTTGATGCGCTGTTAGATAATGGTCGTCGCGGACGTGCTATTACCGGTTCTAATCGTCGTCAGTTAAAATCACTGGCTGATATGATTAAAGGTAAACAAGGTCGTTTCCGTCAAAACTTATTAGGTAAGCGTGTCGATTATTCGGGTCGTTCGGTAATCGTGGTCGGCCCTGCGCTTAAGCTTCACCAATGTGGCTTGCCTAAGAAAATGGCGCTTGAGTTATTTAAGCCTTTTATTTTTGGAAAGCTACAACGTCGTGGATTAGCGACTACGATCAAAGCAGCAAAGAAATTAGTTGAGCGTGAAACTCCAGAAGTTTGGGATATCCTTGCTGAGATTATTCGCCAACATCCAATTATGTTAAACCGTGCGCCAACGCTGCATAGATTGGGTATCCAAGCATTTGAACCTGTGCTGATTGAAGGAAAAGCTATTCAATTACACCCGCTTGTATGTTCAGCCTTTAACGCTGACTTTGACGGTGACCAGATGGCGGTTCATGTGCCTCTCTCATTAGAAGCTCAAACAGAAGCGCGTGTTTTGATGATGGCGTCCAACAATGTGTTATCACCGGCTAACGGTGAGCCAATTATTGTACCTTCTCAAGATATCGTTTTGGGTTTGTATTATATGACACGTGAAAGCATTAATGCTAAAGGCGAGGGCATGATCTTTGCTGATGTTGAAGAAGCAAAACGTGCTTATGATACGCATCAAGTTTCACTGCATGCAAAAGTTAAGGTGCGCATTACAGATAGTGAATACGATGAGCATGGCGAGCTAACCAGTCAAACACGCTTAATGGATACAACAGTTGGGCGTGCGATTGTCTCTGAGGTCTTACCCGATGGTATGCCATTTGAGCTTGTTAATGTTATTCTTAAAAAGAAAGCAATATCTGGTTTAATCAATGAAGGCTATCGCCGAATTGGTTTGAAAGACACAGTAATTCTAGCTGATCAATTGATGTACACCGGTTATAGGTACGCAACATTAGCAGGCGTTTCATTCTGTGCGGATGACATGGTGATTCCAAAAGAAAAAGCCGAGATTATTAGTCGTTCAGAAGATGATGTAAGAGAAATTCAAAATCAATACGCATCAGGTCTTGTTACGCAGGGTGAGCGCTATAATAAGGTGGTTGATATCTGGGCGCGTACCAATGATCAAGTTGCGAAAGCGATGATGGATGGAATGGGTGCGGAGGAGGTTGTTGATGCAAAGGGTGATACTGTCATTCAAGAATCATTTAACTCTATTTATATGATGGCAGATTCTGGCGCTCGTGGTTCTCCCGCGCAGATTCGTCAGTTGGCAGGTATGCGTGGTTTGATGGCGAAACCCGACGGTTCGATCATTGAAACACCTATTACCTCTAACTTCCGTGAAGGTCTTAATGTACTACAATACTTTATATCTACCCACGGTGCTCGAAAAGGGCTTGCTGATACGGCGCTTAAAACAGCTAACTCTGGTTACTTAACTCGCCGTCTTGTTGATGTGTCACAAGATATGGTGGTGACGCTGGATGACTGTGGAACAACTGATGGCTTAGTTATGAAGCCCATTATCGAGGGTGGTGATGTAGTACAGCCATTAGGTGAGCGTGTTCTGGGTCGTGTAACAGCAACTGATGTTGTCAATACAAAAGGTGAGGTAGTTATCCCCGCTAAGACCTTAATGGATGAAGCTTGGGTTGCTAAGTTGGAAGGCTTGGGTGTTGATGAGATGATCGTAAGATCGGCCATTAGTTGTGATACTAAAAAAGGTGTTTGTCGTCAATGTTACGGCCGTGATCTTGGTCGTGGTCATCTGGTTAACTTGGGTGAAGCAGTCGGTGTTGTTGCCGCGCAATCCATTGGTGAGCCTGGTACACAGTTAACTATGCGTACTTTTCATATCGGTGGAGCAGCAAGTCGTTCTGCGGCAGATAATAATATCGCTGTTAAAACAAGCGGTAATGCGCGTTTATCAAATGTGAAAACAGTAACCAATAAAGATGGAAACTTGGTGACAGTTTCACGTTCAGGTGAGATCAGCGTAGTTGATGATCAGGGTCGTGAGCGTGAGCGTTATAAGTTACCTTACGGTGCTGTTGTAACCATTAAAGATAATGATACAGTTGATGCAGGGCAAGAAGTTGCAACATGGGATCCGCATACGCATCCTATCGTAACAGAAGTTGCAGGTACGGTAGACTTTGTTGATTTTGTCGATGGTCAGACTATTAATACCCAAATTGATGAAGTAACGGGTTTAAGCTCGACGGTGGTTACTGATCCTGCATCACGTGGAGCAGGATCAAAAGATCTTAACCCAATGATTCGACTTTTGGATGATAAAGGCGATACTTTATTCTTTGAGAATACTGAGATACCGGTTCAATATCCTTTAGCAGGTGGTGCGGTGGTCGGCTTGACTGCAGGTTCTAAAGTAGCGGTTGGTGATGTCTTGGCTCGCTTGGCGCAAGAATCATCTAAAACACGTGATATTACTGGTGGTCTGCCTCGTGTAGCTGATATGTTTGAGGCTCGTAAGCCTAAGCAGCCAGCGATTTTGGCAGAAATCTCAGGGACTTTCTCTTGGGGTAGAGAAACTAAAGGTAAAAAGCGTTTAGTGATTACACCAGAGAAAGGTGACCACTACGAAGTACTTATTCCTAAGTGGCGTAACCTTGATGTATTTGAGGGTGAAAAAGTAGCGAAAGGCGAGATGATTGCTGATGGTGAGCCTAGCTCACATGATATCTTGCGTTTGCTGGGGCCTGTTGTATTGGCAGAGCATTTGGTAAAAGAAGTTCAAGAGGTTTATCGCCTGCAGGGTGTGGGGATCAACGATAAGCATATTGAGATCATTTCACGTCAAATGATGCGTAAAGTTGTTATTTTAACGTCAGGTGATAGCCGTATGCTAAAAGGTGAGCAGCTTGATCATTGGGCGGTTGAAGAAGCCAATGAGAAGCTGATTGCGCAGGGTAAATTACCTACTACTTATGATCGTATACTGCTCGGTATTACTAAAGCGTCGTTAGTGACAGATTCATTTATATCTGCGGCATCATTTCAAGAGACAACGCGTGTGTTAACGGAAGCTTCGGTGCGAGGTGCGCGAGATGATTTACTCGGTCTAAAAGAGAATGTGATCGTCGGGCGTTTGATTCCGGCGGGAACAGGCTTTAAGCATCATTTAGAGCGTCGTCGTAAGCAGCAAGAAGTACAAGATCAGCTTGATGCGCTGGCTGCAGAATCTGAAAAAATGAAAGCCGAAGCAGAAAAAGCCAAGGAAGCAGAAGTGTCTGCTGGTGATTAAATGACCAATAAGTGTTTATAGTAACTTTCTTTGTTAAAGAAAGTTTGCTTTAAATTAAAGTACTGTTTGACATGATAGCGTTGTGGTAATAGAATTCCGCGCCTTTATCACGGTGACAGTTGTTATTGTGCCAAGGCTTTATAATAAAGTTTTGAAACGAATATAAGAAACAATATAAAAATTGGAGAACATTTTTAATGTCTACTATTAATCAGTTAGTGCGTAAGCCGCGAAAGCGTAAAGCAGAAAAAAGTAATGTGCCTGCATTAGAAGCTTGCCCACAACGCCGTGGTGTTTGTACGCGTGTTTACACGACCACACCAAAAAAGCCGAACTCAGCTATGCGTAAAGTTGCTCGTGTTCGTTTGACTAATGGTTTCGAAGTCAGTAGTTATATTGGCGGTGAGGGTCATAATCTACAGGAACACTCCGTGGTACTGATTCGTGGTGGTCGTGTAAAAGATTTGCCAGGTGTGCGATATCATGTGGTACGTGGTTCGTTAGATACACAAGGTGTGCAAGAGCGCCGACAGGGTCGTTCAAAATATGGTGCTAAGCGACCTAAGTCTTAACTGAAATCGTTGATGTATTGTTGAATAATAGTAAACAAATTTTAAGTGAGTAATTTATGCCAAGAAGAAGAGAAGTCCCGAAACGTATTATCCTTCCAGATCCAAAATTTGGAAGTTTGGTTTTAGCAAAGTTCATTAATACCATCATGAAAGATGGTAAAAAATCAATTGCTGAAAAAGTTGTATACGTTGCGCTTGATGAAATAGCATCAAAGAAAGGCAATGATGGGATGGAAATTCTTGATACTGCATTAGATAATGTCAGACCTTCGGTAGAAGTAAAGTCTCGACGTGTTGGCGGAGCAACCTACCAAGTGCCTGTCGAGGTTCGTGCTTCTCGTCAAAATGCATTAGCTATGCGTTGGTTGGTTGAAGCTGCTCGAAAGCGTGGTGAAAAGTCGATGGCTCTAAAGCTTGCTGGCGAATTAATGGATGCTGCTGAAAAGCGAGGCTCTGCAGTTAAGAAGCGTGAAGATACACATAAAATGGCAGAAGCTAATAAGGCATTTGCTCACTTCCGTTGGTAATCTGACGTATAGGAAGTTAAATAATAAGGAAATACTGTGGCTCGTGTAACCCCTCTTGATCGCTATCGTAATGTAGGAATAATGGCGCATATCGATGCAGGTAAGACGACCACAACAGAACGTGTTTTGTTTTATACCGGTGTTTCTCACAAAATAGGTGAGGTGCATGATGGTGCTGCAACCATGGATTGGATGGAGCAAGAACAAGAACGCGGTATTACCATAACCTCAGCGGCAACAACATGTTTCTGGGAGGGGATGGATAAGCAATTTGATCAACATCGAATTAATATTATCGATACGCCTGGTCATGTTGACTTCACCATAGAAGTGGAGCGATCGTTGAGAGTTTTAGACGGTGCTGTGGCCGTTTTTTGCGCGGTGGGTGGTGTAGAGCCGCAATCTGAAACGGTTTGGCGGCAAGCTAATAAATATCACGTTCCGCGCATTGCATTTGTTAATAAAATGGATCGTGTTGGTGCCGACTTTTTGCGTGTCTTAGAGCAAATGAAAGAGCGTTTAGGTGCAAACCCAGTACCTGTGCAGATTGCAATCGGAGCCGAAGACGAGTTTAAGGGTGTTGTTGATCTGATTTTAATGAAAGCGATTGATTGGAATGATGATGATAAAGGTCTTTCGTGCACATTGAGCGATATTCCAAATGAATTGCAGTCAGAGGCAAAGAAGTGGCGTGAAACAATGGTGGAAGCCGCTGCTGAGGCGAATGAAGTTTTGATGGATGCATATCTTGAAGGTGGCGATCTCAATGTAGAGCAAATTCACCATGGGCTTCGTATACGCACTTTGGCGGGAGAGATAATTCCTGCGTTGTGTGGTTCAGCTTTTAAGAATAAAGGTGTTCAAGCGATGCTTGATGCTGTTGTGAGTTACTTGCCTTCGCCATTGGATGTGCCTGCAGTAACGGGTGTTATAGATGATGGTTCTGAATTAGGTAAAGAGGTTGAGCGCAAAGCCTCGGATGATGAGCCTTTTTCTTCGCTGGCTTTTAAGATTGCAACTGACCCCTTTGTAGGGACGTTGACATTTTTTAGAGTGTACTCTGGGATATTAAAAACCGGAGAGATGGTTTTAAATCCATTGAAAGGTAAGCGCGAAAGAGTTGGGCGTATTTTACAGATGCATTCAAATTCGCGTGAAGAGGTAAAAGAAGTAAGGGCAGGTGATATCGCTGCTGCAGTTGGCTTAAAGGATGTGACAACAGGTGATACACTGTGTGATAAATCCAATCCAATTTCATTAGAGCGAATGGATTTTCCAGTGCCGGTGATTTCGGTTGCAGTTGAACCTAAAACCACAGCTGATCAAGATAAAATGGCGTTAGCATTAGCTAAGCTGGCACAAGAAGACCCGACTTTTAAAGTGCATACGGATGAGGATACGGGTCAAACAATTATCTCTGGGATGGGTGAGTTGCATCTTGATATTATTGTTGACCGCATGAAGCGTGAATTTGATGTTGAAGCGAATGTGGGGATTCCACAGGTCTCATATCGAGAATGTATTCGTCAAGCGGTGGAAGCGGAAGGAAAGTTTATACGTGAAACTGCGGGTAAGAATCATTACGGTCATGTAAAGATTAAACTTGAGCCAATGCCAGAAGGTTCTGGGTATGAGTTTGAAAATGCACTTGTGGATGGTGTGCTTCCAAAGGAATACATACCAGCGGCAGATAGTGGCATGGAAGAGCAGTTAAATAATGGCGTCATTGCTGGTTGTCCTTTGGTTGATGTAAAGGTTACTTTGATTGATGGTTCGTTTCATGATGTTGACTCGAGTGAAATGTCGTTTAAAGTGGCGGGTTCCTTGGCTATTAGACATGCAGTGCTAGAGGCAGATCCAACTATTTTGGAGCCTGTGATGCGGGTAGAGGTTGTGACGCCAGAAGATAATATGGGTGATGTCATGGGTGATTTAACACGTCGCCGTGGTGTTGTTCAGGGTATGGATGAGGCTCCTTCGGGGAAAATTATCCGTGCTGAAGTTCCATTGTCAGAAATGTTTGGGTATGCAACGGCCTTACGGTCAGCTACACAAGGTAGAGCAAGTTATTCAATGGAGTTTGCAAAGTATGCAGAAGTGTCAAAGTCGGTTGCTGATGCGATGGTGAACTTTAGTTAAAATTGTTGATGTTTAGTAAGTAAAATAAATGTAAATTATGCTAGGTTGAGCGGCAGTTAAGTTAAAAGGTGAGTAATCATGTCCAAAGAGAAATTTGAACGTAATAAACCCCACGTCAACGTGGGCACAATTGGTCACGTAGACCATGGAAAAACAACCTTAACTGCAGCGCTTACGAAAGTAATGGCAGAAAAGATGGGTGG
>JALSJN010000022.1 GCA_026989335.1 Thiotrichaceae bacterium
CCCCTCAGTTAGAAATCTTTGATCCTTTTGAAAACCTCAATATGAGGTAACCCAGTAATCCAGACAAAAAGGAGCCTAACAAAATAGCCAGCTTATCCGTGTAATGAAAAATTTCAGTATCATTGTAAGCCAAAGAATCTACAAAAAGGCTCATCGTAAAACCGATGCCCGTTAAAATGGACACTCCGTATAGTTGTGTCCAAGTCGCCCCTTCAGGCATCTTCGCCAAACCTAACTTAATCGCCGCCCAACTAAAGCCAAAAACACCAATTTGCTTACCTAAAAATAAACCTAACATGATTCCCATAGGTACAGGGTTGAACATCTCATCCAATGATATCCCTCTTAAATCTACGCCTGCATTCACAAAAGCAAACAAGGGCAAAATCATAAAAGCGACCCAATAATGCAAACCATGCTCCATTTCTTTACTCATGGAAAAAGTCTTTCCTGCAGCATCTTTTGAGTAAAGTGGAATCATAAATGCTAGTGCGACACCGGCTAATGTCGCATGCACACCTGACTTAAGAACACTCACCCAAAGAATAATACCAAGCACAATGTAAGGCGCCTTCGTAGCCACACCAAACCTATTTAATAAAAGTAAGACTGCCAATGCCGCTGATGCAACAATAATCGAAATGGTCGATAAGTCTGTCGTGTAAAATAGCGCAATAATGATAATTGCCCCTAAATCATCAATAATAGCCAGTGCTAGTAAGAAAATCTTCAAGGATAAAGGAGCTCTCTTCCCTAAAAGGGATAAAACACCTAAAGCAAATGCAATATCAGTGGCCGTGGGTATCGCCCAACCCTGCATTGCAAAAGGCTCGCCTTGATTGAAAGCAACAAAAACCAGCGCAGGAACTACCATTCCTCCGATCGCCGCTATACCAGGCAAAGCGATTTGACTTAAGGATGAAAGCTGCCCTTCCAAAACTTCTCTTTTTACTTCTAAACCAATTAGAAAAAAGAACACGGCCATCAAACCATCATTAACCCAAAGCAGCAATGGCTTTGCGATTTGTAGCTTTCCAAAACGGATCTCTACATGAGTATGTAAAAAACTATTGTAAATATCTGATAAACCACTGTTCTGCAAAATAAGTGCAAATAATGTGATGAATATTAATAATATGCCTGCTGATGACTCTCTTTGTAAGAAGGTGTGAATAGTGCTTATTTTCATTGATCAAACATTTAACTCTCAATTATTTTTGTTTGGTAGAACAAGGATATTCATTACGTAAAATTGTATAGACAGCATCACGTGCTGGAACAGTTTTAGAATTATACTTACGCTGGCTAAAGCGAGTGATTATTTTTTCTACTACTGTTTTTAAGGAAACACCAGTTCCTAAGCAAAACTCAGCATAGTAGGTAGGATTACTTGAAACACGACGTGCCTTTCTAAGGCGTATGGCGCGCTCAGAAAATGTTTCTACGCTGTTTACATTAGTTAATGCATTCTCAAGAACCTTATCATCTGTCGCTACAGCACCATCTATAAACCCCTGAATATACCTAACACAAAAAACCGCATCGACACCCTTTGGGTCTTTTGCATAAAAAGAACAATGTGATGCAAGCTCTTCTGTTGATAAAGGCTCAATCGCATAGGTTTTATTAACAGAAAACAATAAACTTAAAGCAATCAAATAAAGAATTTTACTTTTATTAAACATAATGCCTCCTAGCAACTTATTAGTTAAAATACCACGTTAGCCCACAACTTTATATTAAATAATAAATGATATTTAGAGACCTTTGCACGACTCAGATGACGAGCAAAAATGGCTGAAATCCCACTGCTTTTCGTTGAAAAACTTGCTAATAACTCGTTATTAGCTTCATTTTTCGCCTCAATCAGTGAAATTTCACCCGATTTTTCTTTCGCCACCGAGTCGTGCAAAGGTCTCATTTAATTACGACAAACCTGACTATTCCTAGTTCAATACTAACTACAATCTCACAGCTACCGCCCATCTGATGACATTGCGCTTAAGTTTCAAATACTTTAAAGTTGATCCTGTAACAACACAATAATAAAAACTAACCCCGTTATAACCCCATGAAATTTAAAATTAAAACCTATCAAATAGGTTTACTAGCTTGCATCATACTACTTAGCAGTAATAAAGCATTTGCAAAAAAAACACAACATAAAAGTAGTACGCTTCAAAAAGCCTATTATCAGTTAATACAAAAACCAGCTAAAAAACACAGTCAAAAGTACAAGGCTTCGCGCCTTGCTGACGCCTCGCGTTACCGCGCAGTACAGGTCGCAAAACAACAGTTACGAAAAAAGTACCGCTGGGGAGGAAAATCTCCTCGTACTGGGTTCGACTGTAGCGGCTTAATGCAGTATGCTTATCAAAAAGCCAATATAAAAATCCCCCGAACAGCCGCTGAACAATACAAGAGCACTAAACGTGTCCATCTAGCTAATCTACGCGTAGGTGATCTTATCTTTTTTAAAACACGTCGCACCCGTCAAAGAGTTAACCATGTAGGCATTTATATGGGGGCAGGAAATTTTATTCATGCGCCTAGGCCGGGTAAACATGTAACCGTTGCAAAACTTAATAAATATTGGAATCGCAAGGTTGTTGGGGCTGGTAGAATCTAACCTAACCACATAAACCAAGAGTCCATAATTGCTTCTAGCTGTTAAAAAAACCTTGCAAAATAGGGAATAAAAATCAGCAAAACGCCCACAGCCACTAAAAGTGTTGTATTAGCAATAAAATAAGGAAAAAAAAGTGCGATGCCTGTTAACAGCGGAATAATCGCCTTTTGTTTACGTCCATAGCTAAAAAAACCCACACCAACACCACCGAATAAGACGCTCCATAGCAATGTAGCTTCATTCATTATTTTCCCCTTTCTCATACATTTCGCTCAATTCCATCCACTCAGTTTCAACCCCTGCTAACACTTTGTCTACCGCACTTTTACCTAGCAAAACTTGCTTTAACTTATCCTTATTTTCAGATAAATAAAGTTCGGAATCAGCTAAGCTAGACTCAAAGGTTATTTGTTCTTCAGTAAGCTGGTCTAGTTGTTTTTCTAATTTATTCAGTTTATTACGCAAAGGTTGTAACTTTTTTCTACGTTCGGCCTCTATTTGTCGCTGTGCTTTTTTAGATATTTTTTCAGAAGCAGCAGCCTCATCAGCAGGCATACTTTGCTTTACTTCATCTCTTATAAAGTCCGAAATATATTTAGCATAATCATCCAAATCCCCTTCAAAGACTTCGGCTTTACCATCATGCACAATGACTAACTCATCCGTTACAGTTTTTAATAAATGACGGTCATGCGAAACTATCACCATAGCGCCAGAAAAACCTTGCAAAGCCACACTCAGCGCATGACGCATCTGTAAATCTAAATGATTGGTCGGCTCATCCAGTAAGAGTAAATTAGGCTTTTGATAAACCAGAAGTGCTAATACCAAACGGGCTTTTTCCCCCCCTGAAAAAGGAGCAATAGGCTCATCAACGCGTTCACCTTGAAAACCAAAACTGCCTAAATAGTTACGTAAGTCCTGTTCTCTCGATTTAGCCTCTTGTTGGTTATCTAGCTCACGTAATTGCTCTAAGGCCGTAAGCTCTGGGTTTAATTGCTCTAACTGATGTTGCGCAAAATAGCCTATTTTTAAATCTTGCGCCTGCCATGATTCACCTGACTTTGCATCAAGCTCCCCTGCTAAGAACCTGATTAAAGTCGATTTACCCGCGCCATTTGGCCCTATTAAACCAATCCGCTGCCCCGGCATCAGTTGCATTTTTAAGTCTTCAACAATCATCGTTTCGCCATAACCAATACTAGCATCGACAATATTGAGTAATCGCTCGGGTATTTTTTCTGGCTCAAAAAATTTGAAGTTAAAGGGTGAATCAATCTGCGCGGCTGAGATTTCTTCCATTCTCCCCAAGGCTTTTAAACGACTTTGCGCTTGTTTGGCTTTGGTAGCTTGCGCCCTAAAACGATCCACATACGCCTGCATATGGGCGCGCTCTCGCTGTTGTTTTTCAAAAGCACTTTGTTGCTGCGCTAAACGCTCAGCTCGGACTTTTTCAAAGGATGAGTAATTACCCGAATATAACGTAAGCTTGGCATTCTCAATGTGAGCGATATGGCGCACCACGGCATCTAAAAACTCGCGGTCGTGTGAAATTAAAATCAACGTTCCAGAGTATTTAATTAACCAATCTTGTAACCAAATAACGGCATCCAAGTCTAAGTGGTTGGTTGGCTCATCCAGCAATAATAAATCTGATCGACACATCAACGCTTGCGCCAGATTTAACCGCATGCGCCAGCCTCCTGAAAAGCTATTGACGGGGTTATTAATCTGCTCATTACTATAACCCAAGCCATGCAATAAGGTTGCTGCCCTGCTCTCTGTAGTATAGCCATCAATGGCATCCAGTTGTGCGTGCAACTCACCTAATACAGCACCCTCAGCAGTTGCTAGTTTTTTATGCAGCTCAATATATTCAGTATCACCTTGTAAAACATAGTCTAAAGCACTGATTTCTGAAGAAGGCGTCTCCTGTGCTACATGCGCTACAACCCAGTTTGGCGGAATACTTAAATTCCCCTCATCCTGACCTAGCAAGCCCAATAACATTGCAAACAAACTCGACTTACCCGTTCCATTAGCACCCGTTAAACCAACTTTATATCCCGGATGAATACTAATATTGACACCGGATAAGAGCTTTTGTATACCACGACTCAACGTGACATCAGAAAGAACAATCATGGGTAAGATCTATTAATTATCTGCTGGGGTGTTTATAAAAACATACCCAATCACTATTGGCAATAAGACAGTTAGTCATTACATTAGCATTGGCTAACATATATCTATTCTATGCTGGTGATAAAAATCACAATGTGTACTATTTGCGCGAAAGAGTATGATAAAAATTCAACCGTTATCGAGGACAATCAATATGAGTATCAATCTAACACCTGAAATTATTAGTGGCGATGTAAGCATATCAATTGGCAATAGTAATGAAAAAATATCAGAAGATTCACCTGCCGTTATGGTAATGACTGACTTTAGCCGTGTTAAACCCTTTCAAATTGGCGCAAGCGCAAGTTTAGA
This sequence comes from Thiotrichaceae bacterium, assembly GCA_026989335.1. Taxonomy (GTDB): domain Bacteria; phylum Pseudomonadota; class Gammaproteobacteria; order Thiotrichales; family Thiotrichaceae; genus Cocleimonas. The sequence goes on from JALSJN010000022.1 coordinate 5,126, forward strand.
AGAAATACACGAGAAAATGGTTTCCGCTGGTGTGCGCTTATTATTCGTTCAGGATGATAGCCAAAAAATGCTGGGGCTATTGACTTCATTTGACCTGTTAGGTGAGAAGCCTTTACTACATATTCAAACTCATGGTGGCACTCGTAATGATATTGAAGCCAGAGATATCATGACCCAAATCGGTAAGTTAGAGGGTATAGAGCTTTCAAAAATCCAAGCCGTTACAGTGGGTGATATTATAGAAGTCTGCCGCAACTCCCATCGCCATCATATGCTAGTTATCGAGAAAAATGGCAATAATACAAATATCCGAGGCCTCATTTCATCTTCGCAGGTGTCTCGTTCACTTGGTGTAGAAATATCTGCCAGCCAACGTGCCGAAAGCTTTGCGCAACTGAATAAAGCTTTATCATAAAAACCTATACTATGGTGTGCCCTATTAATTAAGGCACACTATCTATCTCATGAACACCAATAAAAGCCCTTCCTTTTGTCACTGGGAGCAAGACACACTTGTATTAAACATATTAGGTACACCCTCAGCAAAACAAGACAAAATTCTCAAGCCCCGAGGCAGCCAACTTAAAGTTAGTGTTACAGCATCCCCCGAAGGCGGCAAGGCTACTGACTACATGGTGAAGTTCTTAAGCAAAGAATTTGGCGTAAAAAAATCGGCCATCATTGTCGTATTTGGGCAAACCAGCATTCACAAACAAATCCGTATCCACTCCCCACAAAAACTTCCACTTATTATCAAACAACATTTAGGCCAACTCAATCAATCATAGTTAACCTAAATCAAGTTCTTACAACTTTTACTTTCTATTCTTAATCAGCATCCGCATAATTCAGACACTTGTTTATTACAGAATTCTTCTATGAGTGCTTTTAAACCGCCTTATCCTAAACGCCACACGAAAAAGCTTAACCCCTTTCAAGCGTTATATTACGCACAAAAAGACTTACTTTCAATTTGGGAAGAGTCAGCATTTAAATTTGAGCTTATGTCTCAAAAGATTTTCAAAAAGCACGTTTTTATCGTCAATGCGCCCGACATTATTCGTTATGTCATGGTTGAAAACAAAGACAATTACGAGCGCAAAAGCAAACAAATGATACGTGCGCTAGAGCCTTTACTCGGTGACGGCTTATTCATTAGCGATGGTAAAACGTGGGCATCACGCCGCCGCATCCAAACCCCAATGTTTGATAGTCAACATATTAAAATGTATAGCAACGTCATGGTAAATACCATTATGGAAATGACGGACAGTTGGAAAAAACAAGGCGAAAACAGCACCCTTGATGTGCATACTGAAATGGGCAAACTAGCTGCCGAAATTATTGCACGCACTTTGTTTGGTGAAAAATTGGGCGCTCAAAACAGTGAAAAGGTCGTTAGCGCATTTGCCGATTATCAATCAGTAGTAAAACAAATGGCGATCTTTAGTTTTTTAGGCTTGCCCGACTGGCTACCCAATGTAAATGCAAAAGTAGGTAAAGCCAGAAAAGCCGCAAAAGCCATCCACCAAACCGTTGATACCATCATCGCGATTGCGGAAGAAGAAGGCCATCAAGGCACTATGGTTGCCGATCTCATTAACGCCAATAAGTCAGAAAGCGGCACAGACTTAATGACTCGCAAACAAATTCGTAATGAAATTATCGTGTTATTTATGGCTGGCCATGAAACTACGGCTAATGTATTAGCTTGGGTGTGGTACTTAATCTCGCAATCGCCTGAAGTAGAAAAAAAGCTTCATAAAGAACTAGCCACGGTACTTGGCGATCGCCCACCAGAGTTTGATGATATTGAAAACTTGCCCTACACGCGCGCAATTTTAGATGAAACAATGCGTTTATACCCACCCGTACCAGTACTCTCACGCCAAGCACAAAAAGATGATGAAATCCGTGGTAGAAAAGTACCGGCAGGCTCACTAATGTTAATTGTACCGTGGTTGTTGCATCGTCATAAAAAGCTTTGGAAAGACCCCGATCACTTCATCCCCGAACGTTTTATGCCAGATGCAGTAAAACCCAAAAAGTTTAGTTACATTCCTTTTAGCATCGGCCCCAGAGTCTGTATCGCAAAGAATTTTGGCGTAACAGAATCGGTACTTGCGATTGCAATTATTGCGCAAAAATTTCGTTTATCTTTACCGCCAGAAACGAATGTAGACCATGAATGTCGTTTAACGTTACGACCAAAAGGTAAATTACCGATGACTTTAAAACTTAGGTGAACTAAAGTAGTATTAAAAGAATACAAATTTTATTAAGGTTAAGGACTCATTAAACGCATGAAGGCAATGATTGCAATTCTTTTTTTTTTTTGCATTATCTCCAGCTTTTGCACTTGATGAGTTAACGATAGGAGTTCTTGCGTACAATGGAAAGCAGCAAACAATCAACCGTTGGCAACCCACGGCTAACTATCTTGAAAATCATATCAAAGGTTATCGTTTTAAGATCGAACCACTAACTCATGAAGAATTCAAACATAAAATAAACAAAGGGAAGCTTGATTTCATATTAACCAATCCTGGTCATTATGTCCGTCTTGAGGTAGCTTTTGGCGTAACACGTATCGCGACTTTTAAGTCCAAGTTTAATAATCAAACCTTCACCCAATTTAGTTCTGTTATTTTCACCAAGAAAGACAGCGACATAAACACCCTTGAAGATTTAGCAGGACATTCCTTTGCAGCAGTAAGTAAAGAGGCTTTTGGCGGCTTTCAATTAGCTCAAAAAGCAGTAAAGGATAAAGGAATTGATGCATTAAGAGAGATGGACTTACTTTGGCTAGGTTTTCCTCATAGGGATGTTGTAAAAGCTGTTATTGCAGGTAAGGCAGACGCAGGGACGGTACGTAGTGGTATTTTAGAAAGGATGGCTGATAACGGTAGTATTAAATTATCGGATGTGAAAATTATCGCTAATAAAAATGATTCAAGGTTCTCAATTCTACATAGTGTAGGCTTATATCCAGAATGGCCTTTTTCTAAACTTCCTCATACTGATTCTACCGTTGCTAAAAAAGTAGCTATTGCATTATTCAATATGAAAGAAAATGAAGTAGCCGCACAGAAGTCCTTAGGTGCAGGTTGGACAATTCCCCTAGAATACACTTCTGTACACGACCTATTTAGATCATTGCAAATTGAGCCTTATCCACCATCCCCCTTAAGTTTAAAAAAGTTCTGGCAAGCTTATTATCTCTGGATTATTGTGGTTAGCCTCTTATTTTTGAGTAGTCTTTTAATGTTGCTTAGATTTATTCGTACCAATACCCAACTTAAATCTACACAGCAAACCTTGTTTAATCATCAAAGCCAATTAGAAGAAAAAGTGAAGCAACGCACTGAAGAACTGTATCAATCAAATGAAGCCTTACAAGAAGATATTTCATCACGAATCAAATCAGAACAAACATTGAGCGAAGGTTGTGATGCATTACAAACGTTGTACAGTATTGCTCTTCGAAATGACTTATCACGAGAACAACGTTTGCAATCACTCATTGATATGGTGCGTCATTATTTAGGCTCTGAATATGCTTCGCTTTCAAGCTTTGAATCTGAACAGTTTAAAGCTTGTACGGTTAGCCCTGCTAATCAAGAGTTAGTAGTGCCCTTAAGCCAAAGCTACTCAATGCAAGCGGTTCATGATCAGCAGATTATTCATCGTACAGATAATGAAGATTGGAAAGATTACATTGCTTGCCCCGTTTATTTTGATGGAAAATTACATTGTTTGCTGGAGCTTGCGACAACACATCACTATGACGCTGAAAGCAATAGTGAAAAAGCTGGGTTCTCATCTGAGCTTAGCCGAAGAATTCTCAACCTTGTTTCACAGTGGATAGGTAATGAAGTCATAATGCATGAGAATGAAAAGAGCGTAGAAGATGAATATAAAGATTTTATAGAACGCTCAGCTAATATCACGCCACGAGAATGGCAGGTTTTAGCATTGTTAGTACAAGGCGAACCAACTAAATCAATCGCAAAATTATTAACTTTGAGCACTAAGACTATTGAGCTTCACCGTTCTAATTTACTACGGAAAACCGTAACTAAATCTTCTATCGAACTTGTGAAACTAACCGTTCTATCAGGTGTTCTCAAAAAATCCAATCTGAAATTATTACAAAGCCCCTAGTAGAAACCCTAGGTTATTTCTAGTAATCAGACTCATTGTTCACCGCTAATTTTCCTCACATACTTCAGGCTCAATTAAACCAAGAAAAGGAGAAGGAAATGAGGATGAACAAAGTCAGTAAAAGATTAGCACTTATTACAAGCATATTATTATCGAGCCCCAGCTTTGCAAAAAAAGATGATTCAGGCTTAGGCCATGATTACCGAACATTTAACAGTGGTGGAGAAATTGAATACGGTAAAATTGGTGATTCTTATACCTCAGATTTAACAGTCTATGTAGCTGGCAATCAATTTATGGCGATGGAAAAGCTAATGACTGATTTTCAAAGTAAACATCCAAAAATTAAAAAAATCTACTTAGAGACAATTCCGCCAGGTCAGATATTAAAAGGGCAAATCCTAAAGCAAGGCGAAATAAATGGTCAGAAAACGGCGCAAAACCCTGATTTATTTGCCAGTGTAAACCTTGGACATTTAAAAAAACTAAAAAAGAAAGGAGTGATGAATGAATATAAAGTCTACGTACATAATAAGCTTGAATTAATGGTTGCAAAAGGTAATCCAAAAAACATCAAAGGTGCTAAAGACTTAGGGCGTGATGATCTCGTTCAATCTCATCCTAACCCTAAAACAGAAGGTATTTTCAAGTTTTATGGCTCACAAATGCTCAAAGACCTTGGTTTACATGACAAAGTAACGGGCGGAAAAATTTGTAGAAGTTGTTGGGCGATAGAAGGTAAAACATGGTTCACTTCGCGTCATCATCGTGAAACACCACGACGCATCGAAAAAGGTGAAGCTGATGTAGGTATTGTTTGGGCAACAGAAGTACAACATGCAAAAGCAGAAGGCAGACCTATTGAAGGTGTAAAAATAGCGGCCCCTTACAATATGCAAGATAAGGTCAGTTATGCGATAGGAAAACTAACAACGGGAAGAAACCCTGCCAATGCGGATACTTTTTTAGCTTATCTGAGTACTGATACAGCACAAAACATATATGCGAGTTATGGCTTTGGCAAGGCATCTGCTGATGAGTTGAAGATAAAAACAATTCCATAGTTCAGACTAGAAGATGAATAACAGTTGCATAATTGTTATTCATCTCTTCGATAATCAATCGCAAACCTTATCGAAAACAAATTTAGTAGGGTTGACTAAATACTCATCATAACCTTACGATAATACTGCAACTCTTCAATCGACTCTAAAATATCATCCATCGCTAAATGCACATTCTTTTTAGTATATCCGTCTAGTAGCTCGGGTTTCCAACGACTTGCAAGCTCCTTTAGCGTACTCACGTCTAAGTTTCGATAGTGGAAAAAATCTTCTAAAACGGGCATTTCACGTGCCATAAAACGGCGATCTTGACAGATGCTGTTGCCGCACATGGGTGATGCGCCTTTAGGGACGTATTGTTCCAAAAACTCGATGGTTTCAGCTTCCGCCTGCTGCATGCTGTATTGGCTTTCTTGGACACGTTTAATTAAACCAGAGCTTCCATGGTGGCTTTGATTCCACTCATCCATTCCATCCAATAGACTTTGTGGCTGGCGAATCGCAATCACTGGACCTTCGGCTAATTTGTTTAAATCCTTATCGGTAACCACCGTGGCGATTTCAATTATTACGTCATTGACGGTATCTAAACCCGTCATTTCCAGATCAATCCAAATGAGATTATTCTTGTCTTGGCTCATGGGTTATAATTAAACCTTTATAATTAAAAATTAGTCCTCATTTTACCTCATATGAATACATTTACTTTACTATTTATTTTAATGGTGTTCGTCACTTTAGGCGTACAAATATGGCTGTCGTTACGCCAAGCGAAACATGTCAGTAAACATCGCGTTAACGTGCCCGAGGAGTTTGCGGACAAAATCACCCTTGAAGAACACCAAAAAGCGGCCGATTACACTTTAACCAAAGGTAAGTTTGGTCGGTTACAGTTATTCATTGGTACTACTGTTTTATTCATCTGGACTTTACTCGGCGGATTAGAATGGTTAGATCAGTTATGGCGTACAGCTAACTGGGGACCATTAACTACAGGTGTAGCAGTACTTTTGAGTTTTACCTTAATCTCTAGCCTTATCGACATCCCTGCATCGCTTTACAGCACCTTTGTGATCGAAGAAAAATTTGGCTTTAACAAAACCAGCTTAAAGACATTTTTTGTGGACATGTTTAAAGGCACCGCTTTATCCTTAGTCATCGGCGTACCGTTAATCATGTTGATTTTATGGCTAATGGAATCAGCGGGTGAACTTTGGTGGTTATACGCTTGGCTAGCGTTAACCGCATTTTCTATCCTTATGATGTGGGCCTACCCCAAGTTTATCGCACCATTATTTAATAAGTTTAAGCCTTTAGAAGAAGGCGAAGTGTTGGATCGTTTAACCAGCTTATTAAAGCGTACAGGGTTTAATTCAGATGGTGTATTTATTATGGATGGCTCAAAACGCTCTAGTCACGGCAACGCTTATTTCACAGGGTTTGGTAAAACCAAGCGAATTGTTTTCTTTGATACCTTATTAAAACATCTTAGCCCAACGCAGGTTGAAGCCGTTCTCGCGCATGAGTTAGGTCATTTTAAACGCAAACATGTCTTTAAAGGGATGATTGCTTCCATTACAATGACCTTTATCGGTTTTGCGATACTTGCATGGTTAATGAAACAAGCTTGGTTTTATACCGCTTTTGGGGTTTCAGAATCTTCAACCTATATGGCTTTAATCATTTTCATGCTCGTATCACCCGCCTTTACCTTCTTCATTGGCCCAATAATGGCGCGCTGGTCACGCAAACATGAATTTGAGGCAGATGAATTTGCAGCCCAACAGTCAGATGCTGGGGAACTTATTACCGCACTGGTTAGTCTATATAAAAAGAACGCAGGAACATTAACGCCAGACCCATTATATTCGGCATTTTATGATTCCCACCCTCCCGCCTCGATACGCATAGCGCATTTGAGATCGGTAGGAAACTAGATTTACAGAGTCACAGGAGACTTAAACAATGAAACTTTTAAATAAAATATTACTAACACTTACAACAACAGCGGGCTTGCTGGTTTCAGGTGCTTCAATGGCTGCAGGAAACGCAGGCAATGGTCAAAAGCTTTTTTCTGGCTCTAAATGTGATAAGTGTCACGGTACTGAGGTTTTTACTCGTACCGACCGTAAAGTCAAAGATTTAAAAGGATTAGAGGCACAGGTTCGTCGTTGTGATTCAAACCTTAATACTAATTGGTTTGATGATGAAATTTTAGATGTGACGGCGCATCTAAACCAAAAATTCTACAAATTCAAGTAGAACACCCATATTTTACTCCATTACCGCGTTGCGCACCGTACTCGAATGACCACATACTCATTGTATGCTCAACATTCTCCGTGCGGTGCGCGCCTTGTACTGAAGCAAAACCTAAGTATTCTACGCCTATCTTCTATGGCTAATTCTTGAATCAAAAAATCAACACTGGACGCGTGATTATTCGCTTTGGTGCTGAACTTCTCGTCGAAAACCCTGATAAACCCTCTCTCCCCCCTGTTCGATGTACGGCAAAACGTAAATTCGACAGCATTGTTTGTGGTGATGTGATTACTTGGCATAGCAATGAGCACGGCAATGCTACGGTTGATGATTTACTACCACGCAAAAACGCCTTAACACGCCCTGGTTATCGGGGTCGCCCGCGTACAATTGCGGCTAATATTGATCAACTTGTAGTGGTTAATTCATGGCTTCCTGAAACATCATGGGACTTGGTTGATCGCTATTTAATTGCCGCACACCAGCTTAATGCCAACGCCATTATTGTCATGAATAAAAGCGACTTGGCTGATGATCATGCAACAGATGAAGACTGGCAAGCGATGAAAACCTATCAAAAAATTGGTTATGACGTTTTACAAATGAATGCACTAACAGGTGAAGGGGTTGACCAACTCAAAGCCTTAATGCGCGATAAAACCAGTATATTTAGTGGTCGCTCTGGTGTGGGAAAATCATCTATTGCCAATGTTTTATTGCCCGATACAGACGATATTACTGTCGGTATTATTTCTGATTCAGGCGAAGGAAAACACACAACGACTACCGCGATGCTTTACCCCTTAAACGCTGAAAACAAAAAAGGTGGCTACCTCATTGACTCACCCGGAGTGCGCGATTATGCCGTTAGCGATATGACCGAAGAACAGCTCAGCAATGGCTATATCGAATTCGCACCTTACAAAGAGCTTTGCCGTTTTAACAACTGCAGCCACAACCATGAGCCTAAATGCGCTGTTAGAGATGCCGTTGAAAAAGGTAAAATTACACAGGAACGCTACCAGCGTTATATTCAAGCCCTTCAGAGTCTAGAAACATAGGCCAATTACTCACATTTATAGATCAATTTTGTTATAGTTCATACTGCTTGGGCTTTCTAACAAATTAATATTACTGTGATCAATCAACTTCTTTTCATCTTCGTGTTTTTACTCGTATTAACGCCACTAACAAGCTTTGCAAAAAGCCTTGATAGCCAACGCAAAGATTTTCTTGAAGCTTACGATATTTTACACAAAGGCGGCGCTTATTCTGGCTCGCATCTTAAAGACTACGTGCTTGCAAGTTACCTCGACTATGAACGAATTAACCAACATTTAAAAACAACCTCTGAACAAGCCTTAGAAGAATTTATCAATGCAAACCCTAAATCATACCTAGCAAATAAATTAAGGGTGGAACGCTTAGCGCGTTTATCAAAGCAGCAAAAGTGGCAAGATATCTTGACCCTTGCCGATAACATTGAAGGTGGTGGAAGCAAAGCTAAATGCCCTATTCTTAATGCACAAATTAATACCTTAGAGGGCAAATCAAAACAGGTCGCGTTATTAGCGGCAAAGCGCTATTGGCTAAAGGGGAAAGCTGCTTCAAAAACCTGCAATGCCTTAATTGACTTGCTGCATAAAAACCAATTAATTGATGATGATGATCTCTGGCAACGCATCTCAAAAGCAATGAATAAAGGTAAAACTCGCCTTGCAAAAACCTTAGCTAAAAAAAGTAAGCATCAAAAGTTAGTTTCTTTATGGGTAAAGTTACGAAAAAAACCTTCTAAACATCTCAGCCATAAGCTATTAAAAAAGAGCAACCCAAAAACACGCCACTTAATGGCCTATGCGATTAAGCGTATTGCACGAAAAGATACCGATAAAGCCAAAACAAAATGGATAACATTACAACAATCCCACGGCTTTACTCGTGACGAAAAAGCCGATATAGATAGCTATATCGCCACTAGAGATGCTGTCGATCATAAAGCTGATGCATTAGAGCAGTTGATGAGAATCCCAAGTGAAAAACGCAGCAAGGAAGCAAATATTTGGATGGCTCGGAGTGCAATTCGCAGAGGTCGATGGCAGGAAGTTATTAATGCCATTAAACCCATGAGCCACGATGACAAGAAACAAGATGTATGGACCTACTGGCGCACATACGCAAAACATCGTTTAGGTAAGAAAATAACGCCTGAGGATTATTATGAGTTATCGAAAAATGCTTCTTTTTATGGTTTTTTGGCGGCAGACCAACTAAAACGACCTTACGAAAGGCTGGAGCAAGAAGAGCCTGACTGGAATCAGTTTATTCCGAAAATAAAAGAGATTGCAGGTTTCCAGCGCGCCGTTGAACTTTATGCAATAGGATTAACCAAACTAGCACGCAAAGAATGGATGTGGGAACTCAAACAGTTAAATCACCATGATAAATTAGTCGCTGCAGCTTATGCACTTCAAATTAACCAACCGTTTTTAGCCATTATCAGCATTTCACAAACTAAAGATTGGAACCAAGTCGGTTTACGCTTTCCACTTAAGTATAAAGACCTCGTTTTAAATAGTGCCAAAGCTCAGAACGTTCACCCCGCGTGGGTCTACGGTGTTATGCGCCGAGAAAGTGCCTTTGATTCACAAATTAGCTCTAGCGCTAATGCTAGAGGTTTAATGCAAATACTACCGCGCACGGCTAGAGAGGTTGCGCGCAAGCTTGGCATCAAAGGGCATAAAACCTCTGACCTACTAATTCCAGAAAAAAATGCTCGTTTAGGCTCCGCTTACCTCAGCCAAATGCTAAAAAAGTTTAACGGGAATTTTGCTAAAGCAACGGCTAGTTATAATGCAGGGCCGCACCGTATCCCAAAATGGACACCTAAATTTCCGATTGTTGCACCACGCTGGATTGAGAGTATTCCCTTTGATGAAACGCGTAACTATGTTCGTGCGGTACTCTCATACACGACGATTTATGATTATAAATTAAACCATAAAACAGGTAAAAACTTGCGCTTATCAGAACGCTTACACCCCATTGGAGGAAACCTCTAATGAAAGTACCCAACACAAGATCACAACAAAAAGGAATCGCCTTAATCACGGCATTAATAATAACCTCTATTGCTATTTCAATAGCTGCAACAGTGATGTATCGCCAGCAAATTCATATTCGATTCTCAGGCAATATCGCACATGTGGAACAGGCTTATTTATATGCCAACGGCATGGAAGATTGGGCAGGTACATTTTTAGAAAAGTCCTATAAAAAACATCCCGAATATGATTCATTAAAGGATGATTGGGCGGTACTACTGCCACCAATTCCTATCCCTGGTGGCGTCATGAATGGGCAACTGTTTGATTTGCAGGCACGCATTAACTTAAATTCATTGAACCGAAAACCCACTAGGGTTCGCCAGCAAAATAATAACCAAAATAATCAAAACAACAATCAAGGCACTAATCGGTCAAATAATCCCAACAGACAGCCGAGCCCTAATCAACGGCGTAATCAGCCACAAACGATTGATATTGCTAAAATAACTCGAGATAGAATTACTAGCTTAATGAGAACCACGGTTGACCCTGATGAAGAAATGGGCCCTGCTGAAAACTTTGCTGATATTGTTAAAGACTGGATTGATAAAGACCAAACCAACGGCAATCTAAAGCCTAAGGGAGCTGGCAGCGGCTTTGGCGCAGAAAGCCCGTTTTATCAATCACTCGATAAACCTTATTTTAGTGCGGATACAGCATTAGTTAGCCCAACTGAATTACGGCTTTTAAAAGACATGACCAAGAAAGTCTATAAAAAATTACTTGATAATCAACTCATTACCACCTTGCCCATTATCAAAAATAAAACACCCATTAATGTCAATACCGCTAAGGAAGAAGTATTAAAAGCCATTGGCTTTGATGATCAAACCGTTTCTAATATTATAAAAAAACGTGAAGAAGACCCTTTTCAAACATTAAAGTCATTTTTAGACTTTGATGATGTACGTCTAGCCTTAACCCCTAGCCAATTGACAGGGCATTTAAACAAAGAAGATCTGGATGTGAAAAGTAGTTATTTTTTGCTTCAAGGCATGGTACGTATTAACCATGCGCGATTATTTGTAAATTCAATTTTACAGCGGAAAAATGGTAAAGTATCTGTCATAATGCGCGACTTTAGTAATCCGCAAAAAATTAAAACATCTAAAAAGAACTAAAACATGCAACTTCTTGTTATAAAACTTAATTCAATTCAGGCAATACCTGAATATGCCTTGCTCGGTAAAGGCCAAGCAGAGGATCGCTTTACACCTTCGAACTGGAAAAAAATAAGTTCTCTCACGCGTGGTAGACGGGTGATGTTACTGATTCCTAATAACGATGTTATGTTAAGTACCTTAAGCATTCCTAGTAGTAATAAAAAACAGTTATTACGGGCTGTACCCTTTGCCATGGAAGACGCTCTAGCCGAGGACTTAGACAATCTACACTTCGCCATTCATAAACAAAGCAATACCTATGAAACAAGTGTTGCAGTTATTAATCATCAGCGTTTGGGGGGGTATACAGCGTTGTTACGCGAACACAAAATAACGCCCTATTATGTGTTACCACAACTTTTGGCACAGCATCACCAAAAGGACTCTTGGTCAATCCTGCAAAAAGAAACACCCCAACCGCTGGCTAGTGAAAGAGTTGCTAATGCAATCAACTCAGATAAACAATCTACCGAAGATAAAGTCATTGCCTTGGATGAGAGTGAAAATAACATCAGCGTAAGAACTAGCGCCTACACAGGGTTTAGCAGTCATAAAAGTTTACTAAATTCATTTTTAGTCGAGCAGTTTGAAGCGCATCCCACTCAACATATTTTTACAAATATTGAACAAGCACAATTTCCTACTGAACTGCAAGAGTGCGAATTCACGCAACAAGACGCCAATGTCATAAACTATAAAAGTGCAACCGAAGGGCTAGCCCTTAATCTACTAACAGGCTACCTACAAAAAGGTGGTGCAAGTAGCTCAATCAATTGGAAAGCATGGCGCCCTGCCATGGTAATCGGCGGGTTATTAGCAACAGCTTGGATCGGCATTTTAGGTATGCAGAATAACCAGTTAAAGCAACAGCGAAAACAACTCGACACTGCCATCAATAATGTCTTTTTAGAGCGCTTCCCAAATAGCCGTGTTGTTGATGCACCACAACAAATGAAAAGTAAACTGGCGGCTTTTCAACAACAAACAGGTAAAACAACAGATTCTGCTATCCCCTTAATTGCTGATATTGCACCTTTATTAAAAAAACATAAAGACATTACCTTAAACGAATTACGCTACCAAGATGGCGAATTACTATTAAAACTAAACACCCCTAGTTTATCGCTCTTAGACGCCTTTAAAAAGGAAGCTAAAGACAGCGCTGGGTTAAATGTAAAGATTAAGGACTCAAGCACAACCGCAAATAAAGTTGAAGCTAACGTGATTATTAGCCCGCTTTCTTCTAGTGACAAACAAAGTATAATGGAGAATAAAGCATGAAGGACTGGTTTAATACACTCAACCCACGAGAACGAAATCTTGTTACTTACGGCTCATTGATTGCAGGGTTATTAATACTCGGCTTGTTTATTGTTCAACCGTTGCTCGATAATAATAAAAAGCTGACTAAAATTATCGACAGTAAAAACACTTCGTTAAAAATCATGCAAAAACAAAGTGCGCAGGTTAAACAGCTACAGCAGCAAGCCACTAAGCCCGAACAAACCAATAACCAGAACCCGCAACAAATTATAGAAAAGGCATTACAAACATTGCGTTTAAAGCCCGCTTTAGAACGCATGCAATCCCAAGGTGCTAACGGTGTTAACGTGGTTTTAAAAAATGCTAATGCTGATCGAACCATGCGACTAATAGCTAACTTAGAAAATAAATTCGGTCTTATCATCAGCAACCTAACCATCAATACACATAAAAAAGAAGCAGGACTCATCGACGTTCGCTTAACCGTCAAAGCTGATTAAAGTCTTACAACACTTATACGTGGTAATTACAAAACAATGAAAAAAATACTTTTTTTAGGATTATTATCCTTCTTGTTGGCAGCAGTTTGGCAACTTCCTTTATCTTACGCCAAACCACATATTGAAAAGCTAGCAAGTGGTGAGGTTAAACTCGGTCAAGTTAGTGGCACGCTATGGCAAGGAACAGCAAAAAACCTCACCCTAAAAAACATCCCCTTAGGTCAGTTGGATTGGCAGATTCAACCGCTTAAAAGCCTACTGGCTTTATCCTTAAAGTCTGACTTTCAGCTTAGTGGTGACGAGATCAAAGTAACAGGAAATGTTGCAATTTCAGCCAATAAAAAAATCATCTTAAACAATACTGACTTTGAAATTGATGCGCTTTTCATTAATGCGTTGCAGAACAAGGCAAAGTTAAGTGGAGAAATTCAGGGCAAGCTAAAATATGCTGAGATTCATAATAAAAATCTACCCATTATTGATGGCGTAATTGATTGGAAAGAAGGCGCGTTAAAGTCCCCGATCAAACTACCCGCAGGTAACTATAATGCCGTCATCACCCCAGAGTCAGATGACCTGAAAATCAAATTAACTTCAACAGATGCGCCTGCTGAACTTAATGGTGATATTAAACTCAAAAAAGACTGGAAATATAATTCCAATGTCATTGTAAAAGCAACCGATAAAGGCTTAAATTCAATGCTTAAGTTCACTGGAAAACAACAAGCTGACGGTAGCTTTGCTTTTAAAAACTCAGGTGATTTATCCCCTTTTATTACGAAATAAATTGGGCAATAAGTCACTCAAATACGGACAAATAGAGATGGATAAGAATACTCAAATTGATGATTTAGCAAAGAAGTTAGCGGGGTTTCTTCCCCCTTCTTTAAAAAACTTGCAAGATGATATCGAAAAAAATATGCGTGGTGGTTTAGAAAGTGGATTACGCAAAATGAATGTAGTCACTCGCGAGGAATTTGATATTCAAACAGCCGTACTTTTACGTACCCGCGAAAAACTTGAAGCCTTGGAAAAAATTGTAGCTGACTTAGAGACTAAAAAATGAGTTTAAAACCAGTTTATATCTTCGGGTTAATCACGCTTGCGTACAGCTCACTCTCATCTGCAGAAACTTTTGTTTTTAAAAATGTTGATAAAACAACTATCCAAAAACCAGCTGCTCCCAGCTCATCATCGACCCACAAAGATGCATTTAGCTTTGACTTAGCGCCTGAGCCCGTTAAAAGAAGGGGCCAACAAAATACCAGAAGAAGTACTCCAAATAGACAACCGGTAGCTACCGCTAAAAGAAATTTAGTAAGAGCACCTGCTCAAGGAAACCAGCATTCACATGCCGGTCGTGTTCATAGCCACCCTCTTCCACCTTTAAAAGGGGTACAACACAAACATGGTAACGGAGCGATAGGACAAGGTGTTGGAAATATTGCCAACAAACGCTCGATAAATCCTGCTATCGCCAAAACCCAGCAGAAATCATCATCACTACAACCTCGCACTAGAACAACACAACCACCACGCGGCGCCGTTACCAATAACAATGACAATAAAGCACTGCAACAAGCCTATAAACGAAAAGATTATGCGGCGGTTTATAAAATTGCTTCACCCTACGCAAAAAAGGGTGACCCTGCAGCGCAATATGTTTTAGGCCAACTTTATTTACTAGGCCAAGGGCTGCCTAAAAGCGAGCAGCAAGCTTTCAAATGGTTTAGTAAAGCGGCTGCCAAAAAACACCCTGGCGCGCAATTTCTACTGGGTTCTTTATACGCCTCGGGTAAAGGCACTAAAAAGAGCATGAGCCAAGCCGCTAAGTATTACAAATTAGCGGCTAAAAGCGGCATCCCCGATGCACTTCGTAGCTTAGGCATCATGTACGAAAGCGGCCAAGGTGTTACTAAAAGCATGTCGAGCGCTATGCGCTATTATGAACAAGCCGCTAACAAAGGTATGACCGATGTGCAGTTAATGCTGGGCGAGCGTTATTTAAAAGGGATAGGTGTTAAGAAGAACCCTAGCAAAGCTTTCAAATATATTAAACTCGCTTCACGCTCTGGCAGCCCTACAGCGAGCCATCTTCTGGGCGTGCTTTATGCTAACGGTATTGGCACCAAAAAAGATTCTGCTAAGGCCTTTAGCTTGATTAAAAAAGCAGCAAAACGAAAAAACCCGGATGCCTATTACGACCTTGCGTCAATGTATAGTCAAGGTATTGGCACAAAGAAAAATCAAAAAACTGCATTAAAATGGTTTAAGAAATCAGCCAATAAAGGCAACCCTCTGGCGCAACACAACTTAGGGCTTACTTATTTACAAGGCCTTGGGGTTACAAAAAGCCCAGAGAAAGCCTTTAAATGGTTTAACAAAGCAGCTAAAAAAGGCTTCCCTCTTTCACAATACTTTTTAGGTGACTTATATGTTGATGGTATCGGTATTGCGAAAAGCCATTCAAAAGCACTCAAATGGTATAAGAAAGCGGCGGCTCAAAACCTACCGGCCGCACAGTATAGTGTCGGTGCAATGATTGCTAATGGGTATGGTAGCAAGGCTGATATGAAAGAAGCTAAAAAGTGGTTTAAAAAGGCGGCCAAGAACGGTAGTCAAAAAGGTAAAGCGGCTTTGGAGGTTTTGAAAAAACAAGAAAGTAAGTGATATTACCTCAGAAGGTCTATACCTTTTTATATCTTCCCAGAAACAGTCGTCATGATTTTTGACATTAAAGGCATCATAAACTTACGTATAGGTAGGGGTAGTTCTGCCGCTCCTGCCTCAACAGCCACATCGGCATGATGTGCCTCGTCAATTTTCATCTGCTCTAAAATGGTACGACTCGTATTATCGTTGGCAGGAAGATTTTTTAAATGCTCATCCAAATGCTTGACAACTTGGTCTTCGGTATCTTTAACAAAACCTAAACTCCACTTATCTCCCACTAAACCTGCCACGGCACCGAGCCCAAATGAGCCGAGATACCATAGTGGGCTTAGGTAGCTTTTATGGTCATCAAGTTCATTTAAACGCGTTTCACACCAATTCAGGTGATCATTCTCCTCCATTGCAGAACGCCTCATTTGCTCGCGAATATCTTCGTGTTTAGCGGTCAATGCCTGACCACGATACAATCCTTGCGCAGAAACTTCCCCTGCGTGGTTGATACGCATCAGTGAGGCTGATTGCTTCTTCTCGGAATCTGTTAATTTGGAAGTAATCTTTACTGAGGGGTTGGTACGCTCGGTGGTTGGGGCGAGTGTATGCACTGTTCGTAAAGCCTGGTCGACTTCCGTTATTAAAGCATCAATAAGACTCAACTTACGCATAGCCAAACCCTGTTTAGAAAAAACTATTTACGCTCTTTTTTGGCCAACATGTCAATGATCGCCATCAAGTCTGCCTCGCTGCCAGCAATATAGGGACTGGTTCTATACTTACCATTGATAATTAGTGTAGGTACAGATTGAGCTTGAGAGCTTGCGCTGATTTCTTGCGCACGTTTAATTTTAGCTTTAAACGCCATAGAGTTTTTCACATTATCTACTTGCTCAGCAGTATAACCTTGCTCGATAAAAAAACGTTTTGCGGCATCAGGACGATTTAAGCGTCTCTTTTGCTCATGAATAGCTTGAAAAATTTTAGTGATAAGTTCTGCCTCACCTTTAGGGTCTAAGATTTCAGCAATATAATAGGTTTCACCATCTTTAGCCCAGCTTGGGTTTAACATTGCAGGTACTTGCTTAAACTCAACATACTTTGGGTGATTCTTTTTGTACTTTAGCATGGTCGGCTCGAGTGTATAACAATGAGGACACCCCAACCACATCATTTCAATCACTTCTACTTTTCCTGCTGTTGCATCTGTCTGCATCTCAGGGAATATTTCGACGTAATGCTTTCCCTCTACATACTTTGAGGTGTTTGTGGCGGCAGCCGCTTTTGCCTCTGGAACTGTTTCTGTTTCTGCTTTTGCAATGAGATTAGCAGGAATCACTTTTGTAGCCTTATCAACAATAGCTGAAGGAGTAGCCGGGGTAACATCCACTCTTTTTGCATCAGAGGATGCAGAGTCACAAGCTGATAATGCAACAACCGTTGAAATGACTAATGAAATTCTTTTTAATTTTTTCTTCATTTTCTAATTAACCTTTTAATAAACCCTATAAATTAGTATTCTAAGTGTGACATCCTGAGTATAACAAAGTTCTTTTGTTGCTTGAACTATGAATCAGTAATCTTCGCCACACGGATGTGGTAATGATCCTACTTCTTTACCTCTTCAGAGTCAAAAGTTGCTACGTAAGCCATCACGGACTCTATATCTTCATCATCCATCATTAAGGCAATATTTCTCATCATAGCAGGTGAGTCATTACTACGTAATAACGCTCTAAATAGTTTCAATTGTTTTATTGAGTATGACTTATGCTGATTGGTTAGCCGTGGGTAGATATAACCACGCTTCCTATCCAAGCCACCTTGCCCTTTATCACCATGACAACTCGCACAAGCTGGTATGCCATACTTAATCCGTTTACCTGTATAAATATCTTCACCTAAACTTAGATCAATATTGTCATTTTTCGCAAATAACTTTGTGGGTTTAACGAATGACCTGATTTTTTGTTGCGAGAAAAAATAAGATAAGGCCGTTAAATCCTTTAATGATAAAGATTTAGTGATGCGCTCCATATCTTTGTTAACACGTACACTATTTTTAAAATCTTTTAATTGTTTTAAAAGATAGACTTGATTTAAACCTGCGATATTTGGCCAGAGACTATTTTGACTATTTCCATCAGCGGAATGACACGCTGCGCATTGGCTCACCGCCAGTGTTTTTACCGTGCTTGTACTTCTATTGCTAGCGCTATAAGCTACAACCATAAAACAAAAGAATACCGATAACATCACAAAACTCTTACCCACAACAACCAACCCTTAAAATGAGTAAATAAAACCATTACTGTACAAAAAATTAACCAAAAAAAAAGGATAGCATTTAATGCTACCCTTTGAAAATCATATGCTTTGACTACTTTTGTAGGCCTGACATATATTCAGCTACTGCTTCCATTTCAGCATCCGTCATTTTAAGCGCTATGTTTCTCATAATCTTACCGACGTCATTACTTCTTGAGCCTGATTTAAAGTTTTTAAGCTGCGTCACTATATATTTAGCGTGTTGACCAGAGACTTTAGGGTATTTAGCCGGCCCATTGCCTATGCCAGTAGGACCATGACATGCTGAACAGGCTGCAACACCCGTATCCATTACCCCACCTTTATAAATAGCTTCACCAAGGGCAACCTTATCTTTACTAGCAGTACCTGACTTTGTTTTTTGACTTGCGAAAAATGCAGCCAAATGGAGTACATCTTCATCAGAAGCAATACCTTTCGCCATAGGTGTCATCGTTGCTTCAGCACGCTTGTCAGTTCTAAATTCTTTGATCTGCTTAATTAAATAAGCTTCACCTTGGCCTGCAATCTTAGGCCAATCTGGATTCACACTATTACCATCAGCACCATGACAAGCTGCACAAACTGCACTTAAAGCTTTACCTTTTGCTGCATCCCCTATTACAGGTTTTGCTTCATTAGCAAACACCGCTGACTGTGTGAAACACGCTACAAGCGTAAATAATATTGCTTTTCTCATTTCAAAGTACTCCTAAAATACTTTCTTAACTGTATACTTCTGCTATTTAAAAGAACAAAATAGAAGAAACTCTACGATTAAACTACTATCAATTTAGCCGCGTTTTATACCACATACCTAATGAGTTTGTCCAAGAAATGAAGCTATTTACTAAGAACTATTTTTTTTGCGCTTAGGGAGTTGATCCATATCAATTTTTCATTTTATATTTCCACCATAGAGTAACAAATCATGAGCGCTTTTTACCAGCAAGCACGTTTTTTACAAAGTGCCACAACGACCAAAACCTTACCACCTGAAATGGGTTTTGAGGTTGCCTTTTCAGGCCGCTCAAACTCAGGAAAATCCAGCACCTTAAACCGCTTGTGCCAACAAAAAAGCTTAGCGCGAACCAGTAAAACACCAGGAAGAACACAACTGATTAATTTTTTCGGCCTGCCTGATGATAAATTCTTAGTTGATTTGCCGGGCTACGGTTATGCAAAAGTCCCTAATAAGGTTAAGTTTGAGTGGCAACGCTTTATTGAATCCTACTTAAGGGATCGCATTACATTACAAGGTTTAGTGATTGTTATGGATATTCGACGCCCTATGCTGGACTATGATATCAATATGCTGAAGTGGGCTGAGGCTCACCAACTCCCCGTTCATGTTGTCTTAAATAAGCATGACAAGTTGAAGCATGGTCAAGCTAAGTCGGCCTTACTTAAAACTAAACAACAATTAAATGACTACTCCAATAAGTGCAGTGTGCAAATGTTTTCAGCACTAAAAGGGCTAGGTGTTGAAGATCTTAGCAATCACTTGAACAAATGGCACCAACCGTCTGAGAAATATCTAAAAACATCCAAGACAAAGTAAATAAGTATAAAAAAACCCCGCTCAAAGGCGGGGTTAAAAGAACAGGTCTGGATTGGGGACACCAAACCTGTGTCCGCAAGGAAAATAAAGAGCACCGGGCTTAAGTGCTCATAAGTTTTATCTTCCCATGCTGCGGATGGCCAACAAATGGAACAAGTACCATCTGCTGATAACGCTATAAGACTACAATCCTTCAGTAGTTTCGAGCTAGTACTGATAAAGTCTTCAGTTGCTAGGATAACTGGCAAATGAATAATCTGCAAGGGAAAAGTACATCAGAGTTTATCCAAAGTAATACTAATGGGTTGAGTAATATTAAAGAGAGTGTGGATAAGCCTATTGGTTTACTAGAAATCCAATGTTGCCAGAGCGATGAAAACCAAATTACTCCTTCCGTTTAAAGTGCAGAACTCAAACGCACAACGCCGACAAAAACACGCCGACACAATCGGAGTAGCCTGTTTGGAAAGACCAAACGATAAGTTCGCTAACGACTCCCTACACTCGCTCTAATAACCGGCTTATCCCTTTCAGAAAAAGACCTGAAAGGGATAAGCCCGCTAAAAGTTCCAAGGATCCTGATAATACTTTTTAGGTGGCTTTGGTTTCATCCGTGTTGGCTCTATAACTTCCTGCCCTTTGGTATATGATGCAGCATTAACCTCACCAACAGTGGCCACACTTTTTAGCACCAAACCATCCCTCACGTATTCCATATCAACCTTTGCGCCCATACGCATATTGGCAATCATACTTTTTAAATTTGCACTATTTCTAACCGTTATGCCATTAATGCGTGTAATGACATCACCTTCTTTTATTCCTGCAAGCTCTGCAGGGGAGCGCATTGCGACACCTGAAATCAATGCTCCTTGACCGTCTTTTAACTTAAATGCTTTAACTAATGCGGGCCTTACATCTTGAATTTCTATACCCAGTTGACCTCTTTTAACCTCACCATTTTGTACAATTTGGTCTTTAATATTAACCACCATTGATACAGGTATAGCAAAACCGATTCCTACGTTACCGCCATTGCTATTACCTAAAATTGCGGTATTTATACCGATTAACTCACCCTTTAAGTTAACTAATGCGCCACCTGAATTCCCTGGATTAATCGGCGCATCGGTTTGAATAAAATCTTCGTAATGCTCTATGCCTAAGCCTGTTCTACCAAGCGCACTGACAATGCCTGATGACACTGACTGCCCCAAACCATAGGGATTCCCAATGGCAACCACAAAATCACCGACTCTGACTTTTTTACTATCGGCCATCGGCATTGCCGTCAGGCGCTCGGGTAAGATACGAATCACTGCTATATCTGCGCTCGTGTCTATTCCTGTAATCTCTGCATAAAATTGGCGTTGATCGGTCAGCGTTACAATTATTTTACCCGCACCTTCAATAACATGTGCATTGGTAACGATATAGCCTATGTCAGCATCAACAACAATCCCCGAGCCAGTGCCTCGTGTTCTTTTTTTCTTTGCTGGAAGCTTTTTGCCAAAAAAATGACGATAGACGGGATCTTTTAGATTTGTTCCCTGCAATGCAGCCTCTGTTGTAATATTAACCACGGCTGGCGTTATCTTTTCTAGCATATCTGCTAACGATGGCAATGGCTTTCCATCCACTGTAAAAGGCAGCTTTGCTTGTGCAGTATTGCCAACGGTGCTAATGCTCACCAGCAAAAGTATCAAAAAGGGGATAAATTTCATTTTAAAAAAACTGCTCATTTTTTAACCTTGACATCTTTGGGCTTGTGCAAATAGAGGGTTGCAAACTAGTAACCTTTTATAAGCCTAACGAGGGCTCCAGTCAAACTTCTTCTGCATATCTTGATAAAAGGATTTATCTTCATCCGTAGTGGCAGGTGGCGTCGCTATTTGTATTAATACATATTGATCACCTGTTAATGATGTCGAGTTACTGGGTAAACCCCTGCCTTTCAACCGCATTTTCCTTCCTGACTCCGCTCCTTCTGGAATTTTTAATTTGATTTTCCCTGCTAAGGTATCAATATTTAGACTAGTGCCTAATGCTGCCTCCCAAGGTGCTATTAATAAACTCAATGCTACATTCTTCCCATCTACCTTATAAAGAGGATGCTTTTTAAACTGAATTTTCAAATGTATATCAGCCCCGTTGGATCCTTTACCCAAAAGGCGTATTTTTTTTCCTTCCTCAAATCCTTTGGGTATTTTAACTTCAATGGTTGAACCGCTAGGTAATCGAACTTTCTTTTTACCTCCTGCAAAAATATCTTCTAGGTCAACCCAAAGAATCATGGTTTCAGCAGGCGGTTTACGACGTCGCTGCTGCTCAAAGCCTCCTTGCTGAAAACCTGCACCGCCGGCTGATCCACCAAACATAGTTTCAAAAAAATCACTAAATCCAGCCCCTCCCCCCGGTTGAGCTTTCCCACCTTGGGTGAACTGATTAAAGTCAAAGCCACCCTCCCAACCGGGGGGAGGGTTAAAGTTTTGACCATTTTGGTAATTACTTCCTAAGGTATTGTACTGCGACCTTTTATCCTCGTCACCCAACACTTCATAGGCTT
This sequence comes from Thiotrichaceae bacterium, assembly GCA_026989335.1. Lineage (GTDB taxonomy): Bacteria > Pseudomonadota > Gammaproteobacteria > Thiotrichales > Thiotrichaceae > Cocleimonas. Next base: position 27,744 of record JALSJN010000022.1, read on the forward strand.
CATTCGCCTCTTTAAAACGCTCTTCTGCATTCGATTCTTTACTAACATCAGGGTGGTATTTACGCGCCATTTTACGGTAAGCCTTTTTCAACTCTGATTGGCTGGCATCCCGTTCAACACCTAATATTTTATAGTAATCTTTATAGTCCATAGCGTTTTAAAAAATTTCGTTAACAAGTCATGCTAAGATGGTATCGTTCGCATAAAAATCAAGCAGATAACCTAACATTTGAGCGTAAATATGAATTATTTTTTAAGTATTGGTTCTCTCTTTGGACTACTTGCCGTCGTCATTGGAGCTTTTGGCGCTCATGGACTTGAAGATAAACTAACAGCACATGCTCTAACACGTTATCAAACAGGGGTTGAGTACCAATTTTATCATGTGGGTGCACTGCTTATTGTCGGTTTATTAGTTAACCAGTTTACATCAAAAAAATTACTCCTCTCTGGCATGTTTTTCACTTTAGGAATCATTCTTTTCTCAGGCAGCCTTTATGCTTACGCTTTAACGGGTCTCAAAGCTTTTGGAATGATAACGCCTATTGGGGGGCTTTTTCTCATGGCAGGGTGGGTGCTGCTTTTAATGTTTGCCATCAGAGAACAGCCAAAATAAAAGAGAAAAAATAGTCCTTTACATAAACATTCTTAATTTTTTTGAACGAGCATTACACAAATCATTGATTATTAAATATATTATCTATTTGACATAATCATCAGAAACAATTTAAAGTAAACATATGCTTTCAATTTCTTACAAATATATAATTTTTCTTATATTAATTTCCGCTTTTTTCATTACCTTAGAGTTCTTTGAACAGCACAGAACAACTAAGATAATAACGATTCACTATAAGGAGACAATTTTACGTTAAAACCTTATCGACTGATAACTTTAATAATTTTTTTGTAATAAAAGACATTGCACGAATCGATGACGAAAGAATATAGCAGTCATTTCAGCCATGTTACTCGTCATCCAGGCCGTGCAAGCTCTCATTAAATAGATCAGCCAATCAACTATACCCATTCTCTGTTTAGAGCTTTATTTTATCTACGCGGCAACTTTCTCATCCAAAGCATCTTCTATCATTGGGTATAATATCGTTGTCTCTGCATTCACTCGGTTCAGCACTAACTCAAAAATATCTTTAGAGTCTTGCAAGAATTCTTGATGTTTAATTACCCGTAGTTTCTTATTTCTGCACCAACGTCCCAAATATTCATTAAATACTCGTTTGATTTCAATTGAGCCAGAAAAAAAGTCATTACTTGTATTTCTAATTTGACTATCGTGGTGATTCAATAAATGACCGTAAACATCCTTCTCTTCTAAATACAAATGATGGGTTACTTGCTCAGCGTAATCCAAAAAAAGATCACAGGTTACCTGAGTATTACACATTTCTTTGTTTGAAATTAAATACTCAAGCACCCTTGACAGTTCTTTAATTTTCAAATTTTGGGTCTTTAATTCTGGAATTTTAGTCATTGGAATCGCCTCTGTAAGTTATTTTTATAGGATTTTTAGCAAGCAGGTTGCACAAAGCTGAATACTTTATTTTTTTCGTGCATTGCTCTTTATCTATACTCTTAGCTTAGTTTGTATTGATCAACAGTCAAGGCTATCAAAATATTTTCTGATAATAAAAAAAGCCTATTCAAATAAATAGGCTTTTTTATTGGTACCAAACGGGTAGAAAGCTAATTAAACGTATTACAATCTTTCAGCAAGCCACTTTTAACACCTCGAGAGAACCACTCAACACGTTGCTTCGAGCTACCATGAGTAAAAGTATGTGGTATCGCAAAGCCTTGTGCTTGCTTTTGCAAACGATCATCGCCGATTGAGGCAGCTGCGGTTAATGCCTCCTCTAAGTCACCTGCTTCTAATATTTTAAACTTCTTTTGCGCATGATTGGTCCATACACCCGCATAACAATCTGCCTGTAACTCAACCATCACCTGCAACTTATTATCATCATTTCCGCGAACTTGTTGTTTAGCACGTTGCACTTTATCCAATGTACCTTCCATGTTCTGAATATGATGACCTACTTCATGTGCTAAAACATAGGCTTGAGCGAAATCACCACCGGCACCATGCTTTCTTTTCAACTCATCAAAGAAGCTTAAATCCACATACACTTTTTGATCAGATGGGCAATAAAACGGCCCCATTCCTGCGCTCGCTGGACCACAACCGCTTCGCGTTCCGCCTCTATAAAGTACCAGCTTAGCTTCTGGGTAGCGCTCACCCGCTTGGGCAAACACATTACCCCAAACAGTCTCAGTATCGGCCATCACAGTTTTAATAAAAGCCGCTTGCTCGTCATCAGCCGCTTCACTCACAGGCTTTGAGCTACCCCCGCCACCCATTAATGATGGCATAAAGAAATACGCCGCAGCGCCGACACCGACGACCGCCATGCCTAATTTAGAGCGTAATAAAGGTTTTACTAAGGGCCATAAAAACATCAAAGTACCGATAGAGGGTAAACCACGTCCACCACCACCGCCTAACCTGCCGCTGCTTGATCGTCTATCTTCAACATTCCTACTTTGCTTTCTATCACGCCACTTCATAGTTTTCTTCCTTATGTTGCTATTTAACCATTTTACCACGTAAAGAATTGGGTTGCGCCTCGCTAATTTCAACCTTTGCAAAATCCCCAATCAGTGATGGATCACCATCAAAGTTTACAATACGGTTATTTTCGGTGCGACCTGCCATTTGCTTAGGGTCTTTCTTTGAGGCTCGCTCCACTAAAACAGTGACTTCCGTACCCACCATCTTTTGACTGATTTCTTGCTCCATTTCGGTGATACGTTGTTGCAGACGAAATAAGCGAGTTTTCTTTATTGCCATTGGCACATCGTCTTCAAATGATGCGGCGGGTGTACCCGGCCTAGCACTGTAAATAAAACTAAAGCTTTTATCAAAGCCAATTTCTTCAATTAAGTTCATGGTGTCTTCGTAGTCTTTATCCGTCTCCCCTGGGAAACCAATAATAAAATCGGACGACAAACTAATATCAGGGCGAATTTCACGTAGTTTACGAATTTTTTGTTTATATTCAATCGCCATATGACCGCGTTTCATAGCAGCTAAAATACGATCCGAACCACTTTGCACAGGTAGATGCAGGTGATTAACTAACTCTGGCACCTCAGCATAAGCTTGAATTAAACTATCACTAAATTCAACAGGGTGTGAGGTGGTATAACGAATACGGTCAATACCATCAACTGCTGCCACATAATGAATCAACATCGCTAAATCTGCAATATCACCATTGTGCATCTCGCCACGAAAGGCATTAACATTTTGTCCTAGCAAATTAATTTCACGCACGCCCTGCTCGGCTAACTTAGCCACCTCTGCAATCACATCATCAAAAGGGCGCGAAATTTCAGTGCCACGGGTGTATGGCACTACACAAAAGGTACAATACTTACTACAACCCTCCATGATGGATACGAACGCACTCACCCCTTCTGCAACAGGTTCTGGTAGGCGATCAAACTTCTCGATTTCAGGGAATGACGTATCGATAACAAATTTCTTAGTTTGTTTTGCCTCTGCAACCAACTCAGGCAAGCGATGTAAGGTTTGTGGCCCAAAAATCACATCAACCACGGGTGCTCGTTTCTGTAGTGCCTCTCCTTCTTGGCTCGCTACGCAACCACCTACGCCAATAATCACATTGGGGTTTTTCTCTTTAATCTTGCGCCAGCGCCCCAGTTGATGAAAAACTTTCTCTTGCGCCTTTTCACGTATTGAACAGGTATTGAGCAACAACACATCAGCTTCATCCGCATTATCCGTTAATTCAAGACCATCAGATTCTTTTAGCACATCCAGCATTTTAGCTGAATCATACTCATTCATTTGGCAACCGTGGGTTTGTATAAAAATCTTTCCAGACATAAACAGTTATCTTAAGGGTTAAAATAGTAAGTTCATTATCCGCGATGTTACACTTGTTGTCATTAAAACCTTATGAAGTTGATTGAACCTGCGACTTAGGATCCTGCTCTTTATCTTATTAATAGCATTTTTGTACGCTGAGTGCACAGAGGTTACGCGAAGACCACAAAGATTTTTTTTCATTCATACTCCATAGCCTCTCATGGTAATTGTTTTTCTTTCATCAACCTACCAGCAAAACTTGAACTTATTTGATAGCCGATCTAAGTTAGGCTACAATGTCAATACACTCTCTTAAAAGTGAGTGATTTTCATACAAATAATCATGGGGGATTATTATGAGAAAAACACTAATAACAACATTCTCAGTTTTAGCACTACTGCTTAGTACGACTGCATTAACAACGGCTTATGCAGACAAAAAAATAACAATTTTTAAAGTCAACCATCTTACAAAGAAACAAAAGCTAAAGCTTCGTGCTTACCCAAGCCCTAAATCTCGCATTAAAGTTTCTTTGCCTTACAATGCTAAAGATATTGTTGAAACAGGTAAAAAGAAAAAAGTAGGACGAACCATTTGGCGACAAGTTAACTGGAATAAGCAACAAGGATGGGTAGAATCTCAATACTTAAAAAAGACAGGTGTGCTAGTTAAGAAAAGCAATCCTCCTACTAGTAGGACTACTAGCTCTAGCTCCTCACGCAACGTTATAAAACGAGCAAAAGTCATTAACATGCCCGTTACACGCCCAGAAGATAAACCACTGCAATTTGGCGGAGATCGCTATGATCAACCCGTAAAAATGAGTGCTTCAGATATTAAAGTCGCCTATTCCGAGCGAGGTACTAAAGCAAAAAGAATATATAAATGCGAAGGTAATAAACCAAAAACCTGGAATATCACGATGGATGTAACTAACGGCAATATGCGTTTAGACTTACCCAACCGCTCTTCTTTTTATATGCCCATTAATTACCACGAATGGGAAAGCAAAAGTAAATTGAGAATGAATCTAGGTGGTGATAAAGGCCGTAACATGGTAGATGTAAACTTAGAAAAAACCAATAGTTGCCGCAATGATGGTTCATCAAAAACCTTTGCTTATGAAGTTAATGCGACGATCAATAAGAACTTCTTCTTTGGCTGTTGCAATCTCGCTAAATAATTTAACAACCTCAAAATCTCACTCTGAGGTTGTTAGTAGAAACGCCTATTAATCTCTCTCAATCTCATAGATTAAATCCAACCCATAATTTTCGATATTCGTTTCTACTTCAAGCGATAGCATTTTATTGATTTTATATTCAACAATCACTTTTTGTGTTTGATCAAAAAGCCCTACTAAATAACGTACATAAAGGCTTGATCCTAGGCGCTTACCCAGTTGTATCTGGCTTTTATCCAAATCTTCTCCTGCAACAAAATTAACATCATCTAAGCCCAAGGATGAACCAAGTTTTTGCATAATACTGTCATTACCGGTTATTCCTAAGCCTCGCACTGCTGACATTAGCAAGGCGCTTTCCTTACCTGATGCTGTCGACAAACTGTGACCTGTTAACAAGTAAGCAAGCGCATCACTATCTGAAATCGCAGGTTCTGAGAATATTTTTGATTTAGGACTAAGTAGCGTGCCACCTAGGTGTACTCCCACTGTTTGAGAGTTAATTTTTCGGGTTGCACGAATATCCATACCAATCAACTTAGGCGAACCGTTAAAGATAAGACGACCATTATTAATCTCTAGCAATTGACCATAGGCTTCATATTTTCCATCAGTTACCCGCAAAGAACCGGTGCTCAAAATATCTCTACGGTTATGCGACACATTTACCTTGCCAGATAATTTTGCGCGCAAACCAAAGGCATTTAAACGTACCTTTTCACCCAGTTCTATTAAAACATTAGGCTGAATTTTAATCGCTGATACTTGCTCACCGGTTTTTTTCTCACCAATAACAATCACATCATCCGATTCATCTATGCTCGTTTCAGGTAACTCTTTCAGGTTTATTTCACCTTCAGGAATTGTTATTTTGCCTTTTATGGCAACCACTTTTGGGGTGATATCTAAGGTTAAATCAGGAGTCATAAAGGCGCGCACTTCATTGGTATCCATAAAGCGTAGATTTTTGCCAGCCAGCTTTAAATGAACTTTCCAATTGGCTATTTCACGGATATCCATATTACCCGTGACATTAATTTTACCTTTACCCATTAACATTTGACCTGTGATATCAACCACACCCGGCTTATTAGCCGTCATATTAATACCAATATCAGTGATTTCTGTACCAGCCTCGGGTAAACGTAAATAGCCCTTTTTCAAAGTAGCCACGCCGGTGATTTTGGGTTTTTCTAACAGCCCTGAAAAGGATATTTTCGAATTAAACTGCCCGCGTAAACCTCGACTGCGTGGTACAAATTCTTGCGCCCAGTTAATATTTGGCACATCAAAATTCGCCTTGCCTTTTATCGTGTGCTTGCCATTTTCAGGTGAGAGTTTTATCTCCATATCCGCATTAAGCTGACCACGGTTAACAATGCTCATGGTGACTTTAGCATTAATCGTTTTATCATTAATCGTAGCATCGACCTTGGCAGCTTCGTATGAGAAGGTCTGTCGCTCACCATCTTCCCCTTTAAAAGAAAAACTATTATCGGGGAAGGTGAGTTTTACAAAACCTTTCGGCTTACCGTTGTTTTGCTTAATATCATACCGTCCACTGACCAAGCCGTTAAGCTCCATACCTTCTGGCAAAAAGGGTTTAAACATCGCAAGCGGTGTCTTATTAAGATTGCCTTTGGCTTTTAAACCCGCAACATCCGACCAACTGGCCGTCGAACAAAACTGGGTTTTATTATCCGTTAAACAGAGCTCTGAACTACTAAAGCCTTTTTCTGAAACACTCACTCGAATCGGCTTTTGTAAACGCCAATTTCCATAGTCTTTACCTTGTAGAGCAAACTTTTGTACGTTCCCACTCCACTGTTGGCTTTTCCAGCCGCCATTGGCAGTCATTTTAACGGCCGCTAACTCATGATTAAACGAGAGTTTGACGGTATGATTTTCTATTCGACCATTCAAATCAAATTGTGCCTGAGAGATTTTTTGATCATCTGATTGTAAATTTTTCAAATCCGCATTAATGGCGTAATTGCCATTCTTGGTTTTAGCTGAGAAATTAGCAGAACCGAGTTTAAAGGTTTGAAAAATTATATTCTTCGCCTGCCCTTTTGCATTAATAATCGGCTTTTCAATGGTGCCTTGAAGCTTGCCTTTTGCCACAAGATGCCCTGATAAACCCGTCATTAATTGTTTCAGGTTTTTGCTATCTACATCCCAATCTAAATCAAAGGGACTGCTTGCTCTACCAGATATTTTAATGCGGTTTTTACCTGCCTGAGTGGTTAGTGTTTTAATAATGGGCACGCCATCAACAAGCTGCACTTCACCGCTGGCTTTCAAGGCTGATTTTGCAAATTCGAAATCTTTATAACGTACTTTCGAGGCTGTAATGTCGGCTTTAATGACCGGTGATTTATAACTACCTGTAAGCGACCCCTCACCCGTTAAACGCCCGCCCAAATCGGGGGATATTTTATTTATTTTAGGTGCATCAATTTTAAAATTAATAGCAACAGGCTCACTCACTTGCCCGCTTACGGTGACTTTATTACCGGCACTTTGCAGCAACATATTGTTAAGCTGGACAACATCCTTACCTGCTATTTTATTAATACTGACATCACCTTCTAAGTTTATCGGCGCTTTACCCTGTTTAAAGCTATCGAAGGCCAGCCTATTTGCGCTAAGCTTTAGATTAATCTGTGGTTTTTCTACAGTTCCTTTAAAAAAGCCTTTACCCACCACACTGCCTGATAATTGGGGTGAGAATTGTTTTAAGTCAACGGCCTTAATATCCCATGTAATCGCATAGGGCTCAGTGGCTCGACCGCTGGCGACGATTTGATTTTCCCCGCTTTTAGCCTGTAATTTTTTAAGCTCAAACAAGCCTGCTTCTGACACTTCTAAATCAGCATCAACGACCAATGCCTCCTTACCTTGCTTAAAATCGTTATAAACAAGGTGTTTAGCAGTGAGCTTAGCTTTAAGTTCTGGGCGCTTTAAAGTGCCTTTTAAAACGCCACCGCCTTTGATACTTCCGCCTATTATAGGTTTTTCAGTTAACTGAAGTGCGCTAGCCAAACTCGGTGAAATTTGTTTTAGTTTGGGTGCATCAACACTCCATTTAAGATTAAAAGGTTCGCTAATTGCACCGCTGGCTTTAACAATATTATCACCTAACAACGCCACTACATCTTGGGTACGAATCAAACCTTCACGTTCATTAATTTTTCCTGAGACCGAAACAGGCAAACCATGTAATGTGCCTTTAAGTGAAACAATACTGAGGTCATTTTCTAAAATACCATCAATATAACTACCGCTGTAGCTTAGCTGGGCTGTAGCTTCAATCGGCCAATCTGGTAAGTATTTTTGAGTGTTTACTTTGTTGGCATTCATGTCAAAATCCCAACGCACATCCGGATCCCACACCGCGTAACCATTACCGATAATACTGTCAGTTTCGTTATCAAGGCTTATATTATCTAAAGTTACCTGCTTATAGTCGCCCTTCCCCTGTAAGCTGATTGATTGTTGACCCGCTAGTTTGTGCTGATGATTGATATACCCTTCAAATTCGTAATTGGTGAGTGTTCCCGCTAGGTCGATGGTGCCTGTCATGCTACCTAAGTCAGGGTGATCGTATGAAATATCACCACTAGTTTTAAGGTCATGCGGCTGATTCATATTCAGATTGCCTTCCCGAACATTTATTTTTAGCGGCTGATCCATAATAATAGGCGCGCCGAGTAACTGTCTAAAACGTAAATGACCATCATTAATAGTGACTTTTCTAAGTTCTAAATCTTTAATTTGAAAGAGTAAGGTTTGGCTCTCTTCATCGCCTTTAACCGGTTCAGTAATACGCAAAGAACCCAGTTTGATAACATGCGCATTAATATTTAGCGGTAAACCGAAGTCAGGTAAGGAGGTTGTATCTTCACCACTACTTGGTGTCGCTATATTGATACTCAGGTAATCTGCTGTTATCAAATCAGCAACTAAGCGTTCTCTATTGGTATCAAAATGGCGTAATTTAACATCAACATTTTTTAATAAAATACTATCCCCATCCGACCAGCTTACTTCATCAACATGCAAGCCTGTGAGTAATGTGCCTTTTATGCCTTTTATGGTTAATGCATCCAAGGATGAGTCAGCTAGATGAGCGACGCTTTTCGTCCCTAACGGGGTAAGAAATAACAACACTAAAACCAGAAGAAGCATGATCAATAGGGTTAATAACCACGCCAAAGGCGAAAATATATAGGTGTTGATATGCTTTCTCACAGGTCAGACCCTATGCCTAAATAAAGTCTAGGCTTTTTATAATTATCTTCCGGGTTATCTTCTGGGCTATCGGTGGGGAAACCTAAATCAATACGTACAGGACCAATGGGAGATTTCCAACGCGCACCAAAACCAACACCAACTTTTAGTTCATAATCAGACCAGTCATCAAACGCATTTCCAATATCGGTAAATGCAGCAACGCTCCACTCCTTATTAATCGGATATTGATATTCAAAACTCAGATTTAATAAGTTTCGTCCCCCAATATTAACTGTTTTAATTTCACCATCCACCAGCCGATCAACTTTATCCCCCAAGCTGGAGAACTTATAGCCACGCACACTGTTTTGTCCGCCAGAGTAATAACGCAAACCCTGTGGTAAATCATCATAGTTACTCACCAAGGTACTAGCTAGATCAAAACGACCCAAAAACCGACCTTCCCCCAGTTGCTTGATACGTTTAGCCGATAGTTTTGCTTGAATAATATCTTGATCACTCAATAATGCTTTTGAAGCAACGTTCGCGGAGTACTTAATCCGCCATCCATCTAGCGGAAATAATAAGTTATCAGCTTTCGTTTTTTCTAAACCGACACCAAACAAAATATACTTTGAAAACTGATCATCTTCGCCCGTAGGTGTTGTTATATCCAACAATAAACCAAGAGAAGCCGTTTGTACCCAGCCACTGTCACCCTTACGGTTGAACTTACCTCCCACATTTATATTTTTACTTACCGAATCTGGTTTTGTTTCTCTTTTGAAATCAATATTATAAACAAGCGTATCATCCTCTGGCTTTTTCTGCGGATTCAATAAAAACAATGATATAACCTGATCATTTTTTGATACTCGAGTAACGGCTTTTAAAGCTTTTCCATGGTCTCCAGTCCAACGACGGTTCATTTCAACCGCTATACGAGGGCCCGTTTCAGAACCATAACCCAGTTTTAATTTGTAAGCATTACGTTTTTTACGGGTTAACTTAATGCTTATAGGTACTCGCCCATTATTAGTTTTTTCATGTTCCACAGTGATATTAATGACATTAAAATAACCACTACGTTGAAGTAATTGTTGCTGCTTTATCAAATTTTCCGCACTAAAAGGTTTGCCCGTTTTTAATAACATGTAGTTGTTGATGGTTGTATCGTCCAGCACATCTTGCTCAATTGTCACCACACCGTAACGATATCGCGTACCGGTATTAAACTTTAAATTTAAAGTAGCCTTATGAGCCAACGCATCAACCCGAATACTATGCGTTTCAAACTCTGCATCAAAAAAACCTAAAGCTTGTGCCGCATCCGTCATACGCGTTTTATAATCCGTATATAATTTATGGTTCAGCACATCTCCATTATCATAGGGTTTTTCAGCCAGAATTTTCCTAAAAATTGGAAGCTTAGCACCCTCACCCACGATGCTTATTTTTTGTGAAATGATTTTAGTCGGCTTTCCTTGATTTATTTTAAGCTTTAATTGCCAACAACCTTTTTCAATTTTACCGCCCGATCTAAACTCTGTATCGTAATAACCTAGCGCACGAGATGCTTTGCGCAGTTGCTTTTTAACCGTGGTAAAAAACTGCTTAACTTCGCCTCGATCGGCATTACATTCTGGGACTGTCACAGGCATATGCAAATTAATATTCTTGTCTAACTCTTCATCAGCACCGGTAACTTCAATATTAGCTAAGTTAAGTTTTTTTGATTTTTTAACGGCTGCTTTCTTTAGCTTTGATTTTTTTGTTTGCTGCTTTTTAATATTTATGGCATCTTTTTTTGCAACGTTCGCATCATCTTCACCCTTCTTAGTGGCTTTTATCACGAGGTTAGGTGTGCTTGCATTTACAGCAGACTCTGTAAATTCTTCTGTGGGTGTTGTCTCTTCTGCCACCACCGCAAACGACAAACAAACTAAGCCAAGCCCTGTAAGCATTATTTTTAACATCATTATTGCTCGAAGCTCCACCTTAAGAGTGCATTCTGTATTTTTTTAGCACGCCCGCCACCTGTTCTTTTGCCATTATGCTGTATCACTATGACTAAACGTTTACCCTTTCGGTTCAACATATAGCCTACAATACTTGAAACAAAATTAAGTGTACCTGTTTTAAAATGACTTCGCCCACGTAAATCATCTTTACGAAAACGATTCACCATAGTGCCATCAATACCAGGCAGAGCGAGTGATGACATAAATTCTGGCATCAAAGCATCGCGGTAGGCGGTTTCTAGCAAGGTTGCCATTTGTTTAGCGTTAATCTTCGAATTGCGTGATAAGCCCGAGCCATTTTCCAAAATAATATTATTCTGATCCTCCGTATTTCCAATATCGATGCCATTCTCTTGCAGTAATTCAAGTACTGCTTTTGTGCCCTTTTCCAAGGTAGCGGGCGAACCAAACTTCCTCGCACCCAACGTTAGTAATACTTGTCGCGTCATAACGTTATTGCTCCACTTGTTAATCAACCGAATTTGCTCACTCAATGTTTTTGAACTATAGGTATGAAAACGTTTATCCCCTGATTTTACCCGCCCTAGCTTTAACTCGCCTTTAAACCGTCCTTGTAAATCTGACCAAAACTCTCGAAAAGCATTGTAAGCATGTTCTTCTGGCGGTGATACCGCACGCAAAATAAACCGTTGTCCACAACGTTTTGCGTAATTTCCTTTAATAACGAGCTCACCTTCATCTGTTTTTGAAAATTTGGGTCGTAAATGTGAACGCCGACATTTACCTGAAATAAGTTTCAGTTGGTTGTCTATTTTTAAAGTTGATAATGCCGGGTACGGAACAATATCAACCATACCCAGTGGGTTTTTAGTTGTTTTTATTAATTTATTTTTACTGGTAACTTTAATCTGCTTCTCTCTTTCAAGCTCTGACAACTTTGGTTGTAACAAAAATCGAGTCGCCTGAAAGTTAAACATCAGCGGTGAACTTTGGGCGTTATAAACCCGAAAAGGCTTTCCATCAAACGCCGCTGCATCGTGCTCGGGCAATTCAAAATAACTATTATCAATAATCAGGTTTCCAGTAATTTCTTTTAAGCCTTTAACCTGTAACGTTTTTACAAACTTCCAAAAATTCTCATACACCATAAAAGGATCACCGTAGCCTTTTAAAATCAGGTCTCCATTCAACACACCCTTATCATCAATTTCACCCCGCAGCCAAGCCTCTGTTCGCCAAGAGTAATTAGGCCCCAAGCCTTTTAAGCCCGCATAGGTTGTTAATAACTTCATCGTGGATGCGGGGTTTCGCATTACGTCTACATTATGTTCCAACAGTGGTTTATCCGCATTAAGATCTCGAATATAAATGCTTATATTATCGGAAGATATTTTATATTTTTTAAGTAGCTTGATAACTGAGTTAGGCAATTCTTGCTTTTCTTGTATCGCGTTATAATGTGTCGCCGCTAAACTGGGGGTTGGTTTAGTATTACTAGAATCGTATTTTTGGGCGTGTACAACGCTTATAGCCATAAAAAAAACGGCCACGCAACAAGATATTTGTCGTACTTTATCGCTAATCCCTTTCATGATTCCCCAATCAAACTGCCTACTGGCTTTATTTATTATTTTAAGCAGATAAATAATACCTTAAATCTAAAGTGTTTTGAACAGTTTCAGACCAACTGCAGCTTACAAAACCAACGCTAAGACTTTGATTTTATTGTTATCTAGATAAACCCATTTAAGGTCAAAATCATATAATTTCATTGCGTAAATGCGTTCTGTTTCTTTTCCTTGCTTATAAGAAGGCCTTGGGTCAAGCACTAGAATTTGCTGAATCACTGTTTCGATGTCAGCGGAAAGCCTTATTTTAGCTCGCTGACAATCACTTTTAGCTTGATCCGAAAACTCTACTTGTATATCAGTCTTTGGTGCTAGCTCAGCAAAACCACTCTGAGCCTGAGGAAGTGCGTCAGCGTATGATAAATAAGGCTTTATATCTACAATGGGTGTTTGATCTAATAAATCACAACCACGTAAATGTAAAATTACCCCTGTAGGCGATGCCTCAATATTCTCTAATTCGACCACAGATAAACCCAAAGGATTGGGTCGAAACGTAGAACGTGTCGCAAACACGCCCACTTTTTTATTGCCACCTAAACGTGGTGGGCGCACCATAGGCTTCCAACCTTGTGCCTGTGTCGCATGAAAAATAAAGCTAAGCCAAACATGAGAAAAACCATCAAGACCACGCACGCTTTCTTCGCTAAACTCTTGATTAAGATACAACTGCGCCTCAGCCGACTGAACTAAATTAGGCTGACGTGGAATACCAAACTTTTCCTTATAACAAGAAGAGATAGTACCGATAGGATTAAAACTGAATGTCTGCATCGTTTCTATTATACTCACCCTATGAAAAAATATGACATCCGCGTAACCGTAAGCACCCAATATATCGAAACAGAGTCCAATCCTGATGCGAATCGCTTTATTTTCTCCTACACGATTAATATAGAAAATCATGGAGAAATCGCGGCTAAATTACTCAGTAGACACTGGATAATCACCGATGCAAACAACCGTATTCAAGAAGTAAAAGGTAAAGGTGTAATTGGTGAGCAACCTTATTTAATGCAAGCCAATGCCTTTACTTACACCAGTGGGACGATGTTAGAAACGCCTGTGGGATCAATGCAAGGAACGTATCAAATGGTAGCTGATGACGGTCATCATTTTGATGCGGTAATAGAACCGTTTACCCTCGCAATGCCTAGAGTGCTAAATTAGCACTCTTAAAAACAACGCTTAATCACTAAAAAACAACCAGTTTTCGGCTTATTCTATTCACCCCCATTAAATATAACTATTCTCTACCCATGTGTTAATTTCCCCCTTTAATTAACACATACATTGGTTGTAGATACTCATACGGATTTGATATCTGCACATTTTAGCCACCTTCGAGGTGGCTTTTTTACGTTCTAAAACGCCCATGGCGCTAGCGGTTACACTTGAATAATTGAGTTATTCATTGAGATCTTTGCACGAGTCGGTGACGAAAGAAAAACCGGATGAAATTCACTGATTGAGGCAGAAAATGAAGCTAATAACGAGTTATTAGCAAGTTTTTCAACGAAAAGCAGTGGAATTTCAGCCATTTTTACTCGTCACCCGATTCGGGTAAAGGTCTCTCATTATATTATTCGTAAAGCAATAAGAATTCAGCCGTACGATTAAAAAAATCATCAATATTCTTCATCACCAAAACCATTCATCTTAATCTAAATGACATCCCCCCTATAATCACTTAATATTAATGTAAATAACGAATGATTCCCCCGTTCCACCGAACCATTCAGCAATAAAAAATAATAAAAATAAAACAAACCCTAACTATGAAAAAAATCAGCCCCCTGAGTTTTTATAAAAACCCATTATTTGCAACGCTTATCTGTTGTGTTTCGCTGTTTAGCACTGCAACACTGAATGCAGATATGTATAAATACATTACTAAGGATGGTCGAACCGTTTTAACCAGCAAACGTTTAAACGGTAGCGGCAATAAACTGGTAAAAATTTACCGCATTAAAAAAGCAGGTGCTTATAAGTCCAGCTTTAGAAAACCAACAGGGAAAGCTTCTATTAGCAACAATGATAAAACTTTAGTCAAGAAATCGAAGTCTAAAAAAGCTACATCAAAAAAACGTCGCTATTCAAAAAAGAGTAAGAAGTGGCGCACTCGAAGAATTCGTTCAGAAAAAGCACTCAAAAATATGGTACATGCGAATGGTAGAGACAACGGCATAATCGTGGGTTGTCACAGTAATAAACATCTAGCAAAAAAAGCAAATATTTATAAAAAAACCATCCAAATTTATTCACGAATCTACAATGTTGACCCTGAACTAATCCACGCGATTGTACGCCAAGAGTCATGCTTTAATGAAGGTGCTAAATCTCGTGTTGGTGCAATAGGCTTGATGCAATTAATGCCTCAGACAGCATTAGGTTTACGCATTTCAGATCCTTGGAACCCGGAACACAATATTCAAGGTGGCATTAAATACATCGCTCAAATGCTTAAAATGTTTAACGGCAAACCCAAACTTGCAATTGCTGCTTATAACGCTGGCCCTGGAAATGTTAATAAATATCGCGGCATCCCTCCTTTTAAAGAAACACGTCATTATGTTAAGCGCGTTTATGCTGAATACAAGCGCTTAAAGGCTGATGGAATTGGTTACCCTAGTCGCCGTGTTGCGTCACGCTAAAAAACCACCTTACTAACACAGCGCTTCTAAATCACCTATTAAAAGTTAACGACAAGGTAGTTGAAACCATACGCTTGTAGTATCCTTCGCCTAACGTTAATTTAAGTGCAAGGAGAATGAATGATGTCGATGTCTGATCGTGATGGGGTAATTTGGTTTGATGGTGAAATGGTGCCTTGGCGCGATGCTAACATTCATGTTTTAACCCATACGCTACATTATGGCATGGGTGTTTTTGAAGGCGTTCGCGCTTATAAAACCGACAAAGGCCCCGCTATTTTTCGCCTTGATGATCATACCCGCCGCTTGCTTGATTCTGCCAAGATCATGAATATGGATATTCCGTATTCTCATGAAACTTTAAATGAAGCACAAAAATCAGCAGTGCGTGACAATAATCTTGATTCAGCCTACCTTCGCCCTATGAGTTTTTATGGCTCTGAAGGCATGGGTTTACGCGCAGATAATTTAAAAACACATACGATTGTTGCCGCATGGGAGTGGGGTTCATACCTTGGTGCTGACAATATGGAAAAAGGCATCCGCATTAAAACCTCCTCTTTTACTCGGCATCATGTCAATATCAGCATGTGCAAGGCTAAAGCCAACGGCCATTACATCAACTCGATGCTGGCTCTACAAGAAGCGATTACCGATGGCTACGACGAGGCACTCTTATTAGATGTCGATGGTTTTGTCGCGGAAGGCAGTGGTGAGAATATTTTCGTTATTCGTGATGGTATCATTTACACACCTGACTTAACCTCTGCACTAAACGGCATTACTCGTAACACCATTATGGAGATAGCTAAAGATGCGGGGTATGAGTTGGTTGAAAAACGCATTACCCGTGATGAGGTTTACATAGCAGATGAAGCCTTTTTTAGTGGTACTGCCGCTGAAGTAACACCGATTCGCGAGTTAGATAATCGCCCTATTGGCAAAGGTACGCGTGGTCCGATTACCGAAAAACTACAATCACTTTATTTTGATATTGTGCAAGGTAAGGTAGAAAAGTACAAGCACTGGCTGACTTATATAAACGAATAAATTAGTGCGCCACTTCATGGAAAATATCGGCAGTTTTAGCAAGCTAAAAATAATTGAACGTGACCAGAGACCCTTAACCACGTGATGACTAAAAGGATTTAAGCATGACACACAGCACGGACAGAGAAGCTGATTACAAAAAGCTCAACTTAACCAACGAAGTAACCGTCACCCAAAGTGACTTGCCCCTGCACTGCCCAATGAACGAGTCAGCATTGTGGTGTTCCCACCCTAAGGTGTCTCTAGCGATTGAAAAAACTAAAGATGGCACATCCCGCTGCCCATACTGTGGCACTTTGTACCGTTTACAAAAGTAAATAAAACTCACTAAACGCCCTATGCCCACTAAATTTTACCATCCACGTTATTGGCTTGTTTGGATAGGCCTTGGCCTACTATGGCTAATAACGCGACTACCGTGGTTATACCAAATGCGCATTGGTGCAGTTATAGGAAATCTCCTTTACCATGCCATCCCGTCACGGCGCAAAGTTAGTTGTATCAATCTTAAAATTGCGTTTCCTGAATTAAGCAACCAAGCATTAAACAAACTTAACAAAAAACATTTTATTTCAATGGCACAAGGCCTGCTTGATGCCGCGCAAAGCTGGTGGGGAAGCACCAAACGCTTAGAGAAACTCACCCATATTGAAGGCATCGAACATATAAAAACCGCGCAAGACGCTGGCGAGAATATATTATTAGTCGGCGCTCACTTTACCTCACTCGAAGTCGGTGGACGTATTATTGCAGCACATACCCCAGTGGATGCCGTTTACCGACCCCACCACAATGATTTGTTAGAATACTTAGTGGCTAAAGAGCGTAATAAACACTTTAGAAAAACCATTTCAAAACGTAATATTCGGCAGATGATAAAAGGCCTTAAAGACGGTCATGTCTCTTGGTATGCCACCGACCAAAACTACCGATTAAAAGGCAGTATATTGATTCCTTTTTTTGGTGTAGAAGCACCCACCAATCCCAGCACTGCTCGCATTGCTAAGATGACTAAAGCTACCGTTATTCCAATTTTTACGTACCGCCTGCTTGGTTCACATTCAGATCAAAGACAAGGCTACCTACTGCGTATTTTACCACCCGTTGAACACTTCCCAAGTGGGGATGATTATCATGATGTTTCACACTTAAATCACATCATCGAAGAACAAATAAAAGAATTTCCTGAGCAATATCTTTGGTCACATGAGCGCTATAAGCACTATCAGAAAGAGAATAAAGACTTCTACAAAAATTATCTGCGCAAAAACCCTGAAGTAAATTGCCAATGATCATTCAACGCTATTTAGTTAAAGAGATTATGTTGGGTTTTTTGGCTACCCTATCTATTTTGCTATTAATCATTCTCGGCAATACATTTGTGCGCCTGCTCGGTGATGTCAGTGGCGGCAGTATTCCTGTCGATGCCCTCGGAAAATTAGTTTTATTACAATCGGTCGGTGGAATTATAAAATTAGTTCCCATTGCATTATTGATTGGTATGATGTTCGCCTTTGGGCGGCTTTATAGTGACCATGAGATTGCTGCGTTACATGCATCAGGGGTCGGCCCGAAACAGTTTTACACCGGTATATTTTTATTTGTCGGGCCACTCACACTATTGATTGCAGGCTTAGTTTTGTTTGCCACACCTGCCATTGAAAAGACCAGCCAAGATATTAAAAACGAGATAAAACAACGACCAGAAGCGGCAGGAATTCCTGTAGGGGAATTTATGCACGCCAATGCTGGCAACAAAAAAATTACACTTTTTGTAGAAGATATTGATAAGGACAACGTTGTTATGAAACGTTTTTTTCTGCATATCGAAGATAAATCAGAAACGACTCATGAAACTGGCAACCAAACTGATAAAAAAGTCACCAATAATGAAAAAATTATTTCAGCTGAAAAAGCATTACTTTATATCGACCCTGAAAGTGGCGACAGGGTGTTTAAAATAGAAACTGGCAGCAGTTACGACCATGACAAAATCAGCGAAGAATTTACTATTTTTAACTTTCAAGAGCATGGCATACATATACCTGCGCTAACGATTTCCAGCAGTAATGACTTAGAAGCAGAGTCATTTTTTAACCTGTTAAAAAATGATGATAATGAAAGCCACGCTGAAATTCACTGGCGTATTGCTCTGATCTTACAAGCACCGATTATGGCACTACTTGCCTTTCCGTTAAGCTACACTACGCCGCGTGAGGGTCGCTTTGGTAAAATTGCCATCGGTATCTTACTGTATGCCATCTACGCCAACCTCATCATCACCGGTCAATCAATGATTGAAGATGGAAAAATCCCCCATTGGCTCGGTTTGTGGTGGGTTCATATGGCGTTTATTGTTCTCGCGCTTTGGCTAGTACGCAGGCGTTACGGTAAACAATCATGAAAACGATTAATTACTACCTCTGGGGAGCAACTCTTCAAGGTATTTTAATTACCAGCTTTGCACTCGTCACCTTGTTGACGTTTTTTGCTTTTATTGATGAAGCAGGTAAAACCGATGCAATTTATACCAATCTACATGCCGCTATTTATTTAGTATTTAAACTACCCAGCATCTTTTATGAATACTTCCCTGTTATGACCTTAATTGGCGCACTACTGGGGCTAGGCGCTTTATCCGCCAACTCTGAATTTACCGCGATGCGCGCGGCAGGCTTATCCGTTAAACAACTTATTTTCTCGGTACTTAAACTGGGTTTTTTACTGGCGCTGGGTATTTTTATTGTTGGTGAATGGTTGGTGCCACTATCTGACCTACATGCACGAAACTTTAAAGCACAACTAAAATCAAAGAATATTGTATTGGTGGGTGGTGCTGGGCTGTGGGTAAAAGAACGTAATAGCATCATTCATATTGGTAAAGTGAACAGTGAGACGGAACTTTCAGACATTTCAATCTATACATTTAAAGCAGGGCATAAAGGTTTAAAAACACTTTTAACCAGTACCAAAGCAACAGCGAAATCCAACGGATGGCTACTCAAAAACACCAAAGAAACCACCTTTGAAGACTCTCGTCTTATTAAAAATAATCAGTCCGAGCGCTTGTACCCCAACTTAATTGACCCAGAAATACTAGGCGTTGCAACGGTTGAACCTAGCCAGCTCTCCTCAAAGTCACTCAATCAAATTATTGAGCACCAAAAACAAAACAACTTAAACACTGACAAGTATGAGTTAATTTATTGGAAACGCTACTCCGTTCCCCTATCCGCTTTAGTCATGCTGCTATTAGCCATGCCATTTCTATTTGGATCAAATCGCAGCGGCGGCGCAGGTACACGGTTATTTATTGGAATTGTAGTGGGAATTGTTTTTTCTTTAGTGAACCGTTCCATCAACGAACTCGGCATTGTTTATGGCTTCTCGCCCATTGTGAGTGCCTTTTTACCGTTACTTATTTTTCTTATTATTGGCTTGTTTGCGATTAGCCGAATTCGTTAATTTCCCTCTAAAATAGGTTCAATTAAAAACGGTAATTAAAGCCTAAAGATACAACGGGGAAAAGCTTAAATTTCTTCAAGTTATCACCGCCATTAAGGTTATCTTCTTCTTTTTGTAGTTCCCTTTGAAACTCTAGAGCTGCATCACTAGACCCTGCTAGATCAATCGCAGGTCCGGTATGAATACCACTTTTAGGAATAACATTTCCAGAAGCAGTTAGCTTCGCAACGGGAGCACCTTGAAATAACACCCCCAAGTCCGTAGTCATACTAAACTTTGAAGCTTTATCGACCGCATTTCCCCAGCCGATACCCAAATAAGGTGCTGTACTTTTAAAAGATACCTTAGTATTAAGCTTTGCATCACTAATGTCATACGTAATGTCGCCAATTTCTGCATCTTGATTTGCGCCCGTTGCATCAAGGTCTATTTCATTTCCATTATTGTAAATACCTGCAGAAAGCCTAAAGCCACCACCTGTTGGGTGAAAATCTAAAATACCACCAAAAGACTGTAACTTAAGAGTTCCGTCGTAGTTGATGCCATCATTTTCGCCATCAGCATTTAAGCTTCCACCATTAATACTAAAACGTGCATTTAACTTGTCCATTAGACCGTACGTTAAATCAGCTCCCAGCCCTAATGTACTGACTTTTCCTGTAATTCCAAAGCCACCAGCATTACCTTTATCAACTGACATTTTATTAGCGTTAGTTTTTTTGTTTATTTTAGTGTTTAGCACTTTCGTCGTTTTTGTTTGAGTCAGTTTTGTAACCTTCTTAGCAACGCTTTTTTTCTGAGGTGTCGGTGCAACAGGGGTTAGCGCAGAAGTGCTCGTCATAATTAATAGAGAAGAAGAAACAACGCCGATTGATAGGAAAGTTTTAAACATAATAAGTGCCTTTGTAGTTGTTAGTATTAAAGAATTGCACACCATTAAAGCATTAATTAACTGAATCGAGCATGAATTACTCATTTTCAAGAAACCGTCTGGTACTCCATTAAACCTGATTTGTAGGAGTACTAACGTCCACGTAATTTATTTTTCAACTTACGTTTACGCATAAAGTCATCCCGAAAGGCAGTAGCTACGGAAAGTAGCTCATTAACGGGTTTACCCATCAACTCTGCATACCGTCCAAAAATCACTAACATCGCCTCATCATCCGCAGATAAGCGCGCAAAATTTTCGAGGCGATCATTTAAACTAAGCTGTTTAAATTGCATACGATTGACATCAATTATATTAAAATCAAAGTTATTTTTTTGATATTTAATGAGAATATTTCCATACGAATAATCTCTATGTAATATACCTTTTTCATGCAAGGAAAAAGTGAAGCCTGCAAAGGCAGTTAATACATTCTCCCTCAGCTTTTTATCAAAACTTTTATCTAATAAAACAGGACGTATGGTTAAATCATAATGATACTGCTTAGAGATATAGTAACTCTTACCCAGTAACCCTCCCGCCCTTTTTTCTATGTATGCAATGGGCTCTGGACAAAGTACCTCGCCTATTCTCAATGAATAATCATAAGAGCGTTTTGCTTTTGAAGGACGAAAGTATCGATAAACAATACGGTTTACAACATTGGGGACTTTAAACCTTTTAACCACATAATCCTGGCCCTCAAATGAAATAGCTTTTATTAAATTACGCTGGTCGTATAAAACATTTTCTGAGATCTCAAAATACTCCTCTATATTTTCAATAAAGGACTTTAACGCCTGATACTTAGGGTTAATAACAAGCTTCACTCTAATTCCCCCAAGACATAAACCGGTGAACCTTTAAGCATAATATCATCAGCCTTCGCATAATTTATTTTATTGCCTTCCTTAGAAAAAACGGCGTTACTTTTAATACTGATTACACTTTGAAGACTAATGGGTGATAGAGACCAAAGCACTTCAATGGTTTGTTTCCCCTTCACAAAAGACAGTTGATACACGCCCTCTCTCTCCTGCATTCCTTTGTAGTCAGTACCTTGCAAGACGCTTAACATAAATTTAAAGCTATAGTAGGCAGGGTACTTTATAAGCTTGCCCCCTCTGTTATCAATCAAACCATAACCGGGCGCAATTAGCTGATGCCAATAAACCTGCTTAACTACACCCGATGACAAGGCTAGTAAATAATATCGGACTAAAAAATTGGCGTGATCTTCCAAGCTAACACAATCATCTTCACTGGTTGGGGCATAGGGTGCAGTTTGCGTAATCGGCCAGTTAGTTTCTGTGATAACAATATCGTTACCGGTTTTTCGGCTTAACCGTAATATGGCATATAACAACCTTAGCTTATTAGGTAAATCCAAGCCCATTTGGGTATTTTCTGGGGCGCCACGCCTATCTACATACAGTAAGCTACTACACTCATCAAAGTGAATTTTATAGCCGTTAAATAATGTGCGAAAAGTAAAATAGTATTCAAAGTCTATAACGGATGAGCCGAGCAAAGTAAGCTGAGGGAAGTGTATTTTTTTTAGCTCAAAAGCAACTTGATAAAATTGCAAATATTCACCCATAGAAAAAAATGCCCACTTTTTTCGGTTAATAGCATTGCCTATTTGGAAACGTTGAGTTAAATGAGCGAAACCTTTAAAAATACGCGTCAATGCTTGCCTTGTAAGTGCTAAATCTTCGATATGACGACGATCTTGTAAAATATTTATAAGTAAATTTCTATCACAAAATCGTTCAGCAAAGGATACGTATTGATCAAGGTTTTCAATATCATGCAACGGCATCCGAATCAGTAAATTATCTACTTGTAAATCATCTATCAATGCTTTTGTTTTATCTGGATTTTTATCTAAGTTAATACTTAAACCAAAAAAGTATTTTTTTTCGAAAACCTCATTAACGCTTAGTGGCATTAGCTTATAGTAGGCATAGGCTACTGGAAAAATAGCTAAGTTGGTTAACACTAATTTAACTGAATCCCATCGTGCCTTTTTATACAGTTGCTTTTTTAAATCCCTATCACGTATAACATGGGGTTGGTCTGAATACTCATCCCAAGGAAACTTCATTGACAATCGCTAGCGGTTATCGGTTTGTAAAGTTGTTTTTGATAAAGTTCGTTTAAGCCAACGACAAAAGCAAGTACGTCTTTCTCTAGTTCTTGATTATGATCGGCATTCACTAAGCGACCATTCTTTATTTTCATCGTTACAGGCTCTTCTTGAGGCTGAATAATAGCAATTTCATCTCCAACTCGAAGCCCATACATTTGATGAAACTGCAGTAAAGACATATCTTTTTTATGATTTTCAAAGATGCTATGGCCAAGAATGGGGTAATGAAGTTTCTCTACACCGATCAGATCAAGTGCTGTAGCCAATAAATCTGCCTGTGTACTTAGGCGTTCAACTTTTCTAGCTTTCACACCCTCACCAAAAATAAAACCAGGAATACGAAACATTGCATATGGCAATAGATCATCACCATACACACGAACATTATGATCCGCCGCTATAACAAAAATAGTATCTTTATAATAATCTTCTTTTTTTGCCTGATTGATAAACTTACCCATTGCATAATCTGCAAACTTAATTGCATTTTTAACCGAGTAAGGCTCAACTCCTTTTATGAGTTCAATACGCCCTTCAGGAAAATCAAACGGTGTATGATTCGTGGTGGAAAACATTACGGATACAAAAGGTTGTTGTTTTTTATACAATTGTTTAAATTCTTGATTGGCTCGCTCAACTAAATCCTCATCACTTACTCCCCAAACACCATGAAACTTAGGATTAATAAACATATTTTCATCAATGATTTCATCAAACCCATTACCGTAAAACCACGACGCCATATTATCAAAGCGTTTCTCACCACCATAAATAAAAATACTGTGATAGCCATGACGCTTAAGTAACTGGGCTACAGTAAAAAAATCTTTTTGAGATTTATTGCGTTTTAAAACACCTTTGCCGGGTACTGATAAAAAGCCAGCAACCAAGCCTGCCAAACCACGAATACTGCGAGTACCATTTGAGTAAAGTTGATTAAACGTAATACTTTGTTTAGATAATTTATCTAGGTTTGGAGTAATACCCTTTTCACCTTGCGCGCCATTAAGTGCCCCTACAAACTGGGCTCCTAAGCTTTCTTGAATAAAAATGACTAAGTTTTTTGGTGTCTTCTGTTTAAAGTGCGAAATAACTGGCCGTGAAAATGGGGTAAGACAACGGCCTACACTCAAATCAAGGTGTTTTCCCATACGTTCAAAAGCTTCTTTGACAGGCATTTTTCCATATATTTTTGTTACATCAACATCTGTTTTCTTTTGTGAATAATAAGCATAACCAATCGCATACAGTGAGTTCTTAGTCACTTCATTTACCAAGTGGCTTTTTGTATAAGTTGCATCTGAGATATTGGCAGGTCGGTGCCCAAAGGAAGAACGAATTCCAATGAATAGAATGAATAATACCGGCATCAATAAAGCAGCTCTTTTCCAATATGCAACGTCAAAAATAGTTTCAAAGAACAGTCTACTCTTTGCCCAATACCAAACTGAGAACAAGACCAACATTAAACTACTAATAAAAATCTCAAGTTTATAGGTCGCCCATATATTACCGAGAACCTCTTTAGGGTACTCTAAATAATTAATAAACAGTTCATTCGGACGAACATCAAACTCTGCAAAGAAAGGAAAAGTGGCATTCTCAATATAAATAGCCAATATAAAAACTAATAAAAAGTAAACTCTTAAAAAGAGATTACCTAACCGGCTCAAAAATTTAGGTAATAACAACATTATAATAGCTGGAACAACCAATAACATTGCTGCCACCATGGTATCCATTTTCAAGCCATAAAGAAAACTCCACCCATATTCCGTACCGCTTTGACTAATACGATCAAAATACTGATAAAATAAGCCGAGACGACCAATAAAAAAAATTCCAATTAGGCCAAGGTAAAGAATAAATAGCTTTTTAATAGGGAGCCAAAATGTGTTTTGTTGATTCATTAAACTTTCCAATAATCCTTAATCCAGCTAGCTGGACGTAAATAACGATACCATTTACCACTGACACCCTGAATAGCATCAACAGGCTCTGGCTTGCCATGAAATAAAATTATTTTTGCCCCTTTTGGTATAAAAGGAGAACGCCAGAAGTTTTGCGGGAATTTTGGTACACAATGGTATTTAAAGCTTGGTGTCCACTCCTTTGGCCAAAATTTTAATACATTCTTTGCATGCATTTGATGCGATAAATAGGCCTGCTCATTACGATGCTTTGCTTTAATTGAATCGAAATTTTCAAGAAAAAAAGCCAACACTTCAGCATGCTGCCCTATTTTAAAACGATATACCGATGAATTTCCAATAAATTGTGTTTTTTTCTTTTCATCAAAACACAAAGCGAACTCCGCTTCAAACTCAAAAAAAGCATCAATGTTATCGACAATCAACACATCAAGGTCTAAAAAAAGAGCGGTTCCCTTAAGGTCCTCTAAGGGCTTTTGAAAGGTTGCTAACTTTAACCAACCACGCTCTGGTATGTCATCTGGCAAGCCTAAGCTCGGTAAGGGGTAAGTTTTAACGGCTGGTTGAATATCAGAATTATTATCCGTAAAACACACAAACTGAAACGGAACCGTGATATTTCGAGATACCATGGCATAAAGCTTATTAACATATTCAGCACCATACTTATCACCCCACTTCATGCAGATGATATTTACAGCTTTCTTCTCTTCCATTGTGTAAAATCCCATTTAAACAAGTCATTCATACCTCACGTAATAATACTAAAACTGGCTTAACATTGGCGATTTAATTTCGAGTATCTATAAATGAAGTTTGGCGTAATCATCACCACTTACAACTCACCCGCTTGGTTAGAAAAAGTATTGTGGGGGTACGAAAACCAAACCGATAAAGACTTTACTGTAGTTATTGCTGATGATGGCTCGGGAAAAGAGACTAAAACATTAATTGAATCCTTTAAACAAAGGAATAAGCTTAATATTGTTCATGTCTGGCATGAAGACGATGGTTTTCAAAAAACTGTTATTCTTAACAAGGCCATTCAACAGACTGACTGTGATTATCTTTTATTCACTGATGGTGATTGCATCCCACGTGGTGACACCATCGCCGTACATAAGAAAGAATCTCAAAAAGGTTTCTACTGCTCAGCAGCCTATTTTAAGTTATCAATGAACGTTAGCCACAAAATCACTGAAAGCGACATCAAGTCAGGCAAAGCCTTTGACTACAAATGGCTACAACAAAATGGTTTACCTAAAACCAACAAAGCATTGAAATTAACAGTAAAAAGTTTTCTACAAAGACTATTGAACACAGTAACCCCTGCAAAAACCACCTGGAATGGCGCAAATAGCTCCGCCTTTAAAGAAGATATTTTATCGGTAAACGGCTTTGATGAACGCATGCAATACGGTGGCCTAGACCGTGAGCTTGGTGAGCGAATGAATAACAAAGGCATCAAAGGCAAACAAATACGCTATAGTACTATCTGCCTGCACCTTGATCATAAACGAGGTTATGAATCACCTGAAATATGGGCAAAAAATAAAGCCATTCGGGACTTAGTAAAATTGCAGAAATTGACTTGGAGCCATTACGGGATTAAAAAATAGCCATCTAATCACAGACCCTTCCCAAAGGTTACCCAACACCTATAAGCTGTCAGATTTATCTCTTTGGTGCTTTGCAATATCGATGGTAGGTAACGATAATAAACGACGAAAAGTTATCCAGGACATAATGGCAGATTAGACCTTTAAAAGTCAGCCATCATATTGCGGAATAACAAACCACAAAAAAGTCCTTTATTTCTTCTTCGTGTTGCTTTGTGCCTTTCGTAGTCAGACTTTATAAGACTTATGAAAGGCCTATAAATGAACCTTTAACAATGAATCAAACATTAATATTGTCACTAAAATCCAGAATATTCAAGGTTTCAAAATAACAGAGCATGAAGAAAAACTAAAACTGATAAAAGAAAGAATTAAAGAACTTTGGAATTATAAATCAGAGATAAAAGGACTTATTTCATTTGAAGCTGGCATTAGAATTATAAGAAAAAAAAGGGACGAATAATTCGTCCCTTTTTTAAAATCACAAAATGTAATCCACCCAAAACAAAGAATGCTTCAGGTCGTACTTAATTTGTTCCAGAACAAGGCGGAAAGTGTGAACTTAGCCTTTGAAAGGGTAGCAAGTGATCATTTACCCACGCAGGTCTGGTAAAAATAGGCATGAACTGACGTATTAATCAGCTTGGTTGCGGAGAAAAGCGGGTATATCTAGGTAACTATTATCCGTAGCCGCCGCTGTACGCGCTGGCTCATAACTTGGCTGTGCATAGCCGCCATTTGCCGCCATACGGGGTTGTTCTAATTCTACTGGACGTAAACCTGCATTACCTTGTGTTGGTACGGCCTTAAGTTCTGCGCCTTGTTGATCAAGGCCTGTTGCTACCAGCGTTACACGAATCTCATCACTCATATCTGGGTCAATTACCGTTCCTACTACCACGGTTGCATCTTCATGGGCAAACTCACGTACCGCCGCACCGACTTCTTCAAACTCATGGATACCCATATCCAAACCTGCTGTAATATTAACTAAGATACCTTTTGCACCGTGTAGGTTGATATCATCAAGTAGCGGGCTTGAGATGGCTGCGTTTGCGGCTTTTGTTGCACGCTCATCACCGCTGGCGATGCCTGTACCCATCATTGATAAACCCATTTCGCTCATAACGGTACGCACATCCGCGAAATCCACGTTGATTAAACCGGGGCGAGTAATTAGCTCTGAGATACCTTGAACCGCGCCAAGCAATACATCATTGGCTGCTTTAAATGCGTCCAGTAATGAAGTGTTTTTACCCAGTGAAGTTAATAACTTAGCATTTGGAATAGTGATGATTGAATCAACATGC
Source organism: Thiotrichaceae bacterium (assembly GCA_026989335.1). Lineage (GTDB taxonomy): Bacteria > Pseudomonadota > Gammaproteobacteria > Thiotrichales > Thiotrichaceae > Cocleimonas. Next base: position 55,799 of record JALSJN010000022.1, read on the forward strand.
TTGCTTAGTTCTGCGATTCCTTCTTCAGCCATTTTCATGCGCTTTGGGCCTTCGAATGGAAATGGTTTGGTGACTACGGCTACGGTTAATACGCCCAGTTCTTTCGCCATTTCAGCCACTACAGGTGCTGCACCTGTTCCTGTTCCACCACCCATGCCTGCGGTGATAAATAACATATCAGTTCCACCGATAAGCTCTTTGATTGCTTCACGATCCTCTAACGCGGCTTCACGCCCTACTTCTGGGTTTGCTCCTGCTCCTAGACCTTTGGTTAATGCATTACCGAGTTGAATCAGATTTTTAACATCTGATTTATCGAGTGCTTGTGAATCGGTATTTGCACAGATGAAGTCGACTCCTTCAACCCCTGCTTCTACCATATTTTGTACTGCGTTTCCGCCGCCACCGCCTACTCCAATAACTTTGATACTTGCGTTTTGTCCTTCTGTGTCCATTAATTCAAACATAGCCCTAAACTCCCTTTTATTAACTTCAAATTATGTAGATTTCTCTACGTTATTTAGGCTTTCCTTCGAAAAAAGCCTGTCCCTTTTTTATTGCTTAACACTTCTTATTTCTACTTTTAAAACTAAACTTACAAATTATTATTGAACCAGCTTTTCATTTTATCCCAAACATTTTCTTCTGTGATTGTTGAAAAACTGCTCCCGCCGATAAAGGCATTTTGTGCAGCACCGTACTTTAATAAACCAACACCTGTGGCATGTATTGGGTCTTCAACTTCACCTTTTAAGCCACCAATGTTAATCGGTACACCGATACGAACAGGCATGTGGAAAATCTCTTCTGCCAATTCTACTGCACCTTTAATCTTTGAGGTACCACCGGTTAAAACAATGCCCGCCGCAACTAATTTATCAAATCCAGAGCGCTTTAACTCATTATTAATTAGTACAAATAGTTCTTCATAACGTGGCTCAATAACTGATGCCAAGGTTTGTGTTGAAAGCCCACGCGATTCACGATCTCCAATTCCTGGCACTTCGATAATCTCATCGTCTGTCACCAACTGACGCAACGCTGAACCATGTTTGATTTTTAGCTCTTCCGCAAACTGTGTAGTAGTACGTACCGCTACAGCAATATCATTAGTGACTTGATCACCCGCAACAGGAATTACCGCTGTATGGCGAATCGCACCGTTTAAGAAAACCGCAATATCAGTAGTACCACCACCAATATCAACCATGCAAACGCCAAGCTCTTTTTCATCTTCTTCAAGTACTGCGTAGCTTGAAGCGACTTGCTCAAGAATAATATCGTCAACATCTAAGCCACAACGATCAACGCATTTAACAATGTTTTGCGCCGCACTGTGCGCGCCTGTAATTAAGTGAACCCGTGCCTCTAAACGCACGCCTGACATTCCAACGGGATCTCTCACACCTTCTTGCTGGTCGATCACATAATCTTGTGGTAACACATGCAAGATACGCTGATCAGCAGGGATAGCTACGGCACGTGCAGCATCCATAACGCGCTCAAGATCAGCTTCGGTAACTTCCTTATCTTTAATCGCCACAATGCCGTGTGAGTTTAAGCTTTGGATATGGCTACCTGCTATACCTGCAAAAGCCGAATTAATATTAACCCCTGCCATAAGCTCCGCCTCTTCAACGGCACTTTGGATAGCATCTATTGTTTTATCTATATTAACCACCACGCCTTTTTTCATACCGTTCGATTTGTTTTTACCGATACCGATAATACTAATTTGACCGTCATCAGCCACTTCACCGATTAAGGCAACGATTTTTGATGTGCCGATATCCAGCGCAACAACCATATTACCTTCAGCACCAACCGACATTGTTATTTCCTTTAATGGTTTACCCATAACATTCCCCTTCCCTTTACTTCCCTAAACTTAAAATACTGTTGTGTTCTATTAGTAGTTTTTATTAGCAATTTTGTTCATATGTTGCCCATAATATATTTGCTTGCAACTTAACTTTAGACTAACTACGGTTACGCGACAGGCCTTTTTTCCATTTAACTGCAAAGCCGTTGGTATAACGCAAATCAACCACTTTGATTGTATTAATAATATTTTTTAAACTCTCTTGATAGCCCACCATAAAACGTCTTAAACGTTTTTGATGATGCTCGCGGCCGATTTTTAACACCATACCGTTCTCTAAAGTTACCTGCCAAGAGCCACGCATGTCTTCTTTAAATCCAACCACTTTTAGTGGAAAACCTTTCATCCACTGGCGAATTTCTAAAAAACCAGCTGCCATATTACGGCCTTTATCATTTGGGCTAAATAGCGTTGGCAATGACGCTCTACCTGCTGGCATTTTATGAAGAGGCAATCTAGCATTAATAATCGTGCCGTTCTCTGCCAGCATCGCATCCTCACCCCACAGAGCGACTGGTTTTTGCTCATGCACTTTTACTATCAATTTCTCCGGCCAGATGTGCGTCATTGAAACGGAGTGAACCCAAGGGTTTTTTTGTAACTCTTTTTCTAAGGCTTTCGTATCCAGTAGGTATAAATTTGTTTTGGTGTACTTTTCAATCGCTGGTTGTAATTGTGCTTTATCTAACAGCTTTAATTCGCCAATGACTTCTACTGACTTAATGGTTAAATTTTCAGGATTTTTAAGCCACTGATAGCTACCTATTACGCCCAATAATGGTAGCCCAATAAATGTCACTAAGCCTATGGTTTTCCATGGTAAAGATCGACCACCGCTTAATGAGCGTTTTGTCGCCTTAGCATTTTTACGCGTGGCTTGTGGTCGCTTTGCTTTTTGTTTTTTAAACGCCATTACTTGCCTCCAAGGGCTTATTTGTTAATGATGTTTCTAATACTTTGAGAGTTAAATCAGCAAAACTTAAACCTGCTTGTTTTGCCGCCATTGGCACTAAGGAATGATCCGTCATACCAGGAACCGTATTCACTTCAATCAACCAAAACGTTCCTACATGATCCTGCATTACATCAACCCTTCCCCAACCTGTGCCGCCGAGCACTTCAAATGCATTTTGACTCAGTAACTTCAAGGTCCCCTCTGAAAGCTTATCCAAGCCACAAGGACAATGATACTGCGTATGATTTGAAGCATACTTTGCATCAAAATCATAAAAATCCGCTTGAACTTCGACCCGAATCGGCGGTAAAACGTCCTCACCGACAATCGCTACCGTATATTCATCGCCCGTTACCCATTGTTCTGCAAATACCACATCATCAAATTCAGCCGCTTTTATATAAGCTGCTTCTAATTGGCTCGCATCACTCACTTTGCTCATACCAATGCTCGACCCTTCTTGTGCAGGTTTAATGATTAATGGCAAACCCAATTTATCAGCAACGGTATTAAAGTCAGAGTTAGCTGTTAATATTTCAAAGGCAGGAGTTGCTAAGCCTGCTCCTGTCCAGATACGCTTAGTCATGAGCTTATCCATACTAATCGATGATGCCATCACGCCACAACCTGTGTAGGGAATCTGTAAAACTTCTAAGCCTCCTTGTAGCTCGCCATCTTCACCACCACGCCCATGAAGAATATTAAACACGCGGTCAAAGCTTTCATTACGCAACACATCAAACACATCACGATTAGCATCTACCTTATGTGCATCAACACCTTTTTCTAACAAACCAGTCAATACTGCTGCCCCACTTTTTAGTGACACTTCGCGTTCCGCCGCCCAGCCGCCCATTAGCACGGCAACTTTACCAAAACGGGGATTGTTAGAAAGCGTACTCATTATACTAACGCACCTCCTGATAGCTGCGCGGGTAAACCTGCTGAAATCGTGCCGACACTACCCGCACCAAGGGTTAATAACACATCACCATCTTTTAATTGGTTTTGTAATACCTCCGTTATATCTGCAGTATTTGCCACAAAAATAGGATCAACAATGCCGCGGTTACGAATAGCACCCGCTAACGCGCGACCATCAGAACCCACAATAGGTTCTTCATTGGCAGAATAGATATCCAATAACACTAAAACATCTGGCTCAGATAGCACTTGCGTGAAATCCTCAAATAAATCACGTGTGCGGGTATACCGGTGGGGTTGGAACATAACCACCATACGACGGTCTGGCCATGCGCTACGGACTGCTTTCATGGTGGCTTCCATTTCCGTAGGGTGATGCCCGTAATCATCCACCAACATCACCGAACCTTGCGGCATTTTAATCTCGCCGTAACATTGGAAACGTCTGCCAACACCTTGGAACTTATCCAAGCCGCTTAAGATATGTTCATCGCTAACACCTAGCTCAGTCGCAATTGCAATCGCTGCTAGGGCATTGTGTATATTGTGCTCACCTGGCATGTTTAAGGTAACGTCCAAGGTGCTTTTATCAGTACGCTCTACGGTAAAGAAACTTTGAGTTCCTGCATAACGTACATTCTTGGCACGAATATCTGCATCAAAATGGATTCCGTAAGTCACAATGGTACGGGTGACTTTAGGCAAAATATCACAAACGTTTTCATCATCGACACAAAGCACGGCTAAACCGTAAAAGGGTAAGTGATGTAAAAACTCAACAAAAGTATCTTTGAGCTTTTCAAAGTCATTGTCGTAAGTGCTTAAATGATCAGCATCAATATTAGTAACCACCGAAATCATCGGTTGTAATAATAAGAATGAGGCATCACTTTCATCCGCTTCAGCAACCAGATACTCGCCCGTACCCAAGCGAGAATTACTGCCCGAACTATTTAAGCGACCCCCGATAACATAAGTAGGATCAAGCCCACCTTCGGCCAATAAGCTCGTCACTAAACTAGTCGTGGTAGTCTTACCATGCGTACCTGCAACTGCGATGCCGTTACTAAAACGCATGATTTCCGCAAGCATTTCCGCACGTCTTATAACCGGAATATTTTGCTCTTTTGCGGCAACCACTTCGGGGTTATTTTTACTCACAGCAGTTGATGTAACCACCACATTGGCACCTTCGATATTGCTTGCCGCGTGGCCTTTAAATATTTTTACACCTAATGACCCTAAACGTTCTGTCATCGCATTTTCTGCTAAATCAGAGCCAGTAATATCATAGCCGATATTCGCGAGCACCTCTGCAATGCCACTCATACCTGAACCACCGATACCCACAAAATGGACTTGTTTGATGCGACGGCGCGCTAGGTCATTAGGCTGCTTCATAATTTACTCCCTTCTCTTTATCACGGCTGGCAGGCTGACTGCTTTGCTTACTGTCACTAACATTGCCGCTTTGAAGCTTACCGTTTTCATCTAAGGTCAACACCATGTCAAAGCTACTTTCTGACTTCTCTTTATCTTGGTTGTTAAGCGAAAATTCATAACCTGCCATTTCAGCACAAATTGCGGCAACTTCTTCAGTTGCGTTTGGCTTGGCGAGTTCATACGCTTTAAACGCCATTTCAATTAACTTATTACGATCTGAACATAACGATTCTAGCAAACCTGCCAGCGACTCTTTGGTCAAATCATTTTGCTGAATCAATACCGTCGCCTCAGCATCTGCCAAATACTTAGCGTTAGCAGTTTGGTGATCATCAACTGCATGCGGGTATGGCACCATAATCGAAGCTAAACCGGCTGCCGAAATTTCGGCAACCGTGAGTGCGCCTGAGCGACAAATTACCAAGTCTGCCCATGCGTAAGCTTCTGCCATATCTTCTACAAATGGGGTAACTTCGGCATCAACAGCATACTTTCCATACAACTTCTTGGTGCTAACATCTTTATTTTTGCCCGCTTGATGACGTACCACAGGACGTTTATCTAAAGGCAGTTCTGCCAGTGCCATCGGTACGACTTCATTCAAGGCTTGTGCACCTAAACTGCCACCGATGATTAACACATGCACATGCCCCCAGCGATCACCCAAACGATAAATTGGGTGTTGTAAGCTGGCAATATCTTGACGTACTGGGTTGCCAATACCCTGAGAATTCTTCTTGCCTTTGAAGGTTCCGGGAAAGCCTTCTAAAACACGCTTACTGACAAAGCTTAATAATTTATTAGTTAGCCCTGGGATTGCATTTTGCTCGTGAATAACAACCGGAATCCCCACTAATGAGGCAACTAGCCCGCCCGGCCCTGCAACAAAACCACCCATACCCAGCACGGCTTTAGGTTTTATTTTGCGCATAATCATAATTGACTGAAACAGGGCTTTAGCTAATTGAATCGGCGCACCAACTAAGGTCAAAATACTTTTGCCCCGTAAACCATTCACCGATAGGTACACCATTTCAATACCAGCTTCAGGAATAACTCGTGCTTCTAAACCTTTTTTAGTCCCCATCCAAACCACAGGAATATCTTGCGCTTGTAGTGCGCGCGCTACGGCAAGCCCAGGAAACACATGCCCCCCCGTACCGCCTGCAGTAATTAATATAGGACGTTTATTCGTGGCGCTACTTGGCATAACTGACTCCACCGCGTGCCGTTGTTGCACGTCTTCTTTTGGGTGCTTGTCTAAGCATTTTTTGCTGCGCTTTTCTGGCTTCGCTATCGGATAACCCAAACAATGCAATTTGTGTATCGCGGTGGACTCGCATTAACAAGGCAATCGCCATCATGGTGATTAATAAACTGCTGCCACCATAACTAATTAATGGCAAAGTCAGACCTTTAGGCGGGAGTAATGCAAGGTTTACACCAATATGAAACAATACTTGGAAGCCTATCCAAAAGCCGATACCGTAAGCAAGATAAGCTGCATAATGTAACTTTGCGCGATCTGCTCTAAAACCAATCACAAACGCACGTTGCACCAGCCACGCATATAAAAACAACGTAATCACGATGCCAACAAAACCAAATTCTTCTGCTAATACAGCAAAAATAAAATCGTTATGTGCCTCTGGGAGATAAAAAAGTTTTTGCACACTTGCACCCAAACCCGCGCCAAACCAACCGCCATCACCTACCGCCATCAATGCGTGAACCGTTTGATATGCCTTACCAGATGCATGTGCCCAAGGATCCATAAACGCGGTAACGCGTGCTCCACGATAGCCCATTAGCACCAATGGAATCATTAGGGAAATCGCCCCAACAAAGAGAATGAGTAAACGAGAAATTTTAACCCCACCAAGGAATAGCAGTGATATTCCTGTTGCGGTAAGCACCACTACTGAACCAAAGTCTGGCTCTAACATAAGCAACACATCGGTCACAAAAATTACCACCAAAGGTATCGCCAAGGGCTTATAAGATGCAGACTGAGAAAGATCTTTACCGTGGCGAACTAAATACCCCGCTAGGTACATAATCATGATCAGCTTTGCCATTTCAGACACTTGTAATGAAAGTGGCCCGAGGTTAATCCAACGGTGACTGCCGTTAACTTCTTTACCAATACCCGGCAACAACACGGCGATTAACAACAGTAATACAACGGGCAATAATTTTGCTCCAAAGCTTTGCCATAATGCCGTTTTAATGCGGTAAACAAACAACGCAGCTACAATACCGATACCCACAAAAATGAGTTGTCGATTAAAAAAGTGATAAATATCACCATAATTTTTTTCTGCCACTGCAACCGATGCAGACATCATTATCACAAGACCTAAACCCATTAGTAACACGACGCTCACGAGTAAACTTCGGTCAACATAACGTTGCCATTCGGGTTGAAAATCAAAAAGTGCTTTTAGTGTGGAGGTCATACAAGCTCCTTTTTTAAGGCTAGTTCTAAGTTCGTAACGTGTTGGATAAACTGCTCACCACGATCCATATAATTTTTAAACATATCAAAACTGGCGCAAGCAGGAGATAACAAAACATTGATTTCAGCTTCGCCCTGCGACTGTCCTAGTTGTGCGAATTTGGCAGCTTCTAAAACTGCCGCTTGCATACTCTCGACTTTAATCAGAGGAATTGAGTCATCAATAATCGTGGCGATTTTATCCGCATCTTCGCCCATCAAGACAACAGCTTGCGCATACTCACTGATGGCTTTTGTAAGTGGTGAAAAATCAGCACCCTTGCCTTGCCCACCTACAATTAATACTGTTTTTCCGCTCAAACCCGTCAAGGCTGCCAACGTTGCACCAACGTTTGTGCCTTTAGAATCGTTATACCAATCAACCCCTTGAATAGTGGCGACCCACTGGGTGCGATGCTCTAAACCTGCGTAGTCACGTAGCACTTCCAACATTCCGCTGGTCCTTAAACCTGCAAACGCACCTAATGCCAGTGCCGCTAAAGCATTTGATACATTGTGTAAACCGGGCAACTTGATTTCAGCCACTGGCATTAACAAAGTTTGACCCTTTGCCAACCAATCAACACCTTGTTTTGATTGAATACCGTAATGGTTTTCTTGAGGCTTATCTAAGCCAAAACTCACCGCTGTGTTGCTGTTCGCAAGTTGCGTTGAATAAGCATCATCACGGTTATAAACTAGATGCTGACAGTTCTGATAAACCACGCCTTTTGCTTGCGCGTAAGCTTCAATATCATTGTCATAACGATCAAGATGATCTTCTGAAATATTTAAGATAACGGCTGTTGTTGTATGTAACGAGGTGGTTGTTTCAAGCTGAAAACTTGATAACTCTAAAACAAATAGCTCAATTGCTTCATCCGCTAATAAGTCTAGCGCCGGTGTTCCAATATTACCGCCAGTACCCACCTTAAAACCTGACTTTTTAGCCATTAAATCCAATAACTGCGTGACCGTTGTTTTACCGTTTGAACCTGTAATTGCAATAATCGGCTTAGTGGATTTAAGCTCGCGTGCAAACAATTCGATATCACCTACTATTTCAGCACCTGATTGTTGCGCTTGAGCGATTTCTGGCGTAGCGACTGCAATACCGGGGTTAACTATTATTTGCTCTGCTTGGTTTAACCATTCGCTATTGAAACTACCAAAGTGATAAGGCACGTCTGCAAAGTCTTGCTTTAAATCTTCAATATTGGGTGGATTGTCACGGCTATCCATAACAGCAAACTCGCGCTGTTGGTTTTGTAAAAAACGCGCAACCGATAGTCCTGTCGTGCCTAAGCCGACTATGACTGTGGGTGCAGATGTTGCTTTTGCTGCGTTATTTACTGATATTGCGTTCATTACAAAATAACCCTTATCTTACTTTTAGCGTCGCTAAACCGATTAACACCAATACGATGGTAATAATCCAAAAACGAACTATCACTTTAGGCTCTGCCCATCCCTTTAATTCAAAGTGATGATGAATCGGCGCCATACGAAAAATCCGTTTGCCGCGTAGTTTGTATGAGCCTACTTGTAAAATCACCGAGACAGCCTCCATAACAAACACACCTCCCATAATGAACAACACCAAATCTTGGCGAGCCAATATTGCGACGATACCGAGTGCTGCGCCTAAACCCAACGCGCCAACATCACCCATAAATACTTGTGCGGGGTATGTGTTAAACCATAAAAAGCCCAAACCAGCACCAAAAATAGCGGTACAAAAAATTACGATCTCACCGACTCCGGCTACATAGGGCACACCGAGATAATCAGAGAATTTAACGTTTCCTGCAACATAGATAAAAATACCCAAGGCGGCAGCGACTAAAATTGTGGGCATAATTGCCAAACCATCCAAGCCATCCGTCAAGTTGACTGCGTTGCTGGTACCAACAATAACTAGATAACTCCAAGGAATAAATAACCAGCCCATATCCCAGAACCATTCTTTAATCACAGGAAAATACAAGGTCGTTTCTACCGGTGTTTTTGCCACTATGTATAAATAGGTAACCGCGGTTAAACCAACAAATGACAAGCCTAAATATTTCAGCTTTGACGATAAGCCATCACTGCTTTTCTCTTTTAGCTTTAAATAATCATCATAGCCACCAATCAAGCCTGAGCCGACCATGACGAATAAAACAACCCAAACATAATGATTAGTTAAGTTGCTCCAAAGTAGTGTTGCAATAGTAATTGCCATTAAAATCAACACGCCGCCCATTGTCGGTGTACCTGCTTTCGCAAGATGTGTTTGTGGCCCATCACCCCGAATCGGTTGACCCATTTTAAAATTTGTCAATGCAACGATCATCTTTGGACCAAGCAATAAAGCAATACCAAAGGCGGTTAACACCGCTAAAATACTGCGCACAGTCAAATACTGAATCACATTAAAGGCGGATACATATTCAGACAGCCATTCAAATAAAGGCAATAACATTAAGCGGACTCCCGGTAGCCGTTATCTTCACTAACAGCACTCATTGCCATCACTGCACGTTCCATTTTCATACTTCGAGAACCCTTTACTAATATTGTAGTTGCGTTATTCGCACCTGATTGAGCAACATCGTTTTTTAATGTATTCAATAAGTCATCCATTTCGACAAAGCTTTTGCCATGTTCGCCAAAGGCGTCGCAAGCCTTTGCACTATAAGCACCTAGGCAATACATACGATCAATACCTAATTCCTTAGCTTTTCTGCCGATACGTTGATGCATCGCTTCTGCATCATTGCCAAGCTCTGCCATATCGCCCAAAACAAAGGCGGTGTTTTTTCTTTGCGCAAGCACATCTAGTGCCGCCACAGCAGAGTCTGGATTGGCGTTGTACGTATCATCCAAAATCCGCGAGTTATAAAGACCAGCTACCGGAGCTAAACGCCCTTTCACTGGTTGCAGAGATTCTAAACCTTCGATTGTGATTTCCAGTTTGATCCCCAGTGCGGTCGAAACCGCGGTTGCCGCAAGCGCGTTCATTGCATTATGACGACCGAGCAGTTTGAGATTAGCCCTAACCTCTGTGTTATCTGCTTTTATCACCAGACCCCCATCCGATGATAATTGGCCGCTTATTGTTGCGTTATTACTAATGCCAAACGTAATAAACTTACGGTCTTGATTGAGAGCCTTCCAATAATCTGCAAATGAATCATCTGCGTTGATTATGGCAACCCCCTGAGTCCCCAACCCATTAAAAATTTCTCCTTTTGCTTCTGCTACGCCTTGCAAGCTTCCAAAACCTTCGAGGTGTGCTTCACCAGCGTTATTCACAACTGCCACATCGGGGCAAGTAATTTCTGTTAAAAATTCAATTTCTTTCGGGTGATTTGCACCCATCTCAATGACGGCAAAATCATGCTCGCCCCTTATTCGTAATAATGTCAAAGGCATGCCGATGTCATTATTTAAGTTGCCATGCGTAGCTAACACATTGTGCTCAACCGATAAAATCGCAAAAAGCATCTCTTTTAGAGTCGTTTTACCATTACTACCGGTTAAGGCAATGACTGGATTTTTAAACTGCTTACGCCATGCAGCGGCTAAATCGGCCAGTGCTTTTAAAGTATCCTCAACCAATACCTGCGGCAGATCACAATCAATCTCCTTATGCACCAGTGCTGCGCCTGCTTTGCCGGCCAAGCTTTTAACAAAGTCATGCGCATCAAACCGTTCACCTTTAATGGCAATAAAGAGTTGATCCGCTTTCACAAGGCGTGAATCCGTCGCGACCGAATCAATAGCCTTATCAGTGCCAATTAGTCTACCACCGGTCATTTTGGCAATTTGCGATAGACTTAAGAAACTTGAAGCACTCATCACGCCGCTAGCTCCTGTAAAATTTTATTTGCTTGATCTTTGTCGCTAAATGGCAGTGTTCCTGTCGCAAGGATCTGTACATTTTCATGACCTTTTCCTGCAATTAACACGGTATCGCCTTGCTCTGCCTGTGATAGAGCCATCGTAATTGCTTTCGCCCTATCGTGTTCAATAGTGACTAAATCCATATTTTTAAAACCAGCCACTATTTCTTGCATAATTTTTTCTGGATTTTCTGTGCGCGGATTATCATCCGTCACGACCACCACATCTGCAAATTGCTCAGCAACTGCCGCCATTAAAGGACGCTTGCTGGTATCACGATCACCACCACAACCAAATACACAAATGAGTTTGCCCTGCGTATGTTCACGCAATGCTGTTAAAACGGTTTCCAGTGCATTGGCTGTGTGCGCGTAATCAATCACCGCCAAGACACCTGTTTCTGAAACCTTTTCCATACGACCTGCAACTGTCGTCACTTTATTGAGTTGTTCAAGCGCATCGGGCAGTGACCACCCTAGCGCTAACATCACACCTAGCGATGCCAGCAAATTACTAATATTAAATCGACCTAACACGGCAGCATTTAACTGCACTGTTTGACCTTGATAAGAAACCTTCGCCGCCACACCTTGCGTCGTTAAATCAACATCATGTGCTAATAACAGCTCACCAGAAAAACCCACCTGCTGACCTACTGAGTAGCCGATAACATCTACATTTTGCTTGTTGTTGGCCAAATCACGCCCAAAGTCATCATCCAAATTCACTACAATCGCCTTCAAATCTGTTGACTCAAACAGCTTTTGCTTTGCTTCCGCATACGCTTTTAAAGATCCATGATAATCCAAATGATCACTGCTTAGATTCGTTAAAACCGCCACATCAAACTGCACATTATCTACACGACCTTGATCTAAAGCGTGTGACGAAACTTCCATCGCTACAGTGCTAATATTTTTGTTTTTTAGCATCTGTAGGTTTTTATGCACGCTTAAGACATCTGGCGTTGTGTGCGTTGCTGTATGCAAATCATTCAATGCGCCGATGCCAATCGTTCCGATAACTGCCGAGTCATTGACTGCCTGTGCTAAAAAGTGACTCACACTGGTTTTTCCATCAGTGCCCGTAATCCCTATCATGTTTAAGGACTGGCTAGGTGATGAGTAAAAGCGATCAGCCACTCGCCCCAGTTTTTGACGCAAATCGTCAATTTCAAAGCTAGGAATATTTAAGTTTGGCTCAGTAATAGAATCATCCGACTCCCAAATAACCGCAACTGCTCCGAGTTTTTGTGCTTTTTCCGCAAACACCAGCCCATGTTGCTGCGTGCCTTTTAAGGCCACAAACAAAGTACCGCTAACAACGTCACGACTATCTAAAGTGATAGACGTAATGTCGCAATCGATGCCTTCAGACACCTCAGCAATATTTATTAACAACAACGATAAACGCACTACTGAACGCCCCCCAACGCTTCCATTAAAGCCACTTCTGACTTTAGTTTTTGTTTGTATTCTTTTGTTAATTTCATTTCAGGTAAAGCATCAGGTGCAATATCCATAATGCGCAATGAATTTGCCATGATTTTTGAGAATAACGGTGCAGCTAACCGACCACCACTTGCCTTTTCAACCTTTGGCTCATTAATCATTACTGCCACCACTAAACGAGGATTCGTGGCTGGCGCCAACCCGATAAAGCTTACGATGAGTTTTTCTTTACTGTACTTCTTATTAATATATTTACGCGCTGTCCCTGTTTTACCCGCAACATGATAACCATCAACAGCCGCCAATTTTCCTGTGGCTTTTTTCTGAACCACTTCACGCATCATAACGAGTACCGCATCAGCGTTTTCTTTTGACATCACCCGTTGCCCAAATGGTTTACTTTCTGCTTTATAAATAGAGACAGGATTTAAAATACCGCCTGTAGCAAACACCGAATACGCACTAGCTAATTGCAGTAAACTGGCAGAAACACCATAGCCATAGCCGTGAGAAGCACGATCCACCCGCCCCCATTTTTTGTAATAGCTTAGATTTCCTTCTGCTTCGCTGGTAAAGCCAGCATCAGGCTTACGTCCAAAACCGACACGATTCAAAAACCTCCAGTAGTCGCTAGACTGCATTAACAACGCCACCTTACTAGCACCCACGTTACTTGATTTAGCGAGTATTTTCCCCAACGTTAGAGTACCCCGATCAATACCATCTGTTATTTCAGTTTTGCCAATTTTCAAAATACCAGGAGAAGTATCAATAGACACGCTCTTATCAATAACGCGCGCCTCTAAAGCTGCTGCTATTGTCAGTGGTTTTAGCGTTGAACCTGGCTCAAAGGTATCAGCAACCGCACGATTACGATAATAATGTGGCTTAAAAGAAGAACGATTATTGGGATTAAAACTTGGCATATTCGCCATTGCTAGTATCTCACCCGTTTTCGTATCCAAGACTACGACCGAGCCTGACTTAGCACTTAACTTATAAACTTCGCCTTTCAATAGCTTATACGCCATATATTGAATACGATGATCCATACTTAGCTTCACAACCCCACCTGGAATCATTTGCTCAAGCTCTTCTATGTTTTCCACCATCCGGCCACGACCATCACGAATCGCACGATTTCTACCGGACTGCCCCGCAAGACGCACATTCATTGCACGCTCCACACCTTCAATTCCCTTATCGTCAATATTTGTAAAACCAACCACATGAGAAGTCGTTTCTGCCATTGGATAAAAACGACGATATTCACGCTTCGTATTGACGGCACTAATATTTAACAAGTCTATTTCTTCGGCTTTTTCAGGTTCTATCTGGCGCGCCAAATAAGTAAATTGCTTAATCGCATCTTTTTCAATTCTTTTACTTAACGCCCCATCATGCATACCTAAAAAAGCTTCCATTTTTAATAGGCTTTTATCCAGCTCTACAAGTTTCATTTGAGCCACAGCCGCTTGATCACCACCTTTCAGAGCCTCTTTTTGCAACTTAGCTTTATCTCTAAGCAACTTCTGCGGATCAATAGAGACTGATGCCACAGGGGAACTAACCGCAAGCGCTTCACCATTGCGATCAACAATCATACCTCGATAAGGAGGCACCGTTACGGTGCGCAACTGGCGTTTATCCGCCTGCTTTTTCAACCAAGTTTGTTGAAAAACCTCCAAATAAGCAGCACGACCCAACAACACGACGATACCGGCTAAAAGCACCAGCATTAACACCAAACGACGCCCGCGATATACCGGCGGCATTATGGCGTTACGTTTATGTGAGCTATAGGCGCGTTTTGTCACGTTCATTCACCCAAAGCTACGGTTGTGTTCTTTACGGCTTTATTGCTTGGAGCTGTCATCACTGGATAAACAGATGGACTTTCTAAATACGTTTCACGAATCATTTTCTTCTCAGACGGCTTAGGCATTTGCATATTCAAATCACGGCGAGCTAAACGCTCCACCCTAACTTGATTAAGCATCGTGCTTTGCTCTAGCTTTAAACGACTCCATTGCGCTGCCAATTTATCACGTTCCTTTTCTAGCTTTTGTAATTTAACAAACTGAGATCTTGCCTCATGACGCTGAGACACAGTTTTAATCGCCGCAAATACGACAGAAACAAACAACACAAGCAATAAGAGCAACTGCCAATTAAAGGAATCACCTGACACTACTCTGTCTGCCTGATATTCTGAGATTTGACTTTCTTTTTGGCTCATTTTCTTTCTCCAATTCTCATAATTGCACTGCGTGATCGTACATTCACATTCACTTCATTCTTGCTAGGTTTGATCGCTTTACCAACCAACTTAAAATCCGGAACTTCCAGCTGATCATCCCTTACCGGCATTCCACGTGGCATTTTTGGCGACGTCGATTGCGCACGCAAAAAACGTTTCACGATTCTATCTTCTAAAGAATGAAAACTAATCACAACTAATCTTCCCGAGCTTGCCAGAGCCTCTTTTGAGCACTCCAAACATTCAATCAAATCATCAAGCTCCCGATTAATAAATATTCGAATTGCTTGAAAACTACGCGTTGCCGGATGCTTTCCCGGCTCTTTCTTCTGTAAGCGCATAGGGATTGAGGAAGCTATAATCTCAGCCAACTGAAGCGTTGTACTGATTGGGGATTCAACTCTCTTTTCCACTATTTTTCTCGCTATTCGTCTCGATAGCTTATCTTCACCGTATAAATAAATAACATTGGCAATCTCTTCTTCTGTCGCCTTAGCTACCCACTTCGCTGCACTGATACCCTCACTGGGGTTCATTCGCATATCAAGCGCACCGTCTCGCATAAAACTAAAACCGCGAGAAGCATCATCCAATTGAGGC
The DNA here is from genome assembly GCA_026989335.1 of Thiotrichaceae bacterium. GTDB lineage: Bacteria > Pseudomonadota > Gammaproteobacteria > Thiotrichales > Thiotrichaceae > Cocleimonas. The sequence goes on from JALSJN010000022.1 coordinate 71,699, forward strand.
GATGACACACCGAGATCTAAAAGCACCCCATCCGTTTTTTTCAACCCCGCCTCGATCAGAGCTAACGGATAGTCTTTAAAAGACCCCTGCCAAACAAAAATCCGCTCATCATCTTTATAAACTTCCTTCGCAAAAGCGATGGCAAGCGGATCTTTATCAATTAACAACAATCGCCCATTAGGACCCAGCTGTTTTATTATCTCTGTCGAGTGACCTCCTCGACCAAATGTGGCATCAATATAAACACCATCATTTTTTATATTTAACGCATCAACCGCCTCATTGAGCAACACTGTCTCATGCTTAAAAACTTCACTCATCACCGCATACCGCTAAATTGAAAAATTCTTTAAAGCTTCGTTATTTTGAATGTTAATAGGGGCAGCTTTAACCCACTCATCACGTCCAGAATTCCACGAGCCTTCATTCCATATTTCAAATTTATCGCCTTGACCTATCATTGAAATCTTCTTATCAATTTCAGCATATTCTCTTAGAGGTGGAGGAATCAAAATACGACCCTGCCCATCCATCTCAACATCAGTTGCGTGACCTAAAATCAGACGCTTCATTTCTCGAACCGTTTCATCCAGATTAGGCAAACCCATTAGCGCCTGTTCCGTATCCAACCATTTCGCCATTGGGTACAAAACCAAACACCGCACACCATGATCTACCGTTAACACCATTTGACCGTCATTTTCAGATTTCAAATCATCACGGTATTTGGTCGGAATTGCTATCCGGCCACCCGCATTGATATTTAAATTTGAAATACCTCTAAAAAACAAGCCACACACCCAAGTTAAGTTTCGATTATTGACAGGACTCTAATGATGAAAACCTATTTTCACCAAAATTATCCATTTATATCCAAATAATACCAGTTATTAACCATAATACAAACATTGTTTTATATTAAAAGTTCTTTAAAAGACAATAACTTAGCTTTATTGCGTACAATGTTTTTTCAGCAGTTAAAAATAGTTCTTTTGATTAAACACGATAAACCCCAAAACCATAATTCACATTAGGTATGTTTCTTTTTTGTTTCTTTTTAAGGTTTTTATTTGCCACATCTACTCTAATTGACACATTTCTCAGCACCGTTTAGTTACCACTTTTATTAAAAACACTGTTAAAATAGCACCGTGAGTTGGCTGGACAATCGCGCTTTATTTATAAATCGAGGAAAGTCCGGGCTCCATAGGGTAGGACGCCAGATAACGTCTGGGCAGCGCAAGCTGACGGCAAGTGCAACAGAGAGAAAACCGCCTAGTTAGTTTCGACCAATATAGGTAAGGGTGAAAGGGTGCGGTAAGAGCGCACCGTGCAATTGGTAACAATTGTAGCAAGGTAAACCCCGTCCGGAGCAAGATCAAATAGGGATGCATTAGGCGCGACCCGCGCTGCATCCGGGTAGATCGCTTGAGATATACGGCGACGTATTATCCAGATGAATGATTGTTCTCGACAGAACCCGGCTTACAGGCTGGCTCACACTAATTTTATAACATCTCAATGACTAACTTTCGGAATACCATGAGAAAAACTTACTTTAAAACGCTTGTTTTTATTAGCTTACTTGCCCCCAGCCTCAGCCATGCTGAGTACAATATCAACATCGGAGCAGAAAAGTTTAAATGGTCTGAGGGTTCAACCAACCTTGACGAGAAAGGAAATCGCTATAGCATTGGGGTTACAACAGGAACACTGTTAGCGAGACCAACGGGAATATTTTACGAAATAAACGCAACCATCTATAAAGGAGAGGTTGATTATAACATTTACACACCATCAGCTAGCGCCGTAAAAACAAAAGCAAGTTACGCGGGTAATAAAATAGAAGGAAAGATTGCCGTAAGATATAACCATTTGGATATTGCAGGCACATTTGGTCACGAGTCATGGTCGCGCAACATCAAGAGCAGCAAAAACGAATCAGGAAAAATAACCCCTCACGCCAACGAAAAGTTTACCCAGCCTTATGTGAAATTGGGTATTGGTTATTTTCATTATATTAAACACGATAGAGCTCGCTTTGAAATTGGCTACAAACGCCCTTTCAGGGTCGCAAAAATAAATGATGATTTAGATTTGGATCTAGAGCCGCAAGGACTAAAGAGCATCTATGCACAATACCGATTTCAATCTCATAATAAATGGGGCGTTATCATTTACTCAGAAAAGACACATTTAGGAAATTCTAAAACCATTCTGATTAATGACAAAGGGGTTAAACAGGCTGAAAGCAAATCTGTTGCATTGGGCACTAAATTCACTTATCGATTTTAACCAGTGCTTATGAAAAATACTGTATTAAAAGTTAGTCTAATAATCGGCTTCTGCTCACCTATTACAGCATTTTCTGATCGTATTATCAGCCTTGGAGCAGAAAGCTTTGAATGGGTCGAGCCTTCCCTTAACCTTACAGAAAATGGCACCCGCTATAGCGTTGGCATTAGTGCTGGCAATTTCCTTAATAAGTCACGCGGCTTACTGCACGAGTTTTCTGGCACTGTTTATAAAGGCACCATCGATTACAATGGCGGCTTACAAAATGGTGACCCACTTAAATCAGACACCGTTTATTCTGGCTTAAAAGGTGAAGCTAAACTCGCCTTACGCGGACGCTCTTTTGATATTGCCGGCGCGCTAGGGCTTGAAAAGTGGACGCGCGAAATTAAAAGCGGCATCAGCGAATCAGGCACACAAGGCATAGGCTATACAGAAACCTATACACAGCCCTACGCAAAACTTGGCATTGGTTTTTTTCACCAAACAGGTACGGGCAAGGGTCGCTTTGAAGTTGGCTACAAGCTCCCCTTTGCCGTACAAGAAGACGTGGATATTTTTGAAGATTTAACACTCGAACCCAAAGGAGCTGATAGCGTATATATCAAGTACCGCTACCAATCAGGTAGAAGGTGGGGGGTAGCAGTCTACTCTGAGAAAACTAACTTTAAAGAATCAGACCTTGTGCGTGCGGGCAACGGTATTTTTAAACAACCTGATAGCAAGTCAAAAGCACTAGGAGCAAAAGTTACTTACCGATTTTAGTGAGCTTCCCATTTAAGTGTTTTTCTAAAGGGTAAACTCAATTATTAGACTCAATTATTAGAACGAACGTTAATGAGTTTATCGCTTAGCAGGCAAACGCCTCCGTGGCGCATTTCTAAAGTTCAACCTCATTCCGCCTCCTACTTCTGATCCACTCCCCTTTGAATCATTTCCCGTAAGCATGCCTATTTGCATTCGCCCTTCTTCCATTCGCTGCTTTGCCTCAAACAGTCGCTTATGTAAATCTCTCGAATACGGTAAAATATAAGCTCGTGGCGTGCCATTTTCACGAGGTCTCAGCCACAAATGAATATTACCTTTAATGTCTTTATGCTGATTAGGCTCCAACACATCCGCGCTAATTAACTCAAACTGAGACGGCAACGTTTGATCCGATGGCCACCCTTTGCTTTGCTGTAAACCCATCCAGTGCAAATAATATATTAATGGCAATATGAGGCTAATGAGTATTTTCGCCTTTGTCCCGAAGCCTTTATAAAACCCTACCCATACAATGAACACCACCAACAGCACATAGCTTAGGCCTATCAATAAAAGGTAATTATTCATAGCGCAGGTTTCCCCCACATGGCATCGGGCAATAGCGCGGGAATATGATCTAGGCCATAAGGTGTTAAGGTGAGTGGTAGTTTATTAAACTTATGCACGCTACCGTCTTCTTTAACGGTGAAACGAACCGCTGTTTTTTCTTCATCTTGCTTATTAAGTTTAATCGTTTCTCGATACACTGTTTCATACTTTGGATTGATACGATCAATTCGAATATCAACAGGCACAGGCCCGGTAGATTTTGCCGTATAGTAATATAGGTTAACAATATACTCACCTGAAAAACGCTTACGAATGGTGATTATTTCTTGATTTATTGGATGAATGATTTTTTTACCATCGATCATTAAAGTATCGTTTAATTCACCCCGATCATCACGTTCTAAATTTAGCCAGCCCGCTTCCTTAGCGAGGTACGAAACCGTTCTACCCGCAGGACCTCGCACCCATAAATCAATATCATCTGCCAAGTTTTTTGGCCATGTGGCAGTAATAATATATTCTGCTTGCTTATCTACCTTTGCTTGATCGGCTTTGGGATTAATGAAGAGTAACGCCACTAAAAACAAAAAACTAAAACCCATTAAGGTATTAAAAAGCAAATCAATAAAAGGATCTACTTTAGGCGTGTTACGATTTTGTTTAAATAAGCTTGCCATTTTACTCTGACAACTGCTGATCTTGCATACCCAATTCAATAATCTGGCTCACTAAATTATCGGCACACCGGTCTAACCACTGGCATTGAATACTCACTAACATTGCTGCACCCAAACCTGACAACGTCGTATATAGCGCCACTTGCATACCGCTCCCCATCGTGCCCAATAGTTGTTGTAAGGCCTGAATATCATTATCTTTTAGTTGATAAACTGTACTTAACATTAAAACAAAACCAATCACCGTACCGATTAAGCCTAAGCGCATTAAAATATCAGAAAAAAACCAACCTGATGCATGCCCACGATGAATTCTTTCAACCAAGCGCGCAAGTAATGATTCAGACTCATGGGTCGATTGCTCACGTTGCCATTGAAGCAGTGTTAAATGCTGACCTGCCCAACTGGCAGGTAGTTTTTTCGAAAAACTAGAAGCGCTCTTATCATTAATCGCACAAGAAGCAGCATAAGATACTTGCCGAGAAAGCTGCCATGCAGCAGCGCCTAAATACAGTGTGATTATGCAAAATAACACCAGAATAATAGATGAAAGATTAGTCATATCTTCGGTAAGAAGTTTTGCAAACAGACCGAAGCTCCAAAGCAAATAAGCACCAAAAGTGATTACACCAACAATGAGTAACCAGCCATAAAAAGCCGAATAATGATCTCGTGACATACGCATAACACCTTAAAAACTAGTTCCAGATAAAAATAGCGAATAAAGCCGCTTATTGCAAATAGCCATAGTAGCTATTGTTACTGACTATTAAAGTGATTGTTTTTTCAAACTCATCGCCAACTTATAAAGCTCATTCTTCTTTTTACCCGTGATTTTTGCTGCTAACCCTGCTGCCTGTTTAACCGGCAGCTCATCTACGAGTATTTTTAATAAACTTTCTACAGCCACACTTTGCTCATCCGTTGATTGTTCTTGTTCATACCCTGCCAGCATGAGTACAAATTCACCCTTCTGATGCATCCGGTCTACTTTAATCCATACTTGTAAACCCGCCAAATCACCTCGATAGATTTGTTCAAACATTTTCGTTAGCTCGCGCGCCAGCACTACTTTACGATCACTACCAAAAATTTCTAGCATTGCCTCAATAGTTTTGACGATGCGGTGGCTTGATTCATAATAAACTTGAGTGCGCCGTTCTGTTAAATTAGCCTCAAGCGCTTTATTACGCCCCACTGACTTGGCGGGCAAAAAACCTTCAAAGGTAAAACGATCGGTTGGCAAACCCGCCACCGATAACCCCGCTATAATGGCAGAAGCCCCTGGTATCGGCTCAATTTTATACGCATCACCCAACTGATTAACCACATGATAACCCGGATCACTGATCAAAGGCGTGCCCGCATCACTGACTAGCGCAATATTCTCACCACTATCCAGCCATGACTTTATCAGGCCAATTTTGTTTTGTTCATTGTGATCATGTAAAGCTTGCAAGTCAGCTTGGATACCAAAATGTGTTAATAGCTTACGGGTATTGCGCGTATCCTCAGCACAAATTTTATCTACTTTTTTTAAGGTTTCAATAGCACGCGCCGTCATATCACCAAGATTGCCTATTGGCGTAGCTACTATATATAAAGTGCCTTGTGGTTTTTTTGTACTCATGGGTGCTATTGTAAAGGAATGAAGAAACAACAGTCACTTTTTAGCAAGGTTGAGGATAAATTACGTTCTGCTCTGCAAAGCAAACCCCGCAAGCCATTAACATCGCGTAAAAAACAGGGCAATAAAGCAGAAGATGAAGCCTATCAATATCTGCTGACACAAGGTTACCAACTGATTGAAAAAAACTTTTCTACCAAAGCAGGCGAGGTTGACTTGATTATGCAGGATGGCGAAAGCACCGTCTTTATAGAAGTGCGTTATCGAAAAAATGCAGATTTTGGTGGAGCTACTGAAAGCGTTACTCCTAAAAAACAACAACGCATTATTAAAGCTGCACTAGCTTATACACAAAGATACGCGCCCCAATCGTCACTGCGCTTTGACGTGATTGCGATTGAAGGCGATAATGGAAATCTAAACCATATAAAAAGTGCCTTTGGGCAATAAACTATGAGTACAACCAACCCAACCGACTTCTTACGAGAAGCCGCACCTTACATTCAACTTCATCGCGGCAAAACTTTTGTGATTGCCTTTGCGGGTGAAGTGATTGCTGGTGAGTCTTTTACTAAGCTGATTCAAGATATTGCGATTTTGTCTGCTTTAGGCGCGCGGGTGGTTTTGGTTCATGGTGCTCGTCCGCAGGTTGATAAGCACCTTAAAGCGCTAAACCATAAAATCACCGTTGTCGACGATATGCGGGTAACGGATGATGTAACCTTACAAACCGCCAAAGAAACAATAGGTGCTTTGCGGGTTGAAATAGAAAATCAGCTTACTCATGCCTTGAGTATGCCGCCTGTTATTAATCAAGGGCTGGGCGTTCTTTCGGGAAACTTTATTACTGCACAGCCTCTTGGCGTTCACAACGGTACGGATTTTCAACACACCGGAACGGTAAGAAAAATCAACGCACCGCTGATTAAACAACTGATTGATGCAGGTAGTATCGTGTTACTTTCTTCATTAGGATTTTCACCCACCGGTGAGGCATTTAATTTGCGTTATGAAGATGTCGCCAGCGCCACCGCTAAAGCACTTCAAGCCGATAAACTTATTTTTGTGCATACCGATCAAGCCACGCCCACCACTGATATTGAATTGCAATCAATGGATGCTTTTATTGAGTCACATAAACAACAAAGCCGCTTGCTGAATCATATTAAAACAGCCTTAAAAAACGGCGTTCAGCGCGTTCACTTAATCAGTGCGGAGACTCAGGATGGCTTATTATTAGAGCTGTATACGCGCGATGGCATCGGTACTTTATTTAGCG
>JALSJN010000023.1 GCA_026989335.1 Thiotrichaceae bacterium
TGTCCGGAGAAGGAGCAGATAAACAAAGAAATGTTTGAGCTGAAAGAGAACTTGGTCAACTATTTTAAGATGATTGAGGGCTAGTATTCGATTTTAGCCAGTCTTGAACGAGGGGTGACATATAAGCATTAATGTCATTGTCATTAAGTTCGGCTGTTTCATCGTGCCACCAAGCAGCAATGGCGGTGACTTCGCCGAGCGTCACATCAAAGGCTTCGGCAAAGTTTTTCATCAGGTCTATTTGTTGTTCTATTTTTGAATCTATTATCATGTAACGCAGCATTTCAGCGGTTGTTTTATTGTCTTGAGCCATCTGTTGTAGTGCATTAATCATATATTTCCTGAGTAAGGTGAAATGTAAGGATTAACTATATGATAGCTGATGCAGAATGTCAGGTTATATGAGAGTTTTGGTAGGCTTTGGCTTGTTGCGCGCAAAAAGTGATGATTCTACATCTTTGATTATTGGTTACTCAGTAGCAACCGTAATGGTCAGAATATCTTGATATAAGCCTGACTTGATGCGTTTTCTAAATCTTTTTGTTGTTGAAAGTTGAACCATATCAGGGCTAAAGCTGCAAGGTGTAGTAATTTTATTCTGTTTATTGGTTAGTTTCTTGCCTCTATACCATAAGCGATAGCGAGCAAGTCGTTTGTTGCTGACAGTGTGTCTAAACTTGTAAGCATTTGCGCTATCAAAAGCGATAACACAATTACCCGGTATATTAGAGCTTAAACCTAGGGTTCCTAAATCAACCTTAGGGCGGCAGCGCCACTGGGCGGTCTAATATAGTCCATGTCAAAATAACGTGTTGCACCCACCAGCGTACCTATCAAGTTGAGGTACTCAATATGAGTATAGCTTAAAGTTAATATCAGCTGTTTGAATTAATTCTAGATTACGAATTAAGGAGATAACTGGTCTATGCTGATTAGAAATAAAGTGAGACCTTTGCACGACTCGGATGACGAGTATATATGATTTAAATTTACTGCTTTTCGTTGGAAAACTTGCTAATAACCTGTTATTAGCTTCATTTCCCGCCTCAATCAGTAAAATTTAATCGAATATTTCTTTCGCCACCGACCCGTGCAAAGGTCTCAGAGTGTAAATTTAGGTAAATATACGGATTGTATTTCGATTTAAAAAAGGTGATTGTTTATTATCGGTACGATTTTTAATGAATAAAGATTATCTTTCAGAGATTTCGTACGTGGTAGAAAAATATTCAATAGTGGCTATAAATAGAAACTATAAAACTATCTCCAAAGAGGTAGTTCGCCTTTGATTTTTATGCTACTGTCGAGTGATAATGATGGTTCTGCTATTTCAAGCTGTTTGAGCCATTGCCGCTAAGCAGGGCGCTCCCCTAGTGCGACCTGTTAAATAGATGCTATTGGAGAGTTGTCTATGATAAATACGAATCTAAATGGCCTGCCTAACGCAGGTGCTAAAAACAAACCTAACGCTGGTTTGAACCCTTTGCTTGATGAAAAGCCATTAGCGAACCAAAAGCCATTAGCCAGTAAAAGCTCACCAGAAAAATCCTCATACCACACAACTATCGGTAACGAAGGCGACAAAGCATCTAAACCCTCAGAGAAGCTTGCGCTAGATCAGATTAAAAAAAGCACGACGCGCGTCTCACGAAAAGAATTGGACGCCGTACAGCTGTATTTAAAGGAGATTGAATTCTCTCCATTACTAACGCCAGAGGAAGAAGTTAAGTATGGGCGATTAGCAAGGCAGGGTGATGAGCTTGGTCGGACTAAAATGATCACCTGTAATTTACGTTTGGTGGTTAAAATATCGCGCCGTTATATGAATCGTGGTTTACCTTTGCCTGATTTAATCGAAGAAGGTAATTTGGGTTTAATTCATGCTGTCGAGAAATTTGACCCTGAACGTGGTTTTCGGTTTTCAACCTATGCTACTTGGTGGATACGGCAAAATATTGAACGTGCTTTGATGAACCAGTCGCGAACCATTCGCTTACCGATTCATATAAATAAAGAGATTAATCAGTTTTACCGTAAAGCAAGGGAGCTCACACAACAAACCGGTGAAGAGCCGAGTATCGCCGAGGTCGCCGAAGCCTTAGGGAAACCTGTAGATAAGCTACAAAAGCTAATGCGTTATGGTGAACGCGTTAGTTCACTGGATATTAATATCGGTAAAGAAGGCAATAGTCCGTTGGTTGATTTTATCTCAGAGAAAAATGAACAAGAGCCTGATGATGCGATTAATGATGAGGCAGTGCATAGCTCGGTTGAAGATTGGTTAAGCCAGCTCGAATCAAAACAGCAAGAAGTTATCGTGCGGCGCTTCGGTTTGCATGGTCATGATAATTCGACTTTGGCACAAGTGGGTGAGGAGCTGGGTTTAACCCGTGAACGGGTACGCCAAATTCAAATGGAAGCACTAAAACGGTTACGCCGTATTTTAGAGAATCAAGGATTTTCTGAAGATGTGCTGTTAAGCAGAATCTAATCTAATCAAGTCCAATTTTTTTAGCTTGACAGAAATGCCGATATTTCTGTGCTAAATTATAATTGTCTTAATCTAGTGGCTTGGGTTAGTTCTAAAAAAACACGATTAATCATTAAGCGTTGCATTACTGCGACGTAGTGGGTCAAGTATCGTGTTTACTTTTTCTAGCATAGGGTCAGCAGCGGGGTAGTCAAGGTTATATTGAAGGCCTCGGCTTTCTTTGCGTAATTGGGCTGAGCGAATAATCATTCGGGCAACTTCGGCTAAGTTTCTTAATTCGATCAAATCACTGCTAACGCGGAAGTTAGAATAATATTCATCAATTTCATTGAGTAGCATTTCAATTCGGTTGCGAGCGCGTTGCAGGCGTTTATCCGTGCGTACAATGCCCACATAATCCCACATAAAGCTTCTGAGTTCATTCCAGTTATGATTAATCACCACGCGTTCATCTGAATCAGTTACGCGGCTTTCATCCCATCCAGGAATGGTAATGCTGATCGCAGATGTGTTTTTGTCTTGATTGATAATATCTAACGCAGATGCTTGACCATAAACGACGCATTCTAGCAATGAGTTACTTGCCATGCGGTTAGCCCCGTGTAGCCCAGTGAAGGTAGTTTCACCAATGGCATATAAGCCATCTACGTCTGTGTGGCCATGTTCGTTAACCATTAAGCCTCCGCAAGTGTAATGCGCAGCAGGCACCACGGGGACGGGTTCTTTACTCATGTCATAACCAAACTTGCGGCACATGGCGTAAACATTTGGAAAGTGTTCTAAAATAAAAGCTTCGGACTTATGGCTAATATCCAAAAAGACCGAATCAATCCCTAAGCGTTTCATTTCATGGTCGATAGAGCGGGCAACAGTATCTCGTGGGGCTAAATCACCACGGGGATCAAATTTTTCCATGAAGTAAGTGCCATCAGGCAACATTAAACGTCCGCCTTCGCCTCTTACCGCTTCTGTGATTAGGTTAGATTTTGCATGTGGATGATAAAGGCATGTGGGGTGGAATTGCATAAACTCCATATTGGCAACACGGCAGCCTGCGCGCCAACCCATCGCGATACCATCGCCACTCGCACCATCAGGATTACTGGTGTAGAGGTATACTTTGCTCGCTCCACCTGCTGCAATGACGGTAAATTTGGCTTGAAAAGTGCTGACTTTCTCGCTGTTTATATCCAGTACATAGGCGCCGACACAACGGTTGTCACGTTGGTGTTGAAGTTTACGCGAGGTAATGAGATCGATTGCGATGTGGTGTTCAAATAATTCAATATTTTTGCGTGCTTTAACGGCAGAGATAAGGGTCGTTTCAATTGCTCTGCCGCTGGCATCAGCGGCATGTGCTACACGGCGATTGCTGTGCCCGCCCTCACGAGTGAGGTGCAAGTTACTGCCGTCGTTGCTTGTTTCGTTATTTGAATCCTCTCGGGTGAAAGGCACGCCTGCTTTAACCAGCCAGTCAATCGCCTCGGGGCCTTTTTCAACCACAAAACGAACCACGGCTTCATCGCACAAGCCTGCGCCAGAATCGAGCGTATCCGCAATATGCGATTCAAACGAGTCTGACTCATCCAGCACTGCAGAAATCCCGCCTTGCGCATAATAAGTGCTACCTTCTGCGAGCTCTTCTTTGCTGAGTACGGCAACACTCATAGTTTTAGGCAAGCTGAGGGCTAGGGTAAGCCCTGCAGCGCCACTGCCGATAATTAATACGTCATGCATAATAAAGCGAGCTTGTTGGTTGGTTAAAGTGATTGTTTAGACTATCATACCCGATAACAATAATATTGCAGGTGATGATTTTTAATTGGGGTTAAGGGTTTTTTACAAAATTCTTACGTTTGTCCTAAAAATCATACCGTAAAGGAGATAAGCCCTAATGGGCGAGAACCAAACTGACTTAGAACTGGTCAAACGTGTACAAGCAGGGGATAAATCCGCTTTTGATGTGTTGGTGCTTAAATACCAGCAAAAAGTAATTAACCTTGTGATGCGTTATGTGCATGATCCGCATATCGCGATGGATATTTCACAAGAGTCATTTATAAAAGCGTACCGCGGTTTAAAGAATTTTCGCGGTGATAGCGCATTTTATACGTGGCTTTATCGAATTTCTATTAATACAGCGAAGAATCATCTTGTTTCGCGAAGCCGTCGTATGCCTGATGATGATATCGATGCACAAGAAGCAGAGCAATACGAAGGTGGTGGCAAACTACGTGATATGAGTACACCAGAAAATGAAATGATGACACAGGAGATTCATTCAACCATCACAATAGCAATCGAGGCACTGCCTGATGATTTGCGTATTGCAATTACATTACGTGAACTTGAAGGCTTAAGTTATGAAGAAATATCCGATGTGATGGAGTGCCCAATAGGCACTGTACGATCAAGAATTTTTAGGGCACGAGATGCCATAGAAAAGGAGTTAGCACCGTTAATTGGCTCGGCTTAACAAACTTTGTTAAGCGCGGCATCAGTAATAACGCGCTAAACTGGACTATTAGTAGGTAAAGCATTGTTTTTTCATCGCTTTAAAATGAACTAACTGTTTATTTGCTGTCAGAGAAAGTGTATAAATTAATTATAAACGTTAGGAGTGTTTAGCACTTCGAAATAACTAAGAAGAAATTTAAAATGAGTAATACAAACAACACATCAATTTCGTTAAATGAGCACTTATCAGCCGTTTTGGATGATGAAGCTGGGGCATTTGAACAAACACGAGTCTTAGATGAATTAACAAAAAACAACTCACCGGTATTACGTCAGTCATTGTCATCTTACAGTTTAATTGGAGAGGCGATGCGAAGTGCAAGCTCAACTACAGATGCTACCATGATTATTGATAATAACTTTTTGGCGGGTATTCATGCCCAAATTGAGAAAGAATCTGACTATCATCAAGTGGTTATTGAAGGCGGTGAAGTAAAGCCGGCGGCGAATAATAGCTCATGGTTACGCCCTGTTGGTGGTTTTGCAATAGCGGCATCTTTTGCTGCCATTGCAGTGATTGGCGTACAAAATTTTCAACAAAGTAAGCAACCAACTAGTTCTGTAGAAACAGCAATGCTCGCCTCTACAGCAGCCCAGCCAGAAGCTAATAAAACTCAGCTAAGCCTAGCGGCAATGGAGTCTGCTACGGTTATTTCCGCTGCGGAAATGGCGCAGCCTGAGGCTAAAGCTAAAACAGTTGTTGCAATGACCGAGCCTGTAAAAGAAACAGATGGTTATAAACACGCCAACGCACAAACCCGCGCCTTGTTAAAGCGCTATGTTGACAGCCATATGCAATTTGCATCGAACACCACATTCGTGCCATCGGTACGTGTTATTTCTTACTCTGATTTTTAATACTGCAGAGTTGTAAAACGTGAGCATAAGAAACCTAGATAGACTATGAAAATTATAAAATTGACAAAAGGATTGTCTCTTGCAGGAATATTGATTATTCCATTGTTAAGTTACTCACCACTCGTATCAGCAGATGAAGCGGCAATAGAATTAATTAACCGTATGAATCGTGCCTTACGCGAGTTGGATTACAAAGGATCGTTGGTTTATTTACGTGGTGATTCTTTATCCACGCTGCAAATTGAACATAAAGTTGTTAACGGCGTTGAATCTGAACGAGTAGTACGCTTAAATGAATCAGGTGGTGAAGTATCACGTGAGCTAACAGGCTTCTCGCTATCATCTATTCCGCAAATTGTGCCTGAGATGAATCGTGTCTATTCCTTTGATATGGGTCGTACCAATCGTATCGCGAATATACCGTGTCGTATTATTACAGCTCGCCCTAAAGACCGTAATCGTTATTTGCAAAAGTTTTGTATTGATGACGTGACGGGTATGTTGTTAGATTACATGTTGGTCGGCAAGTCACATAAGCCCGTTGAGCAACTAATGTTTACGACTATTGAAATTGGTGTGGCGGAGGGTGATATTGCCGAAGAACAGGTAGCTACTAGCAATGGTAATACAAACGCAGCCAGTGTTACAAAAGCGGTGTTGTCTGCAACGTTAGCACCTTCTTCATTGTCTGGGGCTAAAAGCACACACGTTGGTGCAATGAAGGTGAATGTTCAGCCTCAGCAGTACTCGCAAGATCATAGTCAAGATTTTCAAGCCGGCAATATTACACTAGATGATGGCTGGGTGATGGAAGCCTTGCCTGCAGGTTTTCAAATCAAAAGTGCACCTGAAATTAATGATCAAGAATCATCTGATGATGTCACCAAGCACTATATTGTTTCAGATGGCTTAAGTTCATTATCTGTGTTTGTCTCACCTTTGACTGCTGGCGTGAGCAACCCAGCCGTTAAAATAAATTCAGGCGCACTCAATGTATTCTCTCAAGAAAAAAACGGTCATCTTGTAACCGTTGTTGGTGAAGTGCCAGAAGCAACCTTGAAAAACATTGTAAAAAGCTTGCAGAAAAAGTAACCTCATCGCACTAGCCAAGTACTACGGTCAGAGGAATAAATGAGTATTGTAGATACAGAAGAAACGGTTAAAGTTACGTTAATCAAAGATGGTTTCGCCTATGTTGAAACCTCAGCAGCTTCCGCTTGTGGTAGTTGCGCATCAAAATCTTCCTGCGGTAGCCTTAATTTTTTCAGTTCAAGTCAGAAAAAATCACCCAAAGCAGGCTTGAAGGTTAGAAATACTTTAAACCTTCAGATAGGTGATCGTGCGGTACTCGCCTTATCTTCCGAAAAAATTCTATTAGGTACGTTTTTGATGTACTTATTACCCTTGGTGAGTTTATTGCTAACAGCCAGTATTGCGAAATCATTGGGTGGGGAAATATTGAGTACGGTTGTGGGCTTGATGGGCTTTATCATCACACTTATTTTTGTTAAAAATTACTTGAAACAACAAAAAGTATCCAATCAATTTGAGCCCACCTTAATAAGAAAAATAATAAACATTGAAACTAAATAAACTGACCATACGTTTAAAGGAATAGTTAGTATTTTTCATTGTGATCGTGCATGAATCAGTGGTGATATTTTTACGCATCATCTGTTTTGTACAAAGTCCTCTCATCATCATTAACAACAATAACGGCTTTAACTTAAAGGAAAGCAGCATGCTTCAAAGCAAAAAACTTATCGGATTATTTTTCGTATCGCTACTCAATATTAGTGTGTTAACTGGCTCTGCTTTAGCAGATGGTTTGCCAGATTTTACTAAACTGGTAGAGCAGCACCGCACCGCAGTTGTTAATATTAGTACGAAGACCAGTAAGAAAGCAGCGAATAAATCACCGCATGATTTTTTAGGTGGGCTTGATGGTAACCGTGAAGGAAATAGTGACGAGAAAAATCAAATGCTTGATGAGTTAATGAAGCGTTTTTTTGATCGAGATGGTGCGGGTGGTTTTGATGGTGAAAAAGATACCAGCTCTTTAGGCTCAGGATTTATTATTTCAAAAGATGGTTATGTCGTGACAAATTATCACGTTATTCGTGATGCTGATGAAATTATCGTGCGCTTAAGTGATCGCCGTGAACTGTCTGCTAAAGTTGTTGGTAAGGATAAGCGTAGTGATATTGCACTTTTAAAAGTAGAGGCAGACAATTTACCGGTGCTAGAAACCGGTAGTTCGAAAGATCTAAAAGTAGGGGAATGGGTCGTTGCTATTGGCTCTCCCTTTGGGTTTGATCACAGTGTTACTGCAGGCATAGTAAGCGCCAAAGGACGTAGCTTACCGACCGAAAACTATGTACCCTTTATTCAAACCGATGTTGCCATTAACCCAGGAAACTCGGGCGGCCCGTTGTTTAATATGAAAGGCGAAGTCGTTGGCATTAACTCACAAATCTACAGTCGTACTGGTGGTTTTATGGGTGTTTCATTTGCAATCCCTATTGATATTGCAAAGCGTGTAGTGGCTGATTTAAAAACCAAAGGCAAAGTATCTCGTGGTTGGCTAGGTGTGTATATTCAAGAAGTGACACGCGAGCTTGCGTTATCCTTTGGTTTAGATAAACCAAAGGGCGCATTAGTGGTTGATGTTATAAAAGAAGGTCCCGCACTGGGTGTTTTGCAACAAGGTGATATTGTTTTAGAATTTAATGGAAACCCTGTTAGGGATGCCTCTACGCTTCCTATTTTGGTTGGAGCAACGCCTATTGATAAAGACATAGAAATTAAAGTAAGGCGTGGTGATAAAACAGAGACATTAACCTTAAAGCTCAGTGAGCTCCCTTCGGAAGATACTGTTCTAAGTAAGGCGTTGCCTAAGCAAAAACCTAAAAAAACAGTAAAACCTGCGCTTATTTTAGGTATGGAGCTAGCTGAGCTAGACACAATTGCTAAAAAAGCTTTAGAGGTTGATCACGGCGTCGTTGTTAAGCGTGTTATAGGTGATTCTGCGCGACATGCGGGAATTGAGGCAGGTGATGTGCTGTTAATGCTAAAAGGCGAGAAAATAACAGACATCAAACACTTTGAAAGCTTAGTGCAGGGTATGGAAGAGAATAAAACCTATGCTTTTTTAGTACTTAGAGGTGGCTCAGCGCGTTACCTTGCCTTAAAAGCAGAAAAACCAACGGCTAAAAAGAAAGACTAATTTTTATCAATAGTTAATCATGCGCATACTCACACCAGACGTAATCGTGTATCATCGCGAAAGCTGCCATTTGTGTGATGATGTGGTGGCTTCTTTATCTCAGCTGCAAAAAGAGCTGGGGTATAAGATTAAGCCGATAGATATTGATAAAGATCCTGAACTCAATAAAAAGTACAATGCAGATGTACCTGTAGTCATGGTTAACGATGAAGTCATTTTCTATCATTTTTTTGATGAAAAGGCTTTAAGAGCAGTATTTTCTATATAATTTAATTTACATAGAGAAGCCCTTAAAGCATAAACGCGGTAGCCAATGTCTCAAGCCAACCAAAATATTCGAAATTTCTCTATAATTGCTCATATTGATCACGGCAAGTCGACCATCTCCGATCGTTTTATTCAAACCTGTGAAGGTTTAACTGAGCGTGAAATGGACTCGCAAGTACTTGACTCAATGGATATTGAGCGTGAACGTGGAATTACCATCAAGGCACAAAGTGTGTCACTTGATTTTCATTCAAAAGACGGCCAAATCTACCACCTCAACTTTATTGATACCCCAGGTCATGTAGATTTCTCATACGAAGTTTCCCGCTCTTTATCGGCTTGCGAAGGTGCTTTGTTGGTGGTTGATGCATCACAAGGTGTGGAGGCTCAAAGCGTAGCAAACTGTTATACCGCGATTGATCTTGATCTTGAAGTGGTTCCGGTGCTGAATAAAATAGATTTACCCGCCGCTGATGTTGATAGAGTCTCAAAAGAGATTGAAGAAATTATTGGTATAGATGCTACCGATGCAATTCATGTCAGTGGTAAGACGGGAGTCGGTATTGATGATTTGCTTGAGCAACTAGTTGAGCGCATACCGCCGCCTACGGGTGACCTTGATAAGCCGCTTAAAGCATTAATTATAGATTCATGGTTTGATAATTATTTAGGCGTGGTGTCCTTAGTGCGTGTGGTTGATGGACGCATCACTAAGAAAATGAAGATCATGCCCATGTCGACCCAGCAAGAGCATGCAGTTGACCATGTTGGTGTATTTACTCCAAAGCGAAAAGATACAGAAGCGCTGGTTGCAGGTGAAGTGGGCTTTGTGATTGCGGGCATTAAAGACATTGAAGCTGCAAAAGTAGGCGATACGTTTACTTCTGCGAAAAACCCCGCATCTGAGCCCTTAGCAGGTTTTAAAGAAATCCAGCCACGTGTATTCTCAGGGTTATTTCCAGTGAGCGCGGAAGATTATGAAAACTTACGCGATGCTTTGGATAAACTCAGCCTCAATGATGCCTCACTTAAATATGAGCCAGAAACTTCCCAAGCGCTAGGCTTTGGTTTTCGTTGTGGTTTCCTTGGCTTGCTCCACATGGAGATTGTTCAAGAGCGTTTAGAGCGTGAATATGACCTTGATTTGATCACCACAGCACCGTCTGTAATTTATGAAGTCGTAACGACTAAAGGTGAGGTTATAAATATTCATAACCCTGCAGACTTACCCGCAATTAATCATATTGAAGAAATTCGTGAGCCCATCATTCGTGGCACAATCATGATGCCGCAAGAGTATGTCGGTAATGTGATTTCTCTGTGTATAGAAAAGCGCGGTGTTCAAAAAGAAATGCAGTATCTCGGCAATCAAGTAACGCTAACCTATGACTTACCCTTAAGCGAAGTGGTACTGGATTTCTTTGATCGATTAAAGTCTGTCAGCCGTGGCTATGCATCTTTTGATTATGAGCTGGATCGCTTTGAACCTGCACCCTTAGTAAAAGTTGATACATTAATTAATGGTGAGCCAGTCGATGCTTTATCAATAATCGTACACAAAGACTTCTCGCAAAACCGTGGCAGAGTATTAGTTGAAAGAATGCGCGAAGTCATTCAAAGACAAATGTTTGATGTTGCCATTCAAGCTGCTATTGGCGGTAATATCATTGCTCGCTCAAATGTAAAAGCCTTGCGTAAAAATGTAACCGCAAAATGTTACGGCGGTGATATTTCGCGTAAGAAAAAACTACTCGCGAAACAAAAAGCGGGTAAAAAACGTATGAAGCAAGTGGGTAATGTCGAAATTCCCCAAGAAGCATTCTTGGCTGTCTTAAAAAGAGATGAGAGTTAAGTATGGAAAGGGGCTTTAATATTGAGTTGATGCTGGTCGTACTTACTGTAGTAACCGGCCTAATTGTTTTATTTTACACCTTAAGTCGATGGGGGAAACCTAAGCAGGCGCGTAGTGATGATCCCTTTCTTGTTGATTTTTCAAAATCATTCTTTCCTATATTATTAATTGTTATTGTAGTACGGTCATTTATCGCTGAACCTTTTAGAATTCCTTCAGGTTCCATGATTCCAACCCTAGAAGTAGGTGACTTCATCTTAGTCAAAAAATACGCCTACGGTGTACGCTTGCCTGTTATTCATCAAAAAATTCTCGAGGTTGATAAACCTGAGCGCGGTGATGTAGTTGTCTTTCGCTATCCGCCACAGCCTGAGATAAACTATATTAAGCGTCTTATTGGGCTGCCTGGTGATACGGTGGAATGGTCGAATGATAAAAAATTGACTATAAACGGTGTAGCGCTTAACTATCAATCAATAGAAAATTATTCCGTAGAAGATGGTTTAGGAAGCGCTAGAAAAGTATCCCAAAAAACAGAAACACTGCCCAATGGAGTAAAGCATAATGTGATTTTGTACCCGCAAAGTACAAGGGCAGGAAAATGGAAAGTCCCCGAAGGACATTATTTTATGATGGGTGATAACCGCGATAATAGTAGCGACGGTCGCTTTTGGGGCTTTGTACCTGAAGCCAACTTAGTCGGTAAAGCCTCCTTTGTATGGATGCATTGGAACTGGCTAGAAAATGGCGATGGTTTTCAGGCTGGCCGTATTGGTACTGCAGTTAATTGATTCAGCTTAGCTTCACCTTTCTCATGTAATAATTGCCCTTGATATAAACTGCCTTCGTGCGTAATTACAAGCTTTAGGAAAAATAATAATGAAAATAAAAAAGAAACAACAAGGCGCAACCATGATCACTTGGTTAGTCGTAGCCGCTTTTTTTGGCTTGACAGCAAGCGCTGTTGTTAAGGTTGGACCTTACTATATTGAGTTCAATAGCGTAAAAAGTATGATGAAAAACATAGCAGGTGAAGCGGGAATTAAAACTGCTAATAAACACCAACTTAATGAAAAAATTGGCAAGTATTTGACTATAAATAGTTTACGCGGTCTAGAAAAGTCCTTTTATGCAGGTAGAACGGCCGATGGAAAGTCTCAAAACCCTTTTAAAGTCGTTCGTTTAAAGAAAGGTGATAACCGTAAAAAACTAGTTGTAACGTACCCAGTTGAAACCTCTTGGATTGGAAACCTATCATTTTTAATGAAATTCACTCATGAAGTAGTTCTTGGTGAACCAGATAATGTCTCTGGTCGATAATGATCATACAGCTTAGTATTTTGAGGTTTTTGCAGGAGTAGATGGTTGGTCATCCGACTCCTGCTTCAACAAATTAAGTATTAACCATAACAACATAGTAGTACCATGATAAAATACTTACTTATTTTACTAAAGTAATAAGTTTTGATGGAAAAATCAATTAAACTGGTTGACCTACTTGGTCATAAGCATATGAGCAGTGATTGCTTTGTGCAAGCACTGACGCATCGTAGTTTTGGTTCAAAGCATAATGAGCGCATGGAGTTTTTAGGTGATAGTGTTTTGGGTTTAGTGATTACAAATGCACTTTATTTTAAAATGCCTAAAGCGACAGAGGGTTATTTATCACGCCTTAGAGCATCACTAGTCAATGAAAACACACTCGCTGAAATCGCCAATGAATTATCATTAGGCGATTTTTTGCGTTTAGGTGCAGGTGAGTTAAAAAGTGGTGGTTTTCGTCGCAAATCAATTCTCTCCGATACACTAGAAGCCGTTATCGCAAGTGTTTACTTAGAGAAAGGCACCGATGCCACTAAAGAGTTTGTTTTAAGAATCTACACTGATCGATTAGAAAACTTGCCCTCAGAAGATAGCTTAAAAGACCCTAAAAGTCGTTTGCAAGAATTCTTACAATCACGCGGTCATGAAATTCCGCAATACAATTTAGTCAGTACAACAGGTGATGCACACCGTCAGGTATTTACTGCAGAGTGCATAATTTCAGATATTGAAATTCATACCAAGGGAATTGCCGGAAGCCGTCGCAAAGCAGAGCAACAAGCTGCTCAAAATGCCTATGAAATCGTTATGAAAAGAGAAGCTGATAAGAAGCAGCAAAAAAAGGAAACTACTCAATGAGTAAGAATGTACCTGCGAAACAATGTGGAACAGTCTCAATTATTGGTCGCCCCAATGTTGGTAAATCTACCTTACTAAACCATTTAGTGGGTTATAAGCTTTCGGCTATTGCGAATAAACCACAAACCACGCGAACTAATATTCGTGGCATTTTGACCGAACTTAAAAATAACAAAAACTATCAAATCATTTTTACCGATACTCCAGGGATTCATCAAAATTCGAAGAATTTATTAAACCGCACACTTAACAGCGAAGCCGTTGCGGCAGTTGAAGATGTTGATTCTATCATCATGATTGTCGAGGTCTTAAAGTGGACGGATGAAGACACCTATGTACTCAGCCGCTTAAAGCATACGAACAAACCGGTCTTTTTATTAATCAATAAAGTCGACCGTTTAGAAGACAAAAACCGCTTGTTTCCTTACCTAGAAAAAGTATCCAAAAAACGAGAGTTTGCAGAAATCATTCCCATCTCGGCCACCAAGGGAATGAATACCGATGTATTGATTCAGTCATTATTAAAGGTTCTACCAGAATCAGGATTTATCTATCCTGAAGATCACATAACGGATAAATCAATACGTTTTATTTGTAGCGAGCTTATTCGTGAACAACTCGTCCTAAACTTACATGAAGAGCTTCCCTATACCACCGCCATTGATATTGAAACCTTTGAAGAAACTGACAAACTTGTCACCATAGAAGCCGTAATTTGGGCAGGTCGAGCTAATCAAAAAGGTATTATCATCGGCAAGAAGGGCGAAACTTTAAAGCGTATCGGTCAAGCTGCACGTCGCTCATTAGAAGAATTTTTAATGAAAAAGGTCATGCTCAAGCAATGGGTTAAAGTAGAAGAGAACTGGCAAAATAACCCAAGACATCTTAATGAACTGGGTATAATCTCTAACCGAGAATTATAAGAAGCATACAACCAGTGATGTGTTTATTCATACCTTCACAGCCTTCATGGTAAAATAGTCTTTTTATAATAAATTAATACCTTGCCGAACTCCTTCGCCTACATTCTAAATACACGACCGTTTCGAGAAAACAGTTTATTAGTTGATCTATTTACCGAGGATGCGGGTAAAATTTGTTGTGTCGCACGCCCCGCAAAAAAGCGCGGTAAAGTCCTTAAAGGCACACTTCAACCATTTCGTTATTTACACATACAATGGATAGGCAAGGGTGATGTGCAAACGCTTACCGATGCAGACGAACGCGGGAGGCACACCATTCCACCGTCTGAATTAATGATGGGTTTATACCTTAACGAACTTTTATTGCTGTTAACGCATCAACACACGCCCATGCCAGCACTGTTTTCGGCTTATAAATACACGCTACATAAGCTTAACGACACCTCGCTGAATCAACAAATTTTAATGCGCTTTGAAGTTTATCTCCTAGCCGAAATAGGCTATGACTTAATAGCCCACGAGTGCAAAGCACCTTATTTACGTTTTACACCGGATGAAGGCTTAATAGCAACATTAACAAAACGAAGTGGTGCAATAATCAGCATCGAGCTACTTTTAGCATTACAGGATATACAAAATATGACAGAATCACAGTGGCGAGAGTTAAGGGTATTTTTGGATGCAACGTTTGCACTATTAACCCCACGAAAAATAAATACTCGTCGACTTTTAAATATTTAGGAATGTGAGTTTAAACATGGAAGAAAACACCAGCCAAAAGCTAGAGCTAGGCGTAAATATAGACCATATCGCCACACTGCGCCAAGCACGTGGAACCACATACCCTGATTTATTAGAAGCCGCTTTTCTCGTCAAAGAAGCTGGTGCAGATGCGATCACCATTCACCTTCGAGAAGACCGTCGTCATATTCAAGATGCCGATGTTTATGCAATTCGAAAGCAAATAAATATCCGTCTAAACCTAGAGCTTGCGGCCACCGATGAAATGGTCAAAATTGCCTGTGATGTATTGCCAGAAGATGCCTGTATCGTTCCTGAAAAGCGTGAAGAGCTAACCACAGAAGGAGGCTTAGATATTATTGGTCAGTTTGAGCGTATCCAAAAGACAACCCAGCAACTTACCCAAAAAGAGGTTCGTGTCTCCTTATTTATTGAACCGAATATCGAGCACATCAAACGTGTTCCTGATATTGGTGCGCCAATTATTGAGCTTCATACTGGCACTTATGCCAATGCAGAAGGTGATGACCAAAAACGCGAATTGGATAGAATCATTGAGGCAACAGAATATGCCCATTCACTCGGCATACAAGTCAACGCAGGTCATGGTTTGGATTATGCCAATACCAAGGCAGTAGCACAAATTCCACAAATTCAAGAATTAAACATTGGGCATTCTATTGTGGCACGCGCCCTGTTTGTGGGTATTAGCCGAGCGACCAGACAGATGATCGAAATTATGAATGAAGCGCGGGGTATTTAAAAAGTGAGTACCTATTATCTAATGACGTTCTATAGCTAATGGCTATTATCGGTATAGGCACGGATATCATAAAAATATCGCGTATCGGTAAAGTGTTTAAAAAACACCCTAAAGGCTTTGCTGAGCGCATATTACACCCCAATGAATTATTAGTTTTGGCAGCACATAAATCCCCTAACACCTACCTCGCTAAACGCTTTGCAGCCAAAGAAGCGGTCGCCAAGGCACTCGGCACAGGGATAGCGGAAGGGGTTGGCTTCCAAGATGTCGAGGTCAGCAATAATGCCAAGGGACAACCTGTGCTAAGATTTCATGGGAAAACATTGGCACTGGCTAAAAAGCTCGGCGTAAAAAAGCAGTTTATTTCACTTAGCGATGAGAAAAAATACGCCATTGCTTACGTCATATTAGAAAGCTAACCGCCCGATTAAAAGACTAAAGGATAAAAACCCAATGACTGATTATTTAACCATGGAATCGTGTATAGGTAATACCCCCTTAGTCAAATTACAACGAATGGCAGGCAATAGCAGTAATACGGTTCTAGTCAAACTAGAAGGCACTAACCCCGCAGGCTCAGTAAAAGACCGGGCTGCATTGAGTATGATTCAACAGGCCGAAAAGCGTGGTGACATCAAAACTGGCGATACTTTAATTGAAGCCACCAGCGGTAATACCGGTATCGCCTTAGCCATGGTTGCCGCAATGCGTGGCTATAAACTGGTTTTACTCATGCCAGATCATATGAGCGAAGAACGTCGTGCCTCCATGAAAGCCTATGGCGCGGAATTAATTCTAGTTTCAAAAGAGCAGGGCGGAATGGAAGGTGCGCGTGATTTAGCCCTTGAAATGGGGCAACAAGGTAAAGGTTTTTTGTTAAACCAGTTTGCCAACACTGATAACCCCTTAGCGCATTACCAAACAACGGGCCCCGAAATTTGGCGAGACACACAAGGTCAAATCACCCATTTTGTTAGCGCAATGGGGACGACAGGAACCATTACAGGCACAGGGCATTTTTTAAAAGAGCAGAGCAGTAGCATTCAAATCATCGGTGTCCAGCCCAAAAGTAATGATGAAGATATACCGGGGATTAGGCGTTGGTCAGCGGAATACCTACCCGAAATATTTGATGCCTCTGTGGTAGATCAAGAAATCGATATTACTCAAGAAGAATCAGAAACTACCATGCGCACCCTTGCTGAAGAAGAAGGAATATTCTGTGGGGTGTCCTCAGGTGGTGCAGTAGCAGCGGCAATAAAACTCTCACAAGCTGTTGAAAACGCTACGATTGTAACAATCATCTGTGATCGAGGTGATCGTTATATTTCAACAGGTGTTTTTCCTGCATGAATGATTATCTGTTTTTTATCCCCATTGCTCTGGCTTTAGCCGTGGGTGTTATCAGCCCAGGGCCAAGTTTTTTATTTGTGGCACAAACCGCAATGAATAAGTCACGTGCTCACGGTATCGCCACTTCCTTGGGCATGGGTACAGGTGCTTTGTTATTGTCTTTAATGGCAATAACGGGTTTGTTTGTTGTATTGCAAACTATCCCAGTACTTTATACAGCGCTTAAAATAGTAGGTGGCTTATACCTGCTTTATATCGCCTACCAAATGTGGCAGGGTGCGAATGATGCTATAAACCCAGTTTCTAAAGAATTATTCGTTAATAAGGAATTAGTTCTTTCTCATGGCAGCCTTATGAAATCCTATACGTTAGGGCTTTTAACACAACTAAGTAATCCAAAAACGGCTATCGTTATTGGTGGTATTTTTATGGCATTTCTGCCAGAGAAACTTCCTGATTATTCTATAATTTTATTAAGCTTAATGGCATTCATACTAGATGCAAGTTGGTATATTTTAGTCGCTATAGCACTAACAACGCCGCATGCTCAGCGTATTTATCTACGTTTTAAAAATAACATCAATCGTGTTGCTGGTGGTTTAATGGGCTTGCTTGGAGTTAAACTAGTATTTAATCAATAAACTTACCCTCATGCCTATCAGTCTCATCTGGTAAACTTACAAAATAGTTTAATAAGCCTACAAGGAAGTACCATGAACGTATTAGTTTTTAATCTAGAAACGATTCCTGATATTAAAGCAGGTCAGGCAATATTTGACTTACAAGGGTTGGATGATAAAAGCACAGTAAAAGCGATGCGGCATATCCATCAACAAAAATCAGGTTCTGATATTTTACCCTTACATTTACTGAAGATTGTGGCCATTTCTATCGTTTATCGCGGTATAGGCGATGATATGGGTAAATGGCTTGCGGTACGTTCCTTGGGCGATAAGAGTAGTAGTGAGGCTGATTTATTGCAACAGTTTTTCGATGAAGTCGAAGGAAGAACCCCTGTCATTGTGTCATGGGGTGGTTCTGCTTTTGATTTTCCTGTTATTCATTATCGTGCTTTAAGGCATGGTATTAGTGCTCCTGCATATTGGGAGAACGGTAAAAACAATAAAGAGTACCGTCATGATAATTATTTGAGTCGTCATCATGAGCGCCATACTGATTTAAAAGACGTTTTAGCCAGCTACAACCCCGAAGCTAGTGCACCATTAAATGATATGGCGAAGTTACTGGGTTTTCCCGGAAAAATAGGGTTGGAGGGTTCGCAGGTATGGGATGAATACCAATCTGGGAATATTAATGGCATTCGTAACAGCTGTGAAACGGATACCTTAAATACCTATTTGATTTATTTACGTTATCAACTCATACGTGGCGAAATTAGCTCAGAAGTGCTAGAAAAAGAATTTAACTTATTGCGAGAAGTACTGGATAATAACGATCAAGAAAAAGCACATTTGCTAGATTTTTCAAAGCATTGGGTGTGATAATATATTAAAGTGGCTAAAAAAATAATGACAGATGAAACACAACTGGATCTATTAAACCTAGATAAAATAGGTGGGGATGGCGGAGAGCGTGGCGATCACGATGGTATCGAGCGAATCCCGCTACAAGCTTATACCGAAAAAGCCTACCTCGACTATTCGATGTACGTTATTTTAGACCGTGCGCTCCCCAATATTGGCGATGGTTTAAAGCCGGTGCAACGCCGTATTGTTTATGCAATGTCTGAGTTGGGTTTATCGGCGGCATCTAAACACAAAAAATCGGCTCGTACGGTGGGTGATGTGTTAGGTAAATTCCATCCACACGGTGATAGCGCCTGTTACGAGGCAATGGTATTAATGGCGCAGCCGTTTTCTTATCGCTATCCCTTGGTTGATGGGCAAGGAAACTGGGGCTCACAAGATGACCCTAAATCTTTCGCCGCCATGCGTTATACTGAATCTCGCCTTACGCCTTATGCTAGAGTTTTGCTCCAAGAATTAGGGCAGGGTACGGTCGAATGGGTGGATAACTTCGATGGTACTTTGCAAGAGCCATCACTGTTACCTGCACGTTTACCCAATGTTTTACTTAACGGTGGCTCAGGAATTGCGGTGGGTATGGCAACGGATATTCCACCACATAACTTGCGCGAAGTAGTGAATGCTTGCTTACAGTTACTCAAGAAAAAAACCAGCAGTGTAGAAGAGTTACAAGAATTTGTTAAAGGCCCCGATTACCCAACTGATGCTGAGATTATCAGTTCTCCTGATGAGCTCAAAGTTATCTATGAGACAGGTAAGGGAAGCGTAAAAATGCGCGCCAAGTGGGAGAAAGAAAATACTGATATCATTATTACTGCGTTACCTTTCCAAACCTCAGGTGGAAAAGTCTTAGAACAAATTGCCGCTCAAATGCGGGCTAAAAAATTACCGATGGTAGCTGATTTACGAGATGAATCGGACCACGAAAACCCCACGCGTTTAGTGATTACACCACGCTCAAATCGAGTTGATATTAAGCAGATGATGTCGCATCTATTTGCCTCAACTGACTTAGAACGTAACTACCGTGTCAATATGAATATGATTGGCACTGATGGAAAACCGCAGGTTAAAAACCTAAAGGTAGTCTTAACAGAATGGTTGGAATTCCGTCGTAACACAGTGATTCGTCGAATCGAATGGCGCTTAAAGAAAGTGCTAGAGCGTTTACATATTTTAGAAGGTTTATTAATTGCGCATCTTAATATTGACGAAGTGATTAAGATTATTCGTGAAAACGATGAGCCAAAACCTGTCTTGATGTCGCACTTTAAACTAACAGATATACAAGCAGAAGCGGTATTAAACCTACGTTTACGCAACTTAGCCAAGCTTGAAGAATTCCAAATTCGCTCCGAACAAGAAGAGTTAATCAAAGAGCGTGATGAGTTACAAGGGCTATTGGATAACCCCAATAAGCTGACCTCATTAATCCGTAAAGAACTTAAAGAAGATGCCGAAAAGTACGGCGATGATAGACGCTCACCCATTGTTAAACGCGAAGCCTCACAAATTTTGGACGAAACTGCGCTAATCCCTTCTGAGCCTGTAATGGTTGTACTTTCTGAAATGGGCTGGATTCGCGCCGCCAAAGGGCATGATATTGATCCACATTCACTCAGCTATAAGCAAGGCGATAAATACCAAGCCTCAGCCTATGGGCGATCAAATCAACAAGTCGTGTTACTGGATAGCAACGGGCGAAGTTATACCTTAGCTGCACATACATTACCTTCTGCGCGCGGGCAGGGTGATCCTTTAAGCGGTCGTTTCAAGCCCACTGAAGGCGCTATTTTTAAAGCAGTTATTATGTCAGGATCAGGCAAAGGTGATGAGCAACTTTACCTCGTTGGTAGCAACTTTGGTTATGGCTTTATCGTAAAGTTTGAAGATTTACAAAGCCGAGCAAAAGCAGGTAAAGCAACTGTGAGTTTAGGCAAAGCAGGGGCACAAATTACTTGCCCATCACAACTTACTGATATAGAAACAGATATGATTGCAGCAGTTACATCTGAAGGCTATTTATTAATCATTCCCGCAAAAGAGTTACCGCAACTACCGCGTGGAAAAGGCAATAAAATTATTAATGTACCAAGTAAAAAACTCAAAGCAGGTGAGGAGTATGTGGTGTCAATGATTGCATTGCCGCAGGGTGCTAAGTTAATTGTTCATGCAGGCAAAAAGCATAAAGCGGTTCAGGGTGATGAATTGGGAGAATATCTAGGTGAGCGGGGTAAACGTGGAAAACTATTACCCAACGGTTATCGTAAAGTAAGTCATTTGGCGGTTGAATAATACCTCTCTATGCTATTTGCCAAAGTAAGCGTTCATAATAAGTCAACCGGAGAGCTAACAGTGATACCAGGCTTATTAAGAACATGCGTATAAATCATCGTAGTCGATACATCAGAATGACCAAGCAATGCTTGAACGGTACGAATATCATACCCAGCTTCGAGTAGGTGGGTTGCAAAAGAATGTCGAAATACATGCGTGTGAACACGTTTTGTAATGCCACTATTAAGTCCCGCTTTTCTTATCGCACGTTGTAAAGCTGTAGGGTGTAGGTGATGACGACGGGTTTTTCCAGAACGTTGATCCGTAGCAATACGCGTAGCAGGGAAAAGAAACTGCCAGCCCAGTTGCTTTCCAGCATTTGGGTATTTGCGTTCCAATGCAAAAGGAAGGTAAACGCTATCAATATCCAGCGCAGAATCTGCTTCAAATACCTTATTGACAGCAGTAATTTGTAGTCTTAAAGCTGGGATATATTTAAGCGGTAGCGGTACAACACGGTCTTTAAAACCCTTGCCGTTTCGGACGATAATTTGTTGATAATCAAAATCAATATCTTGAACTCGAAGGCTCACACACTCCATTAAACGCAGCCCCGCACCATATAGTAACCCCGTCATTAAATGATGTCGTTTATTCGTTAACTGCTTAAAAACTAACTTCACCTCATTCTTTGACAATACAACAGGGAGCCGCTGTTGCGATTTAGCCTTAACAAATTCACCGATGCTCCCTAATTGTCGTTCAAGCCCAAAATTAAACAGAAATGAAAGTGCATTGAGCGCCAATTTCTGAGTATTCGGTGATACGTGCCGAGATAAAGCCAAATATTCTAAAAACTCGCGCACATGTTGCTCACAAATATCTGCCTCTTCAGTTGTTTTAATAAAGCGCAAAAACCGCAAAATCCATAATAAATAGGTATCTTCAGTCCGTCGAGAATAATTTCTTACCCGTAAAACCTTAACCACTTTAGTTAATATAATCTCATGCCGCCCACGCAGATTTTTGTCAAACCGTTGTACACGTTTAGCAATTAACTCAGGTATATCAAGTGATTCTACATAACTTCCATTTCGTGCGTAACGAGCATCTTTCTTGTAAGACTGCCAATTAATCGCATCAACATAATCTTTATGCAAGAAATCACGCAGAAAAATTTGGATAGCATCAATGGATTGATTTAAGCGAAAACTGCTTACAAAAGAGTCATCAGCAAGTAACTGTAAATAAACAATCACTCGGTCAGCTGAAAGCTCACTACAAGGCGTATTTTTGGCTTTCTGAAGAAACCGCTGGACATGTTTGATATACCAATCAATAGCTATAGACTTAACTCTTCTAGTTTTTAAATGCCTAGAAAAACGAGTCCATAAGCTAGTATCCTTTAAAAGTTCATGTAGAAAACAGTCTGTCATTGATAAAATACCCGGAAAGAAAACAAAAAGCGAACATTTATATTAATGGAATTTTACAGATGCGGCAACAATGGATTGTGCAGATGCTGTATAATTTTTTAGCAAGTTATAGAAAACCACAGTATATAGTTGATAAATATAGATACTGGGTTGTTTTGCTGGTAGAGTTTAGAGATGAATTAGACGGCAGCTGTCTAATAAACTGTTAGGTGTCTGCGACGCAAAAGCATATTTCACAAGCATTTACAGAAGCTCTATCCTCGTACAAAAGTGGCAAAAAAGGAGGGGGTGTGCTTCAATTATAACTAAAATTCAGGGAATTACTCTAATGGAGATAGTAGAGTTACAAAGCAATCGTTTAAAATTAAGACAATGGAAAGATAGTGATTTAATCACTTTTGCAAAATTAAGTGCAGACCAAGAAGTAATGAGATTTTATCCAAGTACGTTAAATAAAAATGAAAGTGATGATTTAGCTTGTAAGATTAAAGGTTTAATAGCTAAAAGAGGTTGGG
>JALSJN010000024.1 GCA_026989335.1 Thiotrichaceae bacterium
TTTTCATTCAAACCTCGCTGCCAAGGCGAGTAAGGGTCTGCAAAATAAATGCGACTTTTGGTTGCCTTGCCGAGTCGTTTAAATTCTGCAAATTCACTTCCATTATCCGTTGTGAAGGTCTTTATTAAACGCTTATCAATAGGCTTAAATGCTTTTATCGTCGCATCCATAAAGGTCGATGATCGTTTATCAATGAGCTTACCTGTCACTAAAAAACAGCTTTTCCTTTCAACGTGGGTGGCTAAGCCTCCCAGTGATCTTCCTCCCTCCATAGTGTCACTTTCCCAATCACCAAAACGGACTTTATCTTCAACAACTTTGGGGCGTTTACTGATAGGTATTCGACCTTCAAACTGACGCCTACGCCTGCCACGACCTTGTTTATGGCGTATTTTATGGTGGCGATGCAGTAACCTGTACAATACCCCGCCTAGTCTTGCATCACTCAATATCCACTGATAAATAGTCTCATGACTCACACGCATTTTAAGGCTACTGTATTCGCGCTTTAAACGACCAGCGATAATATCGGGTGAAAAACCTTCTATGAGTTTCCTAATAACTAAGTCATAGAGAGGCGTATGTGACTTACGTTTTTGTGAGCGTGGATAGCATTTTCGTTGATCTGCTAAATGTTGAGCACTGTCATGCCTGTAGACTTGGTTGATCGTGTTTCTCTTGATCTCTCGACTGATAGTAGAAGGCGATCTTGAAAGAAATTTTGCAATCGTCCGTATGCTTTTCTTTTCATAAAGCATTTTTACTATACAGAGGCGTTCTTCTGCGCTTAAATGAGTATGAGACATCGTAAGGCTCCTTAACTTTAGGTTGTGGTAACTTTAAAGTTAACAGATTTCTTACGATGTCTTTTCTATTTTCTTAGCTCTGAGTGTTGCATTTGGAACTTGAATTCAGCAAACTGCTTAGAAGAACCTAAGAATATCGGTAAAACTTAGGTATCTACCCAAGATAATAAGTGCCGTAGGTTGGATAAGCGATAGCGCCATCCGACATATCCATGTTTGATCACACACCCATATACTGATGAGCTACTATATTTCAACCTGCGATATTACTTTTTAGTTTTGTCGTGGATTTTAACAGGGTCATGTCGGATGGCGCTATCGCTTATCCAACCTACACTACTCACTAAATATACAAATGAAACGGACGATTTAAAGAGTATTAGTTTCTCTTACACTACTGTAGATAATCATTTTATTAGACTGATCTTCGTGGAAAATATCACAGTCTTAACGTGCCACCCCCCCTGTTTTTTGCGGTTTTGTATTTTAATTACTCTGTTTCCAAACGAGAAACATTACGATAACCCTTAGGTAACAGTTTACCGCGCTTGCCTCGTTCACCTTGGTATTCAACAAGCTCCGCCCCCTGAATGCTCTTGTGCTTTTTACCAGCATGAACAATCAATTTAGCGCCTTGAGCGAGTGCAATAATAGCAACGACTTTTTCTTCACCTTCTTTTAATCGTTTACTGGGTACATTGATGATTTTATTGCCTTTTCCTCTGGGTAGCTGAGGGATTTCTTTGGCATCAATAATGAGCAAATAGCCTTCTGATGTTACCGCTGCAATCATGTCTGTTTCGATGTCTGTAACTTGCGAAGGACAGGCTATTTCTGCGCCAGCTTTACCTAGGCTCACCGTTGCTTTACCTGCTTTGGCACGGCTTAGCATATCTTCAAATTTACAGATAAAGCCGTAACCAAAGGTACTGCCTAGTAGGAATAGTTGATCGTTTCCTTTGTTGGCGCTTGGCATAATTACGGATTTAAAGGTCGCGCCTTCAGCGGGTTTAAAGCGCCCACTTAAAGGATCACCCTGCCCGCGTGCTGAGGGTAAGGTATGGGCGGCGAGCGTGTAGCTTCGCCCTGTGCTATCGAGCAATACGACTTGCTGATTAGAACGCCCGAAGGCTGATGCTTGGTATTTATCGCCTTGTTTGTAACTCAGTGACTGCGGATCAATATCATGCCCTTTGGCGGCGCGTATCCAGCCCATTTCTGATAAGACTACTGTCACAGGCTCTGATGGTATTAGTGCTGTTTCATCCAGCACTTGTGAAGCTTCGCGTATTACTAATGGAGAGCGACGATCATCTCCGTATTTTTCGGCATCTTCTTTGAGTTCTTTACGAATCAATGACGTGAGTTTATTCGGGTTATCCAATAAGCCTTGTAGCTCGTCGCGCTCTTTGATTAATTCATCTTGCTCAGCGCGAATCTGGAATTCTTCAAGCTTTGCTAAGTTGCGTAAGCGTAGGTTTAACACCGCTTCTGCTTGAATATCACTGAGCGCGAAACGCTCCATTAATATCGGTTTGGGCTCGTCATTCTCGCGAATAATGCGGATGACTTCATCGATATTAAGGTGCGCTGTCAACAAGCCTTCTAAAATATGTAAACGTTCTAAGACTTTATTTAAACGCCATTCAATACGACGAATAACGGTAGCACGACGGAACTCTAGCCACTCGGTCAATATTGTTTTGAGGTTTTTAACCTGTGGTTTACCATCCGTGCCGATCATGTTCATATTAACGCGGTAGTTGCGTTCAAGATCGGTTGAAGCAAACAGGTGCGACATCATTTGATCAATATCGACACGGTTTGAGCGTGGCGTAATGACTAAACGTGTCGGATTTTCATGATCAGATTCATCCCGTAAATCAGCCACCATGGGTAGCTTTTTCGCGCGCATTTGGGTGGCGATTTGCTCTAATACTTTTCCGCCTGATGTTTGAAAAGGTAGCGCAGTGATAATAATATCACCGTTCTCTTTCTCCCACACCGCGCGCATTTTTACGCTGCCTTTGCCATTTTCGTAGATGCTACTTATTTCTTCTGGCGTACTAATAATTTCGGCATTTGTTGGGTAATCTGGCGCTTTAACAAATTCGCGTAACTCTTCTAAGCTACTGGTTTTTTTCTTTAACAGTTGCAAACAAGCATCCACAATTTCACGTAAGTTATGGGGTGGAATATCGGTTGCCATACCTACGGCAATGCCTGATCCGCCGTTCAATAATACATTGGGTAAACGAGATGGTAATAATGATGGCTCTTGTAATGTGCCGTCAAAATTATCCACCCATTCAACCGTGCCTTGTCCTAGCTCTTGTAGCAGAACTTTTGCATAAGGCGTGAGGCGTGATTCGGTATAACGCATAGCGGCGAAGGATTTAGGATCATCTTGCGAACCCCAGTTACCCTGCCCATCTACCAATGGATAACGGTATGAAAATGGCTGAGCCATTAACACCATCGCCTCATAACAAGCAGAATCACCATGCGGATGAAATTTACCGAGTACATCACCCACAGTACGTGCTGATTTTTTATGTTTGGATACGGCAGATAAACCAAGCTCAGACATCGCATACACAATGCGACGCTGTACAGGTTTTAAACCATCACCGATATTGGGAAGCGCACGATCTAAAATAACGTACATGGAGTAATCTAAATACGCTTTTTCGGTATAAGCTTGTAACGGAATGCGCTCGATGCCGTCGTGATCGCCAGGGCCTCCGCCATCTTTTTTCATTTTATCTAAATTAAGAAGATCAAGTTGTGTTTCATCTACCATGCTTTTAAGAATGCCCCTAAATGTGTCTGCCCGTTTTGCGATTGTGATTTTAAATCATCTTGTAATAAAGTAAATTCTTGCTCTATTGTCTGGCGCGAACTTTCTCCGCACATTAACTGATAACGAAGATATACCAGATAAGTATTCAAAAC
>JALSJN010000025.1 GCA_026989335.1 Thiotrichaceae bacterium
CGATGATAAAGCTGTGTCGTTTAGCGATTTTAAAAAGTACTAAATTTCGTAACGAGCCATACTTTTTGGCAACACTTCCCTTTGGGTCTGCTAAAAGAATAAAGGGTAGCTGATGATTCTCGGCAAACAGTTCGTGGCTTTCATTGTTATCGACACTTACTCCAATAACCACGGTATTTTTAGCTTTAATGGCAACGATGTTATCGCGAAAACTACAGGCTTCTGCGACACAGCCCGGGGTTTCATCTTTGGGGTAAAAATATAAAACAACCCATTTTCCTTTCATTTTCCTTAAGGTTTGTGGCTGATTGTGTTGATCCGTTAGGTTAAAGTCGGGAGCTGGTTTTCCAATTTCTAATGCGTTCACTGTTATTACTCCTATGATAAAGAAACATACTATAGTGAATTGTATTATTGATTTCATAGCCTTAGTATAGTTTAAACCTATGAAAGTAGGCGTAAAAAACCCGCTTATAAAAAAGCGGGCTGACTCTTAAGGGCAAGACTAGGAGGAGTGTCATTTGCTCTATAAGTGCGTACTAATATACGCCGTTAAACAGTGTCTAGCATTGACCAATGTCAATTGTATAAACTTTTTGTTGTTGAGAGATAGGGCATTCAAAAGAGAGTGTTGTGGCAAGTAATTGTAGTGCTTCATTGATTTTTTTAGGGCTACTTTCTAATTTTTTCTCATTATTGTTAGCGCTGATGTGGTGAGGAGAAACGCCATACAGTCGGTCGCCCATAACAGGGTAGTTCAGCCCCATTAAATGCTTTCTAATTTGATGCTTTCGTCCGGTTTCTATCGTTACTTCAAGTTGGGAACTATCATCATTCTCGCTGTAGTTGATCAAGCTAAAATGGCTTATCGCACTTTTGCCATCAAGTTCGTTATTTACGGTTAATTGGTTTTTTCCTTTAGGAAGTAACGCTGAGAAGTCTCCTTTTACATGAACGTGGTAGTGTTTTTTAATAAGTCGTTGTTGAAACATTACTGAAAATTGTGATGCCACTTGTTTTTTATGCGCTAATATAATTAAGCCGCTGGCAGCACGATCAAGCCGATGCACAATAAAGGCAGCTCTCTCGGGTTGTAAGTGCTTTTCTGCCCAGCGATAGATTGTGCAATGATCCCCCCATTTTGAACCTTGTGATAGCATTCCAGCAGGTTTATTCCAAATACTATAAGCGCCTTCGTCACTGATTAAGGTGGCAATAGGTGGCTGAGTATTGAGTACCTTTTCATCGTAGTAACAATGTAGCATATCGTCTTTTTTTAATACTTTTTTAGCGCGACGTAGGCGTTGTGTAAAGCGTTGCCCTTGTGCATCTTGTGTTTCAATCCATACGCAGCCTTTTTGCATAATGTCTTTGAGTGCATTGCGTGATAGAGGGTGAGGTAAAGATTGTGATAAGTTTTCTTTTATCATTGCGTTAGCCAGCCAGTCGATAGCGGTTTTCTCATCTTGCTCAATGCTGATGTGGTATTCGGTTTGTTTCATGGTGGTTTGGGAGTTTAGTATAGAAATTTATTAGGTTTATTGTACTTTTTTAAACTATGATTAAGAAACTAAGTTTACGATAATCATGCAGATAAATTAAGGAGCATTTCATGTCAATGAAACAAATATTAACAGCTTTAATCAGTACGGCAGTGTTGTCGCTATCAATGGCAGCACAAGCAGCCCCTATAAAGCTTAAGTTCTCTCATGTGGTTGCTGAGAATACACCCAAAGGACAAATGGCAACTAAGTTTAAAGAATTAGTTGCTGAGCGTTTAAAAGGCAAAGTTGAAGTAGAAATATTCCCCAATGGTCAGTTATTTGGTGACAATAAAGTGTTAGAAGCGTTGCTTTTAGGTGATGTACAACTTGCTTCGCCTTCATTATCTAAGTTTAAAAAGTACACCAAAAAATTACAAATTTTTGATCTGCCGTTTTTGTTCAATGATATGGCAGCAGCCGAGAAATTTCAGCAAAGTGAGGCTGGTCAAGGCTTGTTAAAGTCAGTTGAAAAGAAAGGTTTGATTGGTTTGGGTTATATGCACAACGGAATGAAGCAGATGTCTGCATCAAAACCCTTGCATGTACCTGCGGATGCGAAGGGCTTAAAGTTTCGCATTATGTCTTCTGATGTTTTGGCGGCGCAGTTTGAAGCGGTAGGTGCAACCCCTTTAAAGAAGCCTTACTCTGAGGTATTTACCTTATTACAAACTAAGGCAATAGATGGACAAGAAAACACTTGGTCGAATATTCTTTCGAAAAAATTCTATGAAGTTCAAGATAATATTACCTCATCTGATCATGGTCTTTTAGATTACATGGTTGTGACATCAGCAGAGTTTTGGAATGGCTTGGATGCTGATATTCGCACAGAATTAAAGAAAACATTGGACGAAGCAATTGCCTTTGGTAATAAAGTAGCAGCAGAAAAATCTAAAAGTGATAAGCAAACGATCATTGATAGTAAGCGCACAAATGTTATCGAGCTAACTAAAGAGCAGCGTCAGCAATGGGTTGATATGATGAAGCCTGTTTGGAAAAAGTTTGAACCAATAGTTGGTAAAGACTTATTGGATGCAGCAATTTCTGCTAATAAATAGCAGAGTTGCTTGTAAGTCTGTTTAAAAAGGCGTACCTATTCGGTACGCCTTTTGTATATTTAGAGACCTTTGCACGAATCAGATGATGACTAAAATCTCACGGCTTATCGTTGAAAATAATTTCAGCGAGCTTACAGCTTGTTTTTTTAGCGGGTAACTCGATTGATTATTAATACTTGCCGTTTCTTTCGTTCACAAACTCGTGCAAAGGTCTCATTTAATAGGTATTGATTTTAGGAAGGTTAAAAATGTTTGCTAATCTTATCAATAAATTTGAAGAGAGTTTCCTCTC
Source organism: Thiotrichaceae bacterium (assembly GCA_026989335.1). Lineage (GTDB taxonomy): Bacteria > Pseudomonadota > Gammaproteobacteria > Thiotrichales > Thiotrichaceae > Cocleimonas. Next base: position 2,895 of record JALSJN010000025.1, read on the forward strand.
CTTGTTACTAGTCGGGATGACCTTGCTGGTGTTTTCTGAAGTCGTTTTACGTTTTGGTTTTAATACGGGAATTAGTTGGTCGCAAGAAGTGACACTGTATATGATGGCGTGGTTCGTTTTATTTGGAGCATCCTACGGCGTAAAAGTTGGCGCGCACATTGGGGTTGATAGTTTTGTAAAACTATTTCCTAAGAAAACACGTGTGGCGATGGGTTTATTGTCGGTTTCGGTTTGTATTGCGTATTGTCTGATTTTTATGATTGGCGCTTGGAATTACCTTGCTAAACTTCATCAAATTGAGCTTGAAATGGAAGATTTGGAAGTGCTGCGCTGGATGTCAGAAAGTATTATTTTTCTTGGTTTTTTGTTTCTTTTATTTCGTTTTTTACAATTATTTATCAAAATATTAAAAGGAGATGCAGAAGGTTTTTCGCATATTGATGAAGCGCAAGAGAGCCTTGAATTAGTGGCTCAAATTAAGGCAGAAGCAGCATTAGATTCCGCCTCTGCTATAAGTAATAGCGGAGGGCATAAATAATGGAATCTTTCGTCATACCTACGTTATTCTTTCTTCTATTCTTTTGCATGATGATTGGCGTACCCGTTGCTGTTTCACTGGGTTTTTCAAGCATCGTGACGATTCTTTTATTTGCGGATGATTCACTTGCATCAATCGCACTAAAATTATTTGAGGCACTTTCAGAGCACTATACATTTTTAGCAATTCCGTTCTTTATACTATCTTCTGCCTTTCTTTCTACAGGGGGAGTGGCAAAACGAATTATAGATTTTGCGATTGATATTGTGGGGCATATTCGTGGTGGTTTAGCGATGGCAGGGGTACTTGCTTGCATGCTTTTTGCTGCAGTTTCAGGGTCATCACCGGCAACGGTTGCAGCCATAGGTGCAATTGTTATTGTCGGCATGACGCGGGTTGGCTATCCTGAAAAGTTTGCCGCAGGTGTTATAAGTACAGCTGGCACTTTAGGTATTTTAATTCCACCTTCAATCGTTATGTTAGTCTATGCCGCAGCAACGGAGGTATCAGCCGCGCGTATGTTTATGGCAGGAATGGCACCCGGAATTCTGATGGGCGTGATTTTAATGATAGCGATATATATTTATGCGCGTATTAAAGGGTTGCCGTCATCGCCTTTCCCGGGATTTAAAAAAATTGCAAAATCTGGCTTAACGGCGCTAGGTGGCTTGATGCTGATTTTCATTGTACTAGGTGCAATTTATGGGGGTGTTGCTAGCCCAACAGAAGCCGCCGCAGTCGCCAGTGTTTATGCCTTTTTTATTGCGGTGTTTGGTTATCGGGATATTGGCCCATTAAAGCATTTACCTTGGCGCAAAAAAGGCGAAGGATTAGTCACCGCTGTTTCAAGAAACACATGGCAAATGGCGAGTGCATTGCCTAAAAGCTTCTTCGATAAAGAAGTACAAAAAGTCATATTAGATGCCTCGAAAGTGTCCATAATGTTGCTATTCGTTATTGGTAATGCCATTTTATTCGCACACGTTTTAACAACTGAACGTATTCCACATCAAATTGCAGAAACAATTATTGCGTGGGGGTTGCCCGCATGGGGGTTTTTGCTAGTGGTAAATTTGCTACTATTAATTGCTGGTAACTTTATGGAGCCATCGGCGATATTACTCATCATGGCGCCGATACTTTTCCCGATAGCGACAAAACTAGGAATAGATCCTATTCACCTCGGAATTATCATGGTCGTTAATATGGAGATAGGCATGATAACGCCACCGGTAGGGTTAAACTTGTTTGTAATTTCAGGGATCACTAATAAAAGTATGGGCTGGGCGATTAGTGCTTCTCTGCCATGGTTATTACTACTCTTATTCTTCTTAATGTTGATAACGTTTGTGCCGCAAATATCACTCTTTGTGCCAGAGATGTTTGATAAGTTTCATGGCTATAATTGACCAATATAAAATTCAGTACTTTTTTTCTATATAAGAATACCCTTATATTTGACTTGTTATTAATTTGTTGTATTCTTACAATAGATCATGAGTCATCTTATGGTTTCTAATGGGATTTAATAAACTAAGATTATAACAAGCCTCATTAATTATTTAATTTAAGGGAGTAGTACTTTATGAGTTATCAAAAAATAGTTATTTCAGGTGTTGTTGCATTAACCACATCAGTTTTCACGTTAAGCGCATATGCAGCGCCATCCATTATTTCATACAAAGAAGCTAGCTCTGCTTATAGCGATGCTTATGTAACGGGGAACTTTAATGCGGCTGACGGTAACCAGCAACGCGCAAGTTATGATATGAACTTGGGGTTAGATTTTGAAAAAGTGTTGAGTACACCAAGCCGCAATATTAAGTATGACTTTACTGCATCAGGTAGCAAAAAGCGTAGTTCAACTAATGGTGAGGCGGCTACAAATACTTATCAGACATTTGGTTCTGCAACAATGGATAAGTATTTTCGTGCAGGTTCAAAAGGAGCCTTTTGGTATGGAAAAGGTGAAGTTGGTGCTAAGAAAGGTCAGCAGAAAGCATTTTCAAAAGTTACAGCTGGTTTAGGTTATGGCCGTGTTGTAAATGTAACCCCAATGGCTCGTGCTATTCGTGTTGTAGCAGCATTGCGAAATAATGGCAGCCTAACGGCAGAGCCTTCAAACGACAAATACCAAGAGATTGCAACTATCATTGCTAAAGAAGCTGAGTACCGTAGTAAGCATGGTGTAAGATATTACCAACAATATTGGGTAGCTGATATTGAAAAAGTACTTGGTGGAACTATTGGTGCTCGTGGAGCAATCAGAGCAAATGATGTATTAGGTAATGAGAGAATTTCTACACGTAAGCATGGATGGTTAGTACGTGCGGGTATTGGTGCTGTTCTAAGCGATTATGATGGTGAAACAGGCAAGCCTGCTGTTGAGGTGGGTGCGGAATATCACCGTCCTATAGGAAATCAAACCCAATTCTCGAATGAAGCTATCCTAACGACTACTTTAAAAGATAGTAATAAAAGTTATATTGTGAAAAATAATATGTCTCTTACGCATGAAATTTCAGACGTGATTGACTGGGAAAACAAGTGGACTGTCGATTATAGTAAATCAGATAATGTTGATGCGATTACAAACCATACATTAAGCTCTGCATTTAACTATCAACTCGGTAATCAGCTCGCTTACAATATTACAGCTACATTAGTAAAAACTGATGCTAAGGATGATTTAGACCAGAAGTTGAGCATGGGTATTAAGTACCGCTTAAAGTAATCTAAGAACGCTAATAGAGACTTTTAACTGGTCTCAAGTAATAACAAAAAGGGAGCCAAGTGCTCCCTTTTTGTTCGCCTTAAATAATCACGACTAGGATTTGATCTCTTATTAGCTAGCGCGGTTTAGCCAAGTTTCCAACTTCTTCGTTATTGATTTTTAACCATATTTAGTGCTTTGCTTGCAAATGACTTAAAAGCGCATGCAGAATGACTATGCTTAAAATCAATGCCTCGAACTTGAAAACTTGGCGTTGCCAGAACTCAGCTAGGTTATTCAGAGTTTCCTTAAGTTAGTCTTCTTTCTTGCAAAAGCGAAAAAAGACCAGAGGGCTAACAGTGAAAACAAATCAATTATGTGCAGGCTTCCAGCTGAAGATTTAGAATTGTTTTTTAATGTATGCAAAGCATTAGCATAGTTATCAGATCGCGCTTTGGGCTGACTTGTACCGTCGTCATAGATTCCTACGGAGGCATCAATGACTATTGCTTTTGCACCTAGCGTATTCACTTTTAGAATGATGTTTTCTATATTTTTAATATATTCATGGCTAGTGATAATTGGTCTGTTCCAGTAATCATTAGTACCTAAAGATACCCAAATAAAATCAGGCGAGTCTACGTTTGATAAATCTGTATCAAATGCTAAAAGTGCTTCGGAGGATGTTCTGCCATGCACGGCTTTGTTAATCACATGACTTCCAGCTATTTGTGAGGAGAACCTATCAATAAAGGTACCTTCAGCAAACCAGCTATCACCGATAAAAACATGCTTTTTATTTTCAATATTTGCAGTGTTTAGATGCTCTATGGCAAAATCAGCGATAGCTTTATGACCTGCTGTATTAGGGTGGGAGCCATTTTCGTAAAAGTTCCAGACATTAGGGCCTGCTGAAATTCCTCCACGTATTTGATCTTCTAAGTGGTAAGTATTGTCATCTTTACTTTTAACTTGAGCGACATGGTATTTGCCCGAATAAGATAAATAAACAAAAAGTTCAGACTCGTGAAGTACATGTCCGTTGAGTGTTATTTGATCGTCTCCCGCTGAAACATCAGAACTAACTTCATACTCAATCAAGCCTTTAGCTTCGCCCCATGTCCAAGGCTCGGCATTTAATAAGCCGTAATGCATAGGAATAACGCTGAAATCTAAGTTTATTTTCTGTTTTACGGCATTGTCTTTGGCGAATGAGGTAACACTCAATAAACTAGCGCTTATCAACAGAAAAAAAGACAGAAAAGTGCGTTTATAAATGGATGATGAATGGTTATTTTTCATTAGTTAAAAGTGAGGTCAGAGCCTCAACAACTTCCTTAATTTAGGTTGTAAAAATTGTGCTAAGGGCTTTTCGGCAAATATATGAATGCCCCAAGCCATTATTATCATTAATAAAATGACCGCAATGAGTAGGGCATAACGGTTAATGGTATTACCAAAATGGTTAAAAATGATAAAGCCTATTGTAGCGTGTATTAAATACAAAGGATAAGTCAGTGCGCCAACAGTTTTTAGTTTTTTTGACCGAATAGCTTGTGTTTTATTAAATGCAATTAAGAAAAATATCAGGTAAAAAAAGCTAATAACCACCAGTGGTATAGTCTTAGAAAATGATAATTCATAAAATCGCTCTAGCTCCTGAGCTTCGAGCACCGCAAAGTAAAGGGTTAAAATATACGCTGCAAACAACAACAGACCGCGAGTCATATCCAGCCCTTTTAGGTAAATTAAGTATACTAATGAGCCCGAAATGAAGTAGGTCCCCCATTCGGGGAAAAATAAAAAGCGACCAATTTTAGGCAAAGTAAAGAATAAACTGACGGTAATAATGGTTAACCAAATTGCCATAATAAATTCAATATAGTCTAATTTTTTAAACAATAGTACGGTGAAAATTAGTGCATAAAAAACAAGTTCAATTAATAGCGTCCAATAGACACCATCTACAGGATCAATACCTACGTAACCACTTATCATACTTAAGTTCATAATATACTGGGGTAAGTTGACAGAGTAGTTAGGCGAGCCGAATAAGAAAATCACAGCTGATGACAGCGTAACGGCTACCCAAAAAGCAGGGTAAAGGCGAACAAAGCGAGAGCTGGCAAATTTTAAGGCACTACTATTTTTTGCAGAAAGCAAAATGACAAAACCACTGATCATAAAAAATAGGTTTACGCCTAGATAAGTGTATTGAGCAAAGGGAGCAAGAATGGTGTATTCAACGGGGCTGGTATAATCGCCTTGTATGTGGTTTTCGGCGTAACCCATAAATGTATAATGGTAAAAAAGAACTGAAATTGCTGCGATGAAACGCAATAAATCTAGTTCATAGAGCCTAGCTTTACTTTTTTGGCTATCCATATATGTATCACTATCCTAATGATTAATCCGCTTTCCCCCTTGTTATGACTATGTTTATATTGACAAGCCAGTATAAAGTATAAAACTTAGCTGAAACTTAGTTATAACTTTAAGTTCATCGTCGCTCATTATATAGATGTATGTAGTGGAGCCAAATTGAAATGATCAGTTTGGTGAAAAATGCTACACAAACGGCTGGTAAAAGTTAGAAGTTTAAGTGCAGCTTATCAACGCTGAATCTATTGATTACACGGTTACTTTTAGGCTTATTGTAGTATTGGTATATTCAATTTATTTGATTTTATATCACTGAATTTGGTTGATTTTTAGTTAGTATCAATCTATTCGTCCGAAGCCTAACATGGGTACTGTCCAATAATGCATGCCACTCCCCTTAAAGTTACTTTTTAATTTTTTTATTACTAAGTCAGCTTCTTGTTGTGATAAATAGGTTTGAAATAATATTTGACGTTTATAACCACTTACTTTCTCAGAAGAGGAAAGTGAGTGGTGACTAACACCATGACCATTAACGGGAAAACTTGTAAAGCCCGTTATCCCCTCATCTTCTAAAAAAAGGTCAATAACGGCATCTTCCAATAATGGTGAGATAATTAAGTGTAATAAAACTTTTTCAGACACAGGAGTCTCCTAAATTACTTGTTTCATTGAGCAGTGGTACTACCAAAACGGCGATAAAATATTGGCAATAGAATAAGTGTGAGTAAGGTTGAAGAAATTAACCCTCCGACTACAACTATTGCGAGAGGTCGTTGAATTTCAGATCCGGGGCCAGTTGCATAAAGGATAGGAATCAAGCCAAAAGCCGCAATACTTGCAGTCATAAGTACAGGGCGTAGTCGTCTTTTAGCACCTTCAATAACGATTTCTTCGAGCGGTATTCCCATCGATTGTAATTGGTTAAAGTAACTTACCATAACGATACCATTTAAGACCGCTATGCCTAGTAAAGCGATAAATCCAACTGATGCAGGTACGGAAAGGTACTCTCCTGTTAGCCATAAAGCTATAATACCGCCAATCATGGCGAATGGGACATTACTTAAAACTAATGTAGCTTGCCGCACGGAACGAAACGTAGTAAATAAAATAAGAAAGATAAGCCCAATGGCAACTGGAACTACAATAGACAAACGTTCAGCAGCACGCTGTTGATTCTCAAATTGACCACCCCATTCGAGGTAATAACCTATGGGTAACTTAATCTCATCAGCAATCTTTCTTTTTGCCTCTTCAACAAAGCCAACTAAATCGCGCCCAGAAACATTGACAACAATTACGGCAAAACGTTTTCCCTGCTCGCGGTTTACGGACACGGGGCCTTCTACTCGCTCTATTTTGACAAGCTCGGTTAATGGAATACGTTGTCCATTTTCTAAAGAGAGCTGTAAGCCTGTAAATTGAGCGGGTGAATCTCTTAAGCTTTTAGAGCCTTTTATCACTAGCGGAATTCGCCGAGTACCCTCATAAACTGTTCCAACTTGAAGTCCTTCAATTTGTGCCCGTAACATGTCTAACAAGGTGTCAATACTTAAACTCAAGCGCCCAGTAGCAACACGATCAACGACTAACTTATAATATTGAGCTCCATCATTTCGGGGCGAATAAACATCTTCTGCGCCTTCAATGCCTGATATAGAGTTAACAATTAGGTCAGCAGTGGTATTTAAATCATCAAAGTTTTCGCCAAAAACTTTAATCGCTAAATCACCTCTAACGCCAGTAAGCATTTCCGAAACTCTCATTTCTATGGGCTGTGTAAAGGTGAAAGCAATTCCAGGGAAATCATTTAATACATCGCGTATTTTTTCAATAAGCTCCTCTTTATTGTTAACTTTCCACTCACTTTGTGGTTTTAATACTAAAAAGCTATCCGTCTCATTTAAGCCCATTGGGTCAAGCCCTAGCTCATCTGATCCTGTTCGTGCCACGACACCTTTAACTTCAGGGACCCTTTCTAATAATACTTTTTGGAATTGCAAATCAAGAGCTATTGATTGCTCTAAACTAATTGATGGTAACTTTTCTAATTGAACAATGATATCTCCCTCGTCTAATGTTGGCATAAACGTTTTGCCAACCTGTGTATAAAGATAACCAGCTCCGAGTAGTAACAGCATTGCTACCAAGACAACCGAGCGACTAAATTTTAAGGAAAGACGCAAAACAGGCATATAAACTTTAAGTAATAAACGAACCAACAAAGGTTCTTTATGGGAAACCTTTCCAAGTAAAAATGAAGCTAGAACAGGGATAACAGTCAGTGATAGGATCAGTGAGCTACTTAAGGCAAATACAATTGTTAATGCAACAGGAATAAAGAGTTTCCCTTCAAGGCCTTGTAGGGTTAACAGAGGTAAGAAAACGATTATGATAATGGAAATACCTGATGTAACAGCTACTGAGACTTCTTTAACAGCACGATAAATGATGTGTATCCGAGGAAGCTTTTGTTTTCCTTGGTGGTGCGCGATATGGGTAATTATATTTTCTACCACCACGATTGCAGAATCTACTAACATACCTATCGCTATTGTGAGACCACCCAATGACATTAAGTTTGCAGATAACCCAAATTGGCGCATCAGAATAAAAGTAGATAAAGCCGCTAATGGTAATACCAAAGCAACGGTGAGTGCTGCCCGTAAGTTGCCTAAAAAAAGCACTAGTAAAACTAGCACCAGAACTGTTGCTTCTGCCATTGCTTTGCTGACGGTGCCAACAGCACGATCAACAAGATTACCACGGCTGTAAAAGGTATTTATTTTCACCCCATCGGGCAAACTGGAACGTATTGTATCCAGCATTTCCTCAACGTTATTTACTAAATCACCAGCGTTGGTTCCGCGAAGTCCCAATACAAGGCCTTGGACGACTTCTCCTACACCATTATGGGTAACTGCACCGTAACGCGTTAAGGATCCCGTGCGCACACTTGCTACGTCTTCAACACGAACAGGCTCGGCTAAATCTGAGCGAACTATAATATTTTTCACATCATCTAACGTTTCGATACTGCCATTTGTACGAACGAGTAGCACCTCTTCACCATCATTAAGACGACCGGCACCGTCATTACGATTATTTTCCCTTAGGGCAGTATGCAGTTTTTCCATGCTAATCCCCCTTGATACTAGACGAGCATTATCTGGAATAATTTCAAACGTACGTACTTTTCCTCCTAATGCATTAACATCAGCGACTCCTGGCACTGTTCTCAATGCAGGTCGAATGACCCAGTCTAGTAGGTCTCGACGTTCAATCATGGAGATGTTTCCACCTTCGACAGTAAACATGAGCATTTCGCCAAGTGGTGTTGTCAATGGGGCAATGCCACCACTTATACCATCGGGTAGATCCCCCCAAATTGCCCCTAATCTTTCCGCAACTTGTTGGCGTGCCCAATAGACATCCGTGCCATCCACAAAATCAACCGTTATATCGGTAAGGGCATATTTTGCGACTGAGCGTAAAATTTCCATGTTAGGAATACCTAACATTTCAACTTCTATGGGTGAAGTTATTCTAGCTTCAACTTCTTCGGGGGTCATTCCTGCTGCTTTAATAATGATTTTTACTTGAGGGGTAGACACGTCAGGGAATGCATCAATTGGCGTTGCTTTAAAGGAAAACCACCCAGCACCCGCTAATAGAACCGTAACCAATAACATCAATATTCGTTGTGTTAGGGAGAAGCGGATTAAGGAAGATAACATTATTCAGCACCCTCAAGCCAAATTGATTTTAAGGCCGCTGCACCGTTTATTACCACTGCTAAATCATTTGAGATATCCCCACTGATTACTAAACTATCTGCTTCTTCTTTTTCAATTTTTATAGGGAGAGGCTGAAAACCATTTTTTTTCTTTAGAAAAACCCACGTTTTTTCATTATTTCTTACCAATGAGTTTCGAGGTATGCGAAACCATTTTACATTATTGCCGTTTGAGTGAGCAATTTGGGACTGTACAAATTGGCCTGGTCGGAGTTGATCGGTTTTTTCGTTCACAGTGGCCCTAACCAAAACGCCTTGGTCTGCACCATGCACCATGCGCCCAACGGTAATCACCTTACCTTCTAGTGGTGGGTTCACTATTCTGACTTTTGTATCAATAGTAACATCACCTAGTTTATCTAGCGGAACATGTATTTCAATCCACAAAGGCGTTAAATAGCCTACTTTGTAAATAGGGTCGAGTGATTCTAACTGGCTACCAGGTGTAACTGATTGATCTAGAACAACCCCACTTAAAGGAGATTTGACTTCTAGTAAAGGAGATAATTTATGTGTTTTAGTCAAAGTCTTAATAGCAGACTTACTCATTCCTGCTAATTCTAATACTTGTCGAAAATGCTCTGCCCTAGTTTTAAGTTGTCGGTATTTAACGCTCGACTCTTGGTATTTTAGTGACTTGCTTTCGTTTCGAGCAAGATCATAAGGTGACATCTTTTGTGTTCTCTTAAGCTTAACAACTGCTGCTTTGCTCATTCCCGCTAGTTCAAGGGATTGTTGATATTGTTCTACTCGTGTTTTGAGTTGACGATACTTAGCTGTTGATTCTTGAAAACGTTGTCGAGAAATGACGCCTTTGAGGGATAGACTTTTATCACGGTTCATTTCTGTAGCAGCAAGATTTAATTCTACGAGTGCTCCTAGATAGTCACTTTGCTTGCCAAGCAACTGTTGTCCACGTACTGTGGAATCCAAGTCTAGTTCAATAAGTGCTTCTAGATATTCTCCTTGTTTTTCTAGTAATTCTTGACTGTGTACAATAGCCAGTATTTGACCTTTTTCAACTTCTTCACCTTCTGATACCTTAAGAGATTCTAGCAACCCCCCTAATGGTGTTGCCACTACACGTAGCTGTGAGTTGGGTACTATTACTTTAGCAGGGAATGAAATACCCCACGCACGCTCAACCAACTTTGCCTTAGAAGTGCTGATGCCCAGAGCTAACTGTTGAGATTCTTGCATACTAATTAATGTATCAGCTTTTTCTTTGGAAAAAATAAGCGAGGGTGAAAATAAAAAAGCGACACTCGATATAGCGAGAATAAAAGTTTTCATAAATAAATGCTTTCAAAAAGATTAATAGAGACCTTTGCACGCGTCGGTGGCGAAAGAAAAATCGGATAAAATTTCACTGATTGCGGCAGAAAATGAAGCTAATAACGAGTTATTAGCAAGCTTTTCAACGATAAGTAGTGGAATTTTAGCTATTTTTACTCGGTATTCGAGTCGTGCAAAAGGTCTCTAATAGTAAAACACCAACCTTAACTTAAGCTTAAAAAAGACTTACTTTTTAGGAAATGTTATTTCGACTCTTAAGCCTTCGAGTGTGGGGGATGTATCGAAAGTAATTTCGCCATAATATTGTTTTACTATTTCTTTAGTAATTGAAAGTCCCAGCCCATGACCTGGTTTGTGTTCATCTAAACGGGTTCCCCGCATGGTTAATTGCTGGATACTTGTATCGATGCCCTTACCATCATCTTCAATTAAGATATGCAACCCTTTATTATTATCATTGATTTCAATGTTAACTTTTGACTTGGCCCACTTACATGCATTATCCAAAACATTTCCTAGCATTTCTAGCATGTCTTCTCGGTCAGTTTGGTAGGTTTTATCCGTGGGAATTGTAACGCCAAAAACCAATTTTTTTTCGGCATAAACTTTTTCCATGACACTAATTAAACCTAGAACCTCATAATTAATTTTAAAATGTTGTCCTGGTATGACACCGCCAGATAAACGTGCTCGCTTTAGTTCTCTATCAATAGGGGCTTGAATACTATTACTGATTTCTTTGATTTCCGTTACTAAGTCGGGGTAATTACTTATTTCTGGGGTATCTTGCAATTGTGTTAGTACAGATAATGGTGTTTTTAGGGCATGAGCAAGGTTACCCGTTGCGTTTCGAGAGCGTTCTAAACGCTTTCTCATTACCGCAAGTAAGTTGTTTATCTCATTCACTAATGGCTGGATTTCATCAGGTACTTTTTGAGTAATTCTTTCCGCTTCGCCTTTGGCAATTAAAAGCAATTGTGCTTGCGCTTGGTCTACTGGTTTGAGCTCCCGCTTAATAAGTAATCGTTGTAAAAAAATTAGCACCAATAGAGTGATGATACTAATAATGAAATAAATTTTTTGTTGTTCTGTAATATCCTCCTCTATATTTTTTATGTCTTCAGATACTGCAATAATTAATGTTTCTCCCTGTATCTGTATTTTATTAACCCAAAGTAACATAGGAGGCTGGGGAGGTTTATGTAAACGTACTACTTTACTTTCCATACCATTTAAAGCAGGTATTTCAAACAACCTTTCCCCTAATGAAGGGGAACGAAATATTTTATTTTGATATAATAGTTGAAAGTAATGACCAGAATTTGGTATTTTATAAATGGGTGTAAGTGTTGTTTTATCGATGCTTTCATTTTTTTGACTGATGATATTTTTAACAAGAAAGTCAGCATCATGTTTCAACCGTCTTAATACTTGCTCCTCCGCAAGATAACGCGGAAAGTAGCTCATTAGGGCAATGTGTACCCCAAAAATTGTAATCAGCATCATGCCAAGCCAAAGACCAAGCCGAGATTGTAATGAGTACATTAAGAATCCACCGAGTTATGAAAAATATAACCTTGACCTCTACGTGTAGAAATCATGTTATGGCCAATTTTTTTCCTCAAACGATTAATATAAACTTCTATAACATTGCTATTTTTATCTGCATCGTTTTCGTATACTTGCTCGATTAAACGACTTTTAGATAAAATTGTTTCTGGATGTGATAGAAAATAGTGCAGAAGACGAAACTCTACTTTAGTTAACTCAATAATGACATCGTCATTAATTAATGTTTGTTTCTCTTGGTTTAATAAAAAATCACCAATTTTAAGATGGGGTACTGACTTATATTCGCTTCTTCGCATCAATGCCTGAATACGTAATAGGAGCTCTTCAAAGTGGAATGGCTTACCCAGATAATCATCAGCTCCAGCGCGTAATCCATCGACCCTTTCATACCATGCATCTCGTGCAGTCAAGATGATTACAGGGAAGTATCGGTTATTTTTTCTCCATGTCTGTAAAACCTCAAGACCTGATTTTTTAGGTAGACCTATATCAAGGATAACGACATCATATAATATCTCGTTTCCTAAATACTCTGCATCAATTCCATTAACAGCAATGTCAATGACAAAACCAGCTTTTTTAAAACTAGCTTTTAAGCGTTTACGTAAAGGTACATCATCTTCAACTAATAGTAATTTCATTGGGTATATCTAGGTTTGTATGTATTAAGGAGGACCTGATTAAGATCCTTTCGGTGCTTAGCCAAGTTCTCAACTTCTTCGCTATTGATTTTAACCATAGAATGACTATGCTTAAAGTCAATGCCTCGAACTTGAAAACTTGGCGTTGCCAGAACTCAGCTAGGTTATTCAGATTCCTTAAACATCAGGCTCTTCAACTGGGCTAAATTAGCGTTTAAGAAATTCACCACTCTGATGATCCCACATTTCTGCGTATTTGCCTTGTTTTTTTAGCAACTCATGGTGTGTGCCTTCTTCAATAATTTTGCCATGTTCTAATACAATAATTCGATCCATACGTAAAATGGTGGAAAGTCGGTGGGCAATAACAATCGCTGTTTTATTTTCAATCAACTCAAAAATTGCGGTTTGGATTTCTTTTTCAGTGATTGAGTCTAATGCGCTGGTAGCTTCATCTAAAATAACAATAGGCGCATTTTCTAAAAAGGCACGGGCAAGTGCGATACGTTGTTTCTCACCTCCTGATAGTTTCACTCCCCTCTCACCGACCATTGTGTCAAAACCATCGTTCAGTCTTTCAATAAAGCCAAGGCTACGTGATTTAGTTGCCGCACTGATTAATGCTCCATCGGTTGCTTGTGTGTTTAACAAAATATTTTCACGCACCGAGCGATGAAAAAGCTCTGGTTGCTGTGGTACCAGCGATATTTGTTTTCTTAATGATGCAAGGGTAAAGTCTTTCGCATTGTGCCCATCAAGCATTATCTCACCTTGCTGTGGCTCAAAAAAACGGAACAGTAATTTTGTGAGCGATGTCTTACCCGAGCCAGAATGCCCCACCAAGGCGACTTTCTCACCGGCTTTTATGGTTAATGAGAGGTCTTCAAACAGGCAGGGGGTTGACTGATTTGTGCCTCCGTAGGCGAAGTGGATTTTATTGAAAGAGATTTCACCACGGCTAATGCTCAGTGCCTTGGCGCTTTTTAAATCGGTCTCAGTACTGTTGGTGTGCTGGCTCTGGTAGATTTCTGCCATTTCAGAGGCATCCGCCAATGCGGTAAAAAAGTTACGAAAATTTCTGCCAAAATCCCAGAGGCGATGTACCAGCATAATAAGTATGGATTGGAACAAGACAAACTCACCGACATTAAATTGCCCTGATTGCCACTTCCCAATCATTAGATAGACGAGCACCAGTTCGATACCCATTGTCATTAAGCCTTGTACCGCAAAGGAGATAAACATTAATATCCATGCAATTTTTTTACGTGCGTAAACCTAATTGGCTTTTTTACTAACAACCTCTTTTTCGCTGTTTTCAAGCGCAAAACTTTTAACAATAAAAATATTGCTAATCGCATCGGAGTAACTGCCACCAAGCTTTGAATCAGCTTCGGCAATCGCTTGGTCGTATTTTAATTTCCAAATCGAAAAGCCAACACTCCATGCGATATAAAAAATAACCCAAACTAAAAAGTAATAAGCAAACTCAGGGTAGTGTTGATAAAACAAGACAAAAGCAATCATGATGCCGATGAGGTTTTGCATAAATTGGAATAAAAACCAATCCATAATCACTTCATGAGCACGCGAGAAACGACTCGCTTGTTTGATCAAGCTACCTGAAAAATTATTCTCAAAAAAGTCATACTTTTGCTGAATAAGAATATTAAACGATTGTTTTTCAAGATGCCTCACGCCACCCGCATCAATGGGGATAATACCGATCTCAAGAATGCGCCAAGACAGCCAAATGCCCGCGTAAAAAAGTACAATCATCCAAAAATTATCCAGCATCATCTGTGCCGTTTCTGCGCTGTAAGATTGGGCAAAGCCATTGGCAATATTTTTATAAAATACCGGCACATAAATACCGAGTGTCGTCGCAGTAATTACGCCCAACATTACCAGCAAAAACCACCAGCGATGCAGCAAAGTTACGCGGATGTATTCAATAAAAATTGTTTTCATTGCTAAAGTGTACTTGATTCGTAGGCAATTACACCGCATATTTGTACTATCAATTAATACAATTAAAGGAGAGTCGTGATGGGTGCTACCGCAAAAGTCGTTAATATGTATAAACCATCCACATGGAAAGAAAAAGGTCTAAAATGGACGCTCGGGATGTTGTTTGTCACGTTACTTTTACTGCTCCTTTTACTGACTTTTTTCTGGAGTCGCGAACCTGATAGGTTTGATGTAAACACCCACGCACAAACATTAGCCGAAGACTTAGGCGCGCAAGTTGTAACAGGCTTTACAACCACCGCTACATTGGCAGGCATTGTCGATACATTGGTTGATAAATCAGGTGGCTTTATTGAAAACGATCGCATGCCCCCCGGTGTCATTATGGATAATATGCCCAACTGGGAATTTGGCGTATTAGTTCAAGCACGTGATATGTCGTTAATTATGCGTAATGATTTCAGCCGTTCACAATCTCAATCCACCGAAGACAAAGACTTGGTGAATGCTCAAACCAAAATGTTTACCGATTCTAATCTTTGGATATTACCGCCTGCCGAAAGCCAGTACCGCGACAGTACAAAATCGTTAAAAAAATATTTAAAAAGGCTGGGTGATAATAGCCAATCAAATGCACAATTCTATGCCCGTGCAGATAACCTTGTTGATTGGTTGCAGTTAGTTAAGAAACGCTTAGGATCACTCTCACAACGGCTGAGCGCCAGTGTTGGTAAAGAGCAATTAAACACCAACTTATCAGGTGATGCAGAAGCAAAACAGTCGACCCCAACAGCGGCATCAAACTATATAAAAACAGATTGGTTTGAAATTGATGATGTTTTTTATGAGGCGCGTGGCCAAACATGGGCGTTGATTCATTTACTCAAAGCGGTTGAGGTTGATTTTGGATCTGTTTTACAAAAGAAAAATGCCCGAGTCAGTTTGCGGCAGATTATTCGTGAGCTTGAAGGCACACAACAAACCGTTTGGAGCCCCGTCATTTTAAACGGCAAAGGTTTTGGGCTAGTAACTAATCATTCATTAGTTATGGCATCTTATATTTCACGCGCTAATGCAGCGTTGATTGATCTGGAGAGTTTATTGCGTCGTGGTTAGACGGCTCTAATAGAGTCATCCTTAAAAAATCACAAAGGCAAAGCCGTCTTATCAACGACTTTACGCAAGATAAAGCTTGAGTGTACGCCTGTTACACCGCTGAGTTTGGTGAGTTGCCCCAGTAGAAATTTCTCGTAGTGTTGCATGTCTTTCACGACGACTTTAAGTAAAAAATCGGCGCTTTGACCCGTGACGATACTGCATTCAAGAACTTCGGGCATTTGTGCAATGGCTTCTTCAAACTTTTCAAAACGATCTGGCGTATGTCGGTCCATCGAGATGCCAATAATGGCAGTGAGGTTTAAGCCCAGTGCCGCGGCATTAAGAATTGTCACATGACGGTTTATCAAGCCTGATTCTTCTAAATGTTTTACGCGGCGCGAGCAGGGCGTTGGCGATAACCCTATTTTTTCAGCAAGTTCTAGGTTGCTTATGCGTCCATTGGCTTGCATTAGTTGTAGGATATGTTTATCTATACGATCTAAGCTAATATTCATAGTTAACTCCTATTTTGCTTTTTTGTGATTTAATTACCCGATAATTCTACTAAAAGTAGTGTTTTATTGCAAGACGCGGCCACATTAATAGGTTTTTTGCAATGATTCACTAAGCTCTCTGACTTATAATCATTGAATATTAAAACCATTAAATCGAAGCAGAAATACACTATGTCAGATACAACGAGCAAGCAGCAACAAGCTAAACGATACAATCATAAAAAATATAGCGCCTTTCCACTCATTGCGAAGCAAGACCGTCGCTGGCCCGACCAAGTTATCACCCACGCACCAGATTGGTGTAGTGTTGATTTGCGCGATGGCAACCAGGCACTAATTGAGCCAATGAACCCTGAGCAAAAATTGGAGATGTTTCAATTATTGCTGGAGGTGGGTTTTAAAGAGATTGAGGTGGGTTTTCCTGCCGCATCAAAAACTGATTTTGATTTTGTACGGATGTTGGTTGAGCAGGATTTAATCCCAGAAGACGTTACTATTCAAGTGCTAACTCAAGCGCGCGAATCATTGATTGCACGTAGCTATGAGTCACTAAAAGGTGTACGTCGTGCAATTATGCATGTGTATAACTCGACTTCCACGATTCAACGCGAACGTGTTTTCAAACGCTCACGAGAAGAGATTAAAGGTATTGCGGTCGATGGAGCAACATGGGTGAGGGATTACGCTAAAAAATACCCAGAGACCGAATGGCAGTTTCAATATTCACCCGAAAGCTTCACCCAAACGGAGTTAGATTATGCGGTTGAAGTGTGTGATGCGGTGGTTGATGTGTGGCAGCCTACACCTGAACGTAAGGTGATTTTAAACCTACCTGCTACAGTCGAAGTCGCCACACCCAATGTCTACGCGGATCAAATAGAAAGCTTTAACGATAAAATTGCCAAGCGCGATTGCATCACCATCAGCCTGCACACTCACAATGATCGAGGCTGTGGTGTAGCGGCGGCAGAGCTTGGCATTATGGCCGGTGCGGATCGCATCGAAGGCACACTATTGGGCAATGGCGAGCGCACGGGCAATATGGATATTGTCACTGCAGGAATGAATATTTACAGTCAAGGTATTGACCCTGAGTTAGACTTTTCACGTATGGATCGTATCATTAGCGTGGTTGAGCGTTGTACCCAACTGACAGTGCATCCTCGTCATCCTTATGCGGGTGAGTTGGTGTTTGCTGCGTTTTCAGGCAGTCATCAAGATGCGATCAATAAATGTTTGGCAATTGACGAGGTCGAGCGTGCGCAACACGGCGACAATACTCCATGGCACGTCGCCTATTTGCCGATAGATCCGCGCGATGTGGGGCGCACCTATCAAGAGGTTATTCGCATTAACAGCCAATCGGGTAAAGGCGGTATCGCCTATGTCTTAGAGCAAGATTACGGCTTAATCTTACCCCGTTGGTTGCAGGTAGATTTTAGTCCGCATGTACAAAAGGTTGCTGAAGACAGCAAAAGCGAAATCTCTACGGCGGTTATTCATGATATATTTGAACAAACTTATGCCAATAGCCCCGAAGATCCAATCAGGGTAGAGCGCTACCAAGCTACCCGCTCAGAATGTTCTGATGAACTCAACGCAACACTCATCTATAAAGGAAAAAGTATCGAGGTTGCAAGCGAAGGGCGAGGTATTTTAGATGCATTTGTTAGTGCAATAAATAAAGTTATTGGCAGTAAACTTATCATTATCGACTACAGCGAACACACACTCGGTAAAAATGAACAATCAGAAGCGATGGCATACGTGCAACTTAATGTTGATGGGAAGCGTACCTGCGGCGTAGGTCGTAGTGAAGATATTGTCGGCGCATCACTACGCGCGGTGTTAAATGCGGTAGTGCGGGCAGAAGTTAAGATTGAAATACCTCAAGCTAAATTAGAAACGGTAGCAGGCTAGTATTATCGCCTCTTTAAGACCTATATAGCATTGAGTTATTTGTTATGCTGTATTTAGTCGCTATTTACAAAAAAACCTGATGCGGGAGCCAACATGAATAAATTATTTTCCACACTTATTGCTTTGTTGCTGTTTACTGGGTGCAACAGTACTAATTCAGTTTCAAGTCAGAATGCATCAAAAGTGAATGGGGAAATTGTAGCTATCGAGGTACCTTTTCAAGAGCACGGTTATCGTAATCTACCCTCACAAATTATCAGTTCTACTGAAAGCTTTAATGAGTTTATTGTCGATGTTGATAAGCAGCAAGGTTGGAATCATAAGGATGATTTTTTACAAACAATAAAGTCTAAAGTCATTAATTATGAAAAGAATAATTTGTTTTTGTACCGACTAACAGAAACGTCTAGTTCAAATAAACTGACTGTTAGTCTGCCTAAATATGATGGCAATAATAATTTAATAATTAAAATCAAGCGTGACGTTCCAGAAATGGGTGATGCGGCAATGGCTTATTATCTTCTTGCCTATATAGTTGATAAAAAGGTATCTCAACTAACCTTTGATGACGGCAAGCAAAAAGCAATTATTGAAAATACAGGTACAGCCTATGCTGTACCAAAGAACTGCCTTTCGTGGTCTGATGGTTGTAATTCTTGTGGTCGTAAAGAGAGCGGGGAGGTAGTTTGCACCGAACTCGCTTGTCCTAATTCAATCAAAGAGTTTCACTGTGAGAAATGGGTAGAATAATATAATGGAGTGCCCTCATAAAAACGGAGGATTCTAAGCAGCTTTTTTCATAAGCCACTGTGCTTCATACTCAGCAGGAATTTGATACTGAATACTCGAATGCATTCTCTGTCTATTATAATAAACCTCAATATAATTAAACACCACACGTTTTGCTTCTTCTATTGTCTTAAAACCCCTATCATCGGTTTCTTCTGACTTTAGCGTTTTAAAGAAGCTTTCAGCCACTGCATTATCCCAACAATTACCTTTTCGGCTCATACTTTGCACAAATTCATATTCATCCATGATGTCACGAAAGGCATAACTGCAGTATTGACTGCCACGATCTGAATGAAAGAGTACACCTTTAGGGTAGCCCCGTTTAACAAGTGCCATATTTAATGCGTCACAGACCAGAGCTGCTTTCATATGAGGTTGCATTGACCAGCCTACAACCTTTCTAGAATAAAGATCAATGACAGTAGCAAG
>JALSJN010000026.1 GCA_026989335.1 Thiotrichaceae bacterium
CGCTTCGTGGTGATTTTCTTTTTATCATAGGCTAGGCTGGCAAAGCTTTGTTGTTTCATTGAATAACCCCTTTCTTTGGATTATGCTATTTTCTCATGATCCTAGGACTTAATCAGGAATTCCTTAATGAAATAGAGGCTGTATCTGGCTATCCGTTGAGTATGGAACGGCTATCAAGCAAAGGAGAGAAGCTTGGCTCTATAGATATTGAGCCTATTAATATGATCATGGGATACCCTAGTCTTTCTATACTTCGCAAGGATTTTCAACGTATTCTTATCTCAAAACTTAACGCTTTAGGTATATCAGTAAAGTACGGTCATACAGTCAGCGAATTAGAGACTGATGAAAATAATAAGGTGAGAGTACATTTCACTAATGGTGTTAATGTAACAGCGGATGTGATTGTGGGTGCAGATGGACGAATGCAGTCTCTTGCTCGAAGTTATGTTAATGGTGAAAATAAACCAGTCTATCAAGGCTTTATTAACTGGATTGGTGTATTTGAATCTGATACTAAAGTGTTTAATGATATATTTGTTAAAGATTATTGGGGTGTAGGTGAAAGGTTTGGTATTGTGCCTGTTACACAAAATAAAGCTTATTCGGCAGGTGGCGTAGCATCTAAGAGTATTAAGGGCAGAATGCCTGAAAAATACAAAGAAGAATTACAATCAGTTTTTTCAAATTGGCCTGATATTGTACGTAAAGTGATAACGGAAACTCCTGTTAAAAATATTAATAAAATTTATGTGCATGATCATAATCCAATAGAAAAATGGCATAAAAATAATTTAATTGTTATCGGTGATGCTTCTCATGCGCCATTACCTACATCGGGTCAGGGGGCTTGCCAAGCTTTAGAGGATGCATGGTTTCTGGCAGAGTACCTTTCTGGATATGGCGCTAATATTGGTAAAGCTTTTAGCCAATTCACGGAACTTCGTTATGAAAAAACTAAAGAAATAATATTTGCGGGGCGCAATTTAGCTTCAACCCTCTTTAATCGAGATGTAGAATTTTGTAGAGTTCGGGATGAAAATACTAAACAAACAGATTATTTCACTGTGGCAGTTTCAATGGCAAAGTTTTGGGGTCAAAATATGCAACTAAATTCATAAAAGCCTAAGTCGGGAAGGCGAGTCTTGCCTCGCCACCCATTATGAGATACCAAAGAGGTGGTCACTAGCCTTTGCTTTAAACAAAATCAAGCTCATCTGATAAGCTTCCCTAAACAGTAATCCGTTAGGTTATCGTAATGAAATAATTTCCCAGTTCCGCTCTTGCGCAATTTTATGCAGTGTATCATCAGGGTCAACTACAATGGCGTTATTTACCAGTTCCAATAAGCTAAGGTCATTATGAGAGTCGCTATAAAAGTAGCTATCTGATAATGAGTGTGAGTTTTTACTTAGCCAGTGGTTCAAGCGCTTAACTTTGCCTTCTTGAAAGCAGGCAACACCGTCTATTTCAGTGGTGTATTTTCCATTTACAATTTTAGGTTCGGTAGCGAGTAGGTTTTTAATGCCAAGCTCAGTGGCAATAGGGCGCGTGATAAAGCTATTGGTGGCAGTGATGATGAGTAAAGTATCGCCCTTATCTTTATGTTTTTGAATCAACGAGCGTGACTTATTTGTGATATGCGGTTGGATGACTTCTTGCATATATTGGCTATGCAGTGTTGTTAATGTTTCATTATCATAGTGGGTGAGCGGTTTAAAACTGAATGCCGAAAACTCAGCAATATCAAGTGTACCTTTTTTGTATTCATCATAAAAATATTGATTGGCTTTTTCATATTCATCGGCATCGACTAGGTTTTTTCTAACGAGAAACTGCCCCCATTCGAAGTCGCTGTCACAGCTGAGCAAGGTATTATCAAGGTCGAAAATAGCAAGTGTCATAAATAAAACTAAGCGTAAAAGTGATAAGTTTGAATATTGTAACGTAATAGTTTGCTGAAAACGGTGCAATGTGGAAAAATAGTAGCAATTATGAATTTTGGAGTAGGTCGTGATAGATGATGAAGGCTTTCGAGCCAATGTAGGAATCATCTTGTCAAATTGCGACGGTGAAGTGTTTTGGGGTAAACGAATTGGTCAGACTTCTTGGCAGTTTCCGCAAGGTGGCATTGATAAGGGTGAAACGCCTTTAGAGGCAATGTACCGTGAGTTACAAGAAGAAACGGGCTTGTTAAAAAAACATGTGGAAGTGATTGGTGAAACAGATGATTGGTTGCGCTATCGTTTACCTAAAAAAATGATTCGCCGTGGCGTCAATGGCAGGGTGTGTATCGGGCAAAAACAACGCTGGTTCTTATTAAGGTTGACGTGTGATGACTCATCAGTTGATTTGAAAGCGAACGATGTGCCTGAGTTTGATGGCTGGAAGTGGGTGAACTACTGGCTGCCAGCAAAAGAAGTGGTTTATTTTAAGCGCCGGGTGTATGAGCGCGCGTTGCAAGAACTCGCTCCTTTGACCCTGTTGATCAAATCAAAAAAGTAACTGTATGCTTGTAGATAAAGCAGATATTGTTCCTTATTTAAAACAATACGGAAGGTACTCAATGGCCTACACCAGCCTTGAGCCAGAGATGGAATACTTTGTGCTTGAGGGTGTGGGTTATATCGCCTATATCAGTTTTAAACATTGGTTTTGGGCAAGGCAAGAACGGAAGGTTGTGCTGGCTGACCCGCTTTGCGCTGTGGCAAGTTATCAAAAAATCATCCAACTTTTTCTAAAAAAACACCCTAATACTATTTTTGTCCAGTCATCCAAAGCGATGGCCGAAGTGCTTAAGCGAGAAGGCTTGCAAATCAATCAATTTGGTATAGAAACGGAAATTCCTTTAAGTGGTTTCAATTTAAAAGGAAAGCACCGTGCAAAGCTAAGACAGTGGCAAAATAAATGCCAGCGCGAAGGTGTGGTAATCAAAGAGCAGGCCATCAATGAGTGTACTAATATGGCTGAAATTGAGGCGCTATCAAAACAGTGGTTGAAGAATAAGAAAGGTGACGAATTTAGTTTTTTAGTGCGTCCACTGCGTTTTGAGCAGGAGCCAGATGTGCGCTATTTTTGGGCTTATAAAGATAATAAATTGATCGCCTTGGCAACTTTTGATCCCTTGTATTCTAATGGGAATATTGTGGGTTACTATCATAATATTGATCGCTTAAATGAATCCGCTCCACATGGAACCAGTGCTTCGATAATCCTTGAGGCAATAAAGCTGTTTACAGCTGAAGGTAAAGAATTGGTTTCATTAGGAATGTCGCCACTGTACCTTCGTGGAGGCGCAAAGCATGAAATAAACCACAATAAATTTACGCGTAAGGCATTTTGGTATGCGTTTGAGAAGTTAAATTTTATTTACCCATTTAAGGGTAATGCCTCACACAAGAAAAAATTTAATGGTGGTAAGCGATTTGTTTATATTTCTAGCACTAAGGGCACGGGCCTTTGGCAAGTTTTTGTAATGATGAAAGCCATAAAAATGTTTTAAAAACCGTTTTAAGCTGATGAAATATTATAATTTGTTTATTGTTTTTTTAGCAACAATCTTACATATGTTGTAGAATTACGATATAACTACTTATGAGACTTCTCAAGGAAAGCTCTTGTCAGATAAAAAGTCCGATAAAAAGAAAATTGCCATTGTCGGAATGGCTTGTCGATTCCCTGGGGAAGCTAGCTCACCTGACGCTTATTGGGATGTTTTAAAAGAAGGTAAAGACCTTGTTACAGAGGTAAGTTCAGAGCGTTGGGGGACAGATTTTTATCAGCATCCTGATAAAAAAGAGCCAGGAAAAAGTTATACTTTTGCAGCGGGTGTTCTACCGCAAGTTGATGAGTTTGATGCCAGTTTTTTTGGGATTTCCCCTCGTGAAGCAGCGCAAATGGATCCACAGCAACGCCTGTTGTTAGAATTAACATGGGAAGCGCTAGAAAATGGTCAACAAGTGCCTGATAGTTTAGCGGGTTCTGATTGTGCCGTTTATATTGGTATAGCTAGCACAGACTACGCACATCGTCGTATGGATGATTTAAGTTCACTTGATCCTTACTCAATGACGGGAAATACTGCCAGTATTGCATCCAACCGAATTTCCTATATTTTTGATTTACAGGGCCCAAGTGTCTCTGTAGATACTGCTTGCTCATCATCATTAGTTGCCTTGCACCAAGCTTGTAATGCCATCTGGAACGGTGATGCACCTTTTGCTATAACGGGCGGGGTGAATATGTTGTTGCACCCGTTCGGTTTTGTCGGTTTCTCTAAAGCGTCTATGCTTTCTCCGCGAGGTCGTTGTCGTGCGTTTGATGCAACCGGCGATGGCTATGTGCGCTCCGAAGGTTCTGCAGTGTTGTTTTTAAAACCACTTGAGGATGCCGAGCGTGATGGTGACCCGATTCATGCAGTGATTGTGAATACCGGTATCAATTGCGATGGGCGTACTAATGGTATTAGTTTACCGAGTACAGAAGGGCAAGCCGCGTTATTATCTAAAGTTTATGAAGGTGCGGGGATTGATCCTGATTCATTGTGTTACGTTGAAGCGCATGGTACGGGTACCGCAATTGGTGACCCATTAGAAGCGGCCGCATTAGCTAGGGCTTTGTCGAAAAAACGACAAAAACCGTTACCGATTGGCTCTGCCAAAACCAATCTTGGTCATTTAGAAACAGCCTCTGGTATGGCTGGTTTGCTAAAAGTTATTTTAAGTTTAAAAAATAAAGCTATTCCAGCTTCTTTACACTTTAATGAACCAAATCAAAATATTGATTTTGCGGGTGATAAACTATCGGTGGTGACATCGCTCACTCCAATTGAAGATTCAGAGAACCCTTTGTTGATGGGGGTTAATTCCTTTGGTTTTGGTGGTGCGAATGCACATGTTATCGTTGAAGAATATGTGAGAAAAACGACTGATGTAAAAACGACAACTAAAACTAAAATAAATGTTAATACAAAAACACCTCCAGCTGTTTTTCCACCCTTATTCCTATCGGCTAATAACACGCAAGCGTTACGTGATATGGCAGGGCAATACCGTGATTTATTACAACAAGATGGGGTTAAATATGCCGATGTTGCATGGTCTGCTTATACGAAACGTCAGCAGTTTGGTACGGGCTTAGCGGTTCATGCTGATAAGCATCATAGTATCATTGAGTGTTTGCATGCTTTTTCTCAAGGTGAGATTCATACCGGCGTTACAACCGGCAATAAAATTGAAGGTCTAAACGGTAAGCCACCCAAATTAGCGTTAGTATTTTCTGGGAATGGTTCACAATGGCAGGGTATGGGTCGTGAATTACTGGCTAGTGAGCCTTTATTTCTAGAAACAATTGTTGAAATTGATACCTTGTTAAAGAATTATTCAACCACTGAAGATACAATTTCTTTAATGGATGAGTTTAAAGCCGATGAAGATAAGTCGCGCCTTGCCTTAACCGAAGTGGCTCAGCCATTATTATTTGCACTGCAGGTTGGGGTGATGCGTGTCCTTGAGTCCAAAGGCTTAATGGCAGATGCGGTAACAGGTCATAGTGTGGGTGAGGTTGCAGCGGCATGGGCAGCAGGCATTTTAAGTTTAGATGGAGCTGTGCGGGTTATTTATCAGCGTAGCCATGCGCAAGCTAAAACAGCAGGAGCAGGTCGCATGGCGGCTGCTTCTATGAGTGAAGAGAAGGTTCATCAGTTACTTGAAGATAGAGGCCTATTGGCTGAGGTGAGTATTGCAGGGGTTAATAGCCCGAATGCTGTAACCCTGTCAGGGTCTTTGCCTGCCTTGGAAGCACTGAATGAATACTTTGATGAAGAAGGTATATTCTTTCGACTTTTAGATTTAGATTATGCCTTCCATAGCCCAGCCATGGATTCGGTTGAGAATACTATTAAAAGCTCTTTAGATGGCTTGACATTAAACGCATCAACAAGAAAATTCTATTCTACGGTATCTGGCGGCTTGTTATCAGATGATCAATTAAATGCAAAATACTGGTGGGATAATATACGCCAACCAGTTAAATTCGCTAGTGCCATGGATGCGCTTTTAGAAGATGGTTATCAAGTCTTTTTAGAAGTCGGGCCGCATTCTGTTTTACGTTCTTATATTAATGATTGTGGTAAAGCTAAAGATTTTCCTATGGCTGCTCTACAAACATTGCGCCGTAAACGCGATTCAAAAACGGTACTGATTAATGCCTTGTATAATTGTCACCTAGCTGGTTGCCCGTTAGTGCTTAAAAAAGTCTTTGGTGATATTAAGTCTTTAAAAAGCATTAATTTACCGCATTACCCATGGCAAAGAGAGAAGCATTGGTATACTTTAACACCTGAAGGCAGTGACTTGGTAAACCGCCATCGGGCGCACCCTTTGTTGGGCTACCGGTTAAAGAATCAAGAGGCGATGTGGGAGAACCAAGTTTGCACTCAAGTTCTACCTTACTTAAGTGATCATGTGGTTGATGGTGGCGCGATTATGCCTGCCGCTGCCTATGTTGAAATGGCACTGGCGGCATCAGCAGATTGGTTTTCCAATGAAGAAGAAAATATTACCGCAGAAGATAATTACAAACAATGGGAGCTGGAAAATCTAGAAATTCGCGCTCCTATTGTTTTGGATGTTAATAAATCGATTCGTTTAGAACTGCACCCAAAAGATGGCAGTTTTAAGATTAGCAGTCGTGATCGGTTAAGTGATAACCCATGGACTGAAAATGTTGTCGGTAGGTTGTTAGGCGAGACACATAAAAAAGTGCCGCAAGCCATTGCACTAAAACCACTCATTTCAAATGCTGAGAATATTATCAGTGCAGCAGGGCATTATAAATTAACTGAGTCGGTAGGTTTAAGCTACGGCAAAACTTTTCAAGGGGTTCAGAAAGTTTGGGTTTCATCCTTATCAGCCTTAGCAAAACTCAAAATTCCCAATGAAATAAAACAAGACTTCTCGAAATACCAACTTCACCCCGCGATGTTAGATGCAGGTTTTCAAGTTTTGGTTGATATATTTGCTAAAGATATCGAGCAAGGTAGCCAAGCAGCATTAATCCCGGTGCAAGTTGGCAAACTTTATCAGTTTGCTGATATGAAGGATTTATCTTATTTATTAGTTACCATTAAAAAGCAAAGCCCGCAGTCGGTGGTGGCTGATTATTTGTTAATGGATGCTTTTGGTAATGTCTTAGCAGAGTTAAAGAACTGCCGATTTAGAGGGGTTCAATTGACGCGTAGTGCATCGAGCTTACCTTCAATGTACGAATTCGTGCCACGCTTAATGCCACTTTTAGAAGGGCAGACTGACTCTGAAAAACAATCTCCTGTGTCTGAACCTGCATCATTAGTTTCGCATGCTTTAGATTTTTTACGTGATAATGAGCCTCGTTTACAGCGCAAAAAACACTACCAAGAAGTGCTACCATTATTTGATGTGATGGTGTCTATGTTTGCATGGCAATCAATTCAAGCACTCAATCCCAAAGGTGATGAATTCACGTTGGAGTCACTGGCAGAGCAGGCACATATTGAGTCAACTCAATACCCGCTGTTGTCTAGATTACTCAGTATATTGGTGGAAGATGAGCTGGCTACGTTTGACAATGGACGATGGTTATTAGCCACCGAATCAGATTTGCCTTCAGCAGAAGATATTTGGCTGTCTGTACTGGGTGACTCGCCTTCTTATTTACCAGAGCTTATGTTTTTGGGCCGTTGTGGAAAACACATGACGGATGTTTTACAACATAAAACAGAAGCAGAAAATTTACTCTTTTCAAGTAAAAGTAGTATCCAAGAACATTGGAATGGCGCATCGCCGAGTAATATTAGTATCAACCTTGCATTACGTGAAAGCCTCAGTGATATTGTTGCTGATTGGCCGGTCAATCGTCGACTGCGTATTTTAGAGGTAGGCGCAAATGATACTGAAATTACTCAGCTATTGTTATCTGTGCTTCCTGAGGATCAGTGTGATTATGATTATATTCATCACGATGATGAGTTACTGGCAAAAGCTGGATTTGATCTAGAAAACTATACGTTTGTTAGTACGCATTTAATGGATATCAGTCAAACGATTGAAACAGATGACTGTGATATTTTATTAGGTAGTTATGATATTGTGATCGCAGCGAATATACTGCATCACTCTGATGACTTACCTAAAGCGCAAAAGAATATTAAACATTTATTGTCTCCAAAAGGTGTTTTATTATTATTAGAAAGACAGTCAGATCGCTTTATGGATATGACTTTCGGTTTACAAACTGATTGGTGGATTCATACCAATCAAACCAACAAACCCGTGCCATTATTAATGAGTGCTAATGAGTGGCATAGCTCACTAAAAGAAGCAGGTTTTGATCAAGTTGAATTGTTGATAGACCCAGAAGCTGCGGGCGATGCAGGTGCCTTTATGGTTGTAGCCAATCATGCTGATACAAGGAATGTGATTGATATTGATTCGGCTAGTGATGAAAATACGGTTTATACTTGGATGATTCTAAAAGATGAAACTAAAGTATCAAGCAGCTTAGCGCAATCATTAGAAACCAGCTTAAAAAAGGATGGTCATCAGGTTGTCATTGTAGAACCTGCACTTACCTACAAACGCTTAGGCCCACTGCATTTTGCTATTAACTTAAACTTTGATAGTGAATCATTAACGAGTCAATCAGGCGAACCTCTTAGTAAAGAACACACTAGCGAAGAACATTTTGAGCATATCTTAGATACTTTAGATAAACTCGATATTCATTGTGATCACGTGGTGCACTTAATGGGTTTAGAATGGCATGATGATTTAAATAATATTCAAATAGGTGATTTGGCACTACAAAATAAACGTTGTGCCAGTACCATTGATTTAATTCAAGCATTAGAGAAAAAACAGCACCCAGCACAACTGCATTTGGTTACCTCGGGTGGTGCAGTGATTGCAAAAGAGAATCAAGATTTTGATTTTTCTGTTAGCCCAGGCCAGTCTGCATTATGGGGTTTAGGGCGTGTTGTCATGAATGAGCACCCAGATTTGAACTGTTTATTACTTGATTTACAAGGGACTTTTAATCCACAAGATACGAGCCGATTATTACTTAAAGAGCTGTGTAAAAATATTAACGACACGACCACTGATAAGTCTCAGGAAAATGAGGTAATTTTAAGTGATAATGCGCGTCATGTAATGAGAATGTCACCGGTTAGCTTAAGGGCAAAAAATGATGATTCTAAGCTAGCGACTCAGCAAAGTAACAAGCCCTATGCTTTACGCTTTAGCACACCAGGTCAGTTGAAAAATTTAATCTGGCAGGAACTCCCAGAGCAATTCTTAAAATCAGATGAAATCGAAATTAAACCCCATGCGGCAGGCTTAAACTTTCGTGATGTGATGTATGCGATGGGTTTATTATCAGACGAGGCGGTAGAAAATGGTTTTGCAGGCCCAACCTTGGGAATGGAGCTTTCAGGTACAGTAGTCAAGGTAGGCAGTGCTGTCAGCGAATTTAAAGCAGGCGATGAAGTGGTTGGTTTTGCGCCAGCTTGTTTTAGTTCGCGCGTTATCACCCAAACCACTGCAATCAGCCATAAGCCACAGGGCTGGAGCTTTGAAGAAGCAACCACCATCCCAACGACTTTCTTTACCGTTTATTACGCCTTAAAGCATCTTGCGCAAATTCAACCCGGTGAGAAAATTCTTATTCATGGCGCTGCCGGTGGTGTTGGCATAGCGGCTATTCAATTTGCACGTTTTTGTGGTGCTGAAATTTTTGCTACTGCTGGCAGTGATGAGAAACGAGACTTCGTGCGTTTAATGGGTGCAGATCATGTGATGGACTCTCGATCACTGGCTTTTGCCGATGATATTATGGAAATCACGCGGGGTGAGGGTGTAGATATTGTTCTTAACTCATTGGCAGGTGAGGCGATTACGCGTAACTTGTCTGTGCTTAAACCTTTTGGTCGTTTCCTTGAATTAGGTAAACGCGATTTTTACGAGAACAGTAAAATTGGGTTACGACCTTTTCGCAATAATATTTCTTACTTTGGTATTGATGCCGATCAACTATTAATTGAACGCCCTGAACTTGCCAACAGACTCTTTAAAGAAATGATGGTTCATTTTGATGAAGGTAGCCTGCGCCCTATGCCTTATCGGAGCTTCCCCGCGACTCGTGTTGCGGATGCCTTTCGTTATATGCAGCAGTCACGTCAAATAGGTAAAGTCGTGGTGTCATTCAATTCCAATCATGAAGACGGTGATGCCGTACCTAAGGAACTTATTCAGTCCTTGCAAACAGCCGATGAAGTGTATCGGTGTGACGCTAATGGAAGTTATCTTGTCACTGGCGGCTTTAGTGGTTTTGGTTTGAAAACAGCCTGTTGGTTGGCAGATAAAGGCGCACGTTCCTTAGTATTGATTAGCCGATCCGCAACGGTTGGTAATGAGTCTACCGATATTATAAAAGGCTTGCAGAAACAGGGCGTACAAGTATTTACGAGGGCCTGTGATGTCACTGATAAGTCGTCCTTACAGCGATTGGTGGCAGAAATTGAAAATGATGTCGCTCCATTAAAAGGGGTCGTGCATGCCGCGATGGTATTAGATGATGGCTTAATTCGTAATATGAGCCAGCAGCAGTTGCTTAAAGTCATGCAACCTAAAATAACGGGTGCTTGGAATCTGCATGAAGTCAGTAAAGGCTTAGATTTAGATTTATTTGTCATGTATTCATCTGCAACAACTTATGTGGGTAATCCCGGACAAGCTAACTATGTGGCGGCTAATAGCTTCTTAGAAGCACTGGTGACGGCACGTAAAGCCCAAGGTTTAGTAGCGCAATATGCAGCCTGGGGAGCTATCTCAGATGTGGGTTATTTAGCCCGAAATGAAGAAACTAAGGATGCGCTGCAGTCCCGTCTAGGTGGCAGTGCTTTGGCATCTGATCAAGCTTTGAAAATGCTTGAAAAAATTATCCTTTCAGATAAAGCTGGGGTTGCCGTGATTGATCTTGATTGGGGTGTGATTCAACGTGTTATGCCAGCGGCAAGTTCGGCTAAATATGAGATTCTTCAGCGTCAGGTTAAATCTTCAGACAGTGATCATGAAGATATTCATGTGCTTATTGCAAACATGAGCCAAGCTGAAATTCAAACCTTGGTGGTTGATTTATTATTAGATGAAATCGAGCAAATACTACGTTTACCGCGTGAGAAATTAGATATTGAGCAGTCTGTATTTGATTTAGGTATGGACTCATTGATGGGTATGGAGCTTGTGTTAGCCATTGAAGAGCGCTTCGGGGTTAAATTACCTGTTATGGCATTGACTGAAGGTGCTAATATTCAGCGTATCGCAGAGCGTATTACGGCACAACTATCGAGCTCTGACGGGTCGGGTGCAGAAAGTGCTGAAGAGAAGCACGCACATCAGGATGATATTTCAATCGCAGCTGCACGTCATGGTCATAATGAAAAAATGACTGAAGATGAGGCTGAAGCCTTATCGAAAAAGCTGATTGAAGATGCGATGCAGGCTACTAAGTAGTTTAGGATTGACTAAAACGTATGAATAAACCTAAAAGTAACCTATTTGGCCTGAGTGGTTCTGTGAAGGATCAGCTCGCGCAGAAAATGCTTGAAAAGCGTCTAAAAAAGGTATCAGCATCTGAAATAGACAATAAAAGCGCTAAACGGAGTCGAAAATCTCTATTATCAAATTCTAAGATTCCTGATGAGTTTTGCCGTTTTGACAAGTTTCCCGGCTATCAGCAGATCCGTATCTTAGAAACAGGAGGTAAGCAACTCGGTGTTGAAACTCCATTTTTTAAAGTTCATGAAGGTGTCGCGAGTAATACCACGCAGATAGCTGGGCAAGAATATATTAACTTTGCAAGTTATAACTATCTGGATTTATGTGGTCACCCAGATGTATCACAAGCGGCAAAAGATGCGATTGATCAGTATGGTACCAGCGCATCGGCCAGCCGCCCGGTAGCTGGCGAACGACTTGTTCAACGTGACTTAGAAGTAGCGCTAGCAAAAGTTTATGATGTCGATGATTGTATTGTGTTTGTCAGTGGGCATGCGACTAATGTCACCACCATTGGCTATTTATTTGGCCCCAAAGATTTAATTTTACATGATTCATTAATTCATAATAGCATTGTTCAGGGCGGGCAACTCTCAGGCGCAACACGTTTGCCTTTTCCACATAATGATTGGCAGGCCTTGGATGAAATTTTATTTCAGCAGCGTAAAAAATACGAACGAGTGTTAATTGTTATTGAAGGCATTTACAGTATGGATGGCGATTATCCTGACTTAAAACGCTTTGTAGAAATTAAAAAACGTCATAAAGCTTTTTTAATGGTTGATGAGGCGCATGCGCTGGGTGTGCTAGGTGAAAAAGGTCATGGCATCAAGGAGCATGCAGGAGTTGATGGGCATGAGGTTGACCTGTGGATGGGGACGTTAAGCAAAACCTTAGCGAGCTGCGGTGGTTATATTGCGGGTGAAAATGCTTTGATAGAACACCTGAAATTTTCTGCACCAGGTTTTTTATACAGTGTCGGCATTTCACCGCCTTTAGCTGCATCTGCACTAGCGGCTCTAAAAATTCTGGATGCAGAGCCGCATCGTGTAACAGCACTTAAAGATAGAGGTCATCAATTTCTTGAACTAGCGCAACAGCAAGGTCTAAATATTGGCTCCAGTGCAGGTTTATCGGTGATACCCATTATTACGGGTGGCTCTGCTAATGCAGGGCGTTTAGCCAATGCAATGTTTAAACGTGGTATTAACGTTCAGCCTATCTTTTACCCTGCGGTGCAAGAAGGCATGGCTCGTTTACGCTTCTTTATTTGTTCATCGCACACCGAAGAGCAGATTAGTCAAACTATCGATATTTTAGTTGATGAAATGGCAAAGCTTTAAGTGTGCAAAAGCCAGCTACAAAACGCTTAATTTTTTGTACTTATTCGAGTCTTTACTCATCACTCGTTTTAAAAAAACTATTGGCATCTGAGCATATTGAGATTGTTGCCATTGTAAATTCAACGCGTGTTATCAGTTCAAAATATGGTTTTATCCAAGGTGCTGTCAGTCAAATACAGTTGTCGGGTTGGCGTTATGCGAGCTACCTTTTTATGGTTACTGATTTATTCTCATGGTTAAGACCTTCGAAAACAGTGCATGGCTTGGCAAAAAAAAATGAAATTCCGATTATTGATACCGCTGATATTAACTCAACGGAGGCACTTAATTTCATCCAAACAAAGAAGCCTGATTTTTTATTAGCAGCCCACTTTAACCAACTTATTAAAACTCCTCTTTTAAACTTAGCCTGCCTTAATATCCACCCATCTTTATTGCCCGCTTATAAAGGGGTTGATCCTGTTTTTTATGCGCTGTTGGATAAAAATAATACGATAGGAGTAACCTTACATAAAATGGCAAAGTCTTTTGATACAGGGCAGACTGTGTTGCAAAGTGAATGCCAAGCAAAACCGACTGATAGTGTTTTTAGGTGTAACTGCCGCTTGTTTGATGAGGGGGTTAAATTGGCTATTAATTATCTTTCTTCTGATAGCTTAATCCGTACAAATAAATCATCACAAGCTACGGCGGTAGAAAATGACTATACTAACGATCAGTCCTATGATTCATGGCCAAGCCGAGAAAAACTTTCAAAGTTTAGACAACAAGGGCACAGTTTAATTTGTCTAAAACAATATCAGAAGGCAATTTTGAATGTCTAAATCTTATTTTCGTAGTAGTGGCTTTAGTCCTGATTTGATTTTAAAAAGCGCATCGGGTCAGTCAATTAATGCTGCATCATTACCTGCTTTTTTAAGAACCTTATTAGTGATGGATGGTACTGTGACTAAAGCGCTGGAATCATGGTTTTGGGAGCCTGTGCAAATTATTTCAAAAAGCAATATTTCAGCAGAAAATTCGTTACAGCGCGAAGTGATTCTTAGTGGAAAACAGTCACAACAAAGATTTGCGTGCGCACGGTCTGATGTTGCTTTATCACACTTACCCGAAACTATCGCACTAGCGTTACAGGAAGGAAAAATCGGTATCGGTGAGCTGTTACGTGATAAAGGTTTAGAAACCTACCGAGATATTTTTGCGGTGAAACTATTAAGCAAAGACGAGGTTGAGCAAGATGATTTATTACAACAATGCTCACAGTCTTCAGACTTTATCGCCAGAGCATATAATATCGAGGTGAATGCTAAAGTAGCTATTACGGTGACGGAGTTTTTTCCTATAAACTTATATAAACCAGTAAGAAAATCTCATAAGGGTGGTTCTTAAATGTTACATATTGCAGTACATTTCATTGTTCCACTATTATTCGTAGGCATATTTTTTCGAAAAAAATATTTATTTTCTTATGTTATTTTAATGTCGACTATGTTAGTGGATTTAGACCATTTACTTGCCACGCCAATCTATGATCCGAAACGCTGTAGCATAGGTTATCACCCTTTACATACGGTTTTTCCCATTATTTTCTATGCGGCGCTTTGTTTTATTCCGCGCC
Organism: Thiotrichaceae bacterium; assembly: GCA_026989335.1. Lineage (GTDB taxonomy): Bacteria > Pseudomonadota > Gammaproteobacteria > Thiotrichales > Thiotrichaceae > Cocleimonas. The sequence continues at coordinate 14,556 of JALSJN010000026.1, forward strand.
CATTCGCCGTTAGATTAGTGGGGATTGGATTATTGATTCATATGGGGCTGGACTCAATTGATTGTCAGTTGACTAATGGGGTTTGGTTTACAAAAGGCTTTGTCGGTCAACTTAAACTATGAACAAGCAAACTACCCAATCTAAGAATAATCAAAAACGTAGTTACAAAGGACAGCATTTGATTATTAAAAAAGCCGGAGGCACTTATACGCATCATGCCTTGGGTTTGGGAGAGGGTGAGGTCATTCATTATTCTGGCTTAGCGAATGACTTAACCACAGCGGGCGTTATTGAAGAGGTTGACTTGGAAGAGTTTGCGCAGGGAAAGTCTATCGAAATTCGACCACATTTAGAGCGACAATATACTGCTGATGAAGCAATTGTTCGTGCACGGTTACGCTTGGGAGAGGATCAATACCATATCTTACATAACAACTGTGAGCATTTTGTAGGATGGTGTATTACAGGAGAGCACCGCAGCCAACAATCACGACGTGGGAAATTACTCTATTCTGCAGGTATGGGAGCGCGTGCCTTAGTCGGTGTTAAAAACCCGGTTGCTTTTTTAGCAGGTGCCGCAGCGGGTTATATTTATATAAGTCGCCACGGTCTAAAGAATATTCCTGATTTTGTGAAGCTTGAAAACGAATTTTTAGAGGAAACTCGAATAATAGCCTTACCGTATAAAAAATGAGAGAGCGTGGTTATTGTGGGTCAATGCGAAAGTCGTACTAACCCACTTGTTGTTTATTTTTGGATTATAGTTTCAAAATAACCATGGCCAAAAAGTCTAATGATCATGCCCACAGCCACCTGGCGTATGTACGTGGCCATGAGAAACCTCTTCCTCGGTAGCATCACGAATATCTTTAACGGCGACATCGAAATGCAAGGTTTCGCCTGCTAATGGATGGTTCGCATCTATTTTGATGGTATCGCCATCAACACCAGCAATAACAATAACTTGCTCGCCGTGAGCGGTTGATGCATGGAATTGCGCACCGGTAACCAACTCTTCATCAGGGATACCTTCAAACATGGTACGTGGTACCGATTCGGTTAGCTTATCATCACGAATCCCGTAGGCATCCTCAGGTGCAACAATTATATGAAACTCGTCCCCAGCGGCTTTATCAAGCAACGCGCTTTCTAAACCTTTGATAATACCGCCAGTGCCATGCATGTATAAGAAAGGTGAAGTTTCGTCCGCTTGATCCAGCACCTGTCCATCATCATTTTTAAGGGTATAGTGGAGGGTGGCAACTTTTTTGTTTGCTATTTTCATGAGTTAATCCGATAAAGATAAATCAGTAAATTTTGCCATAGTTTTATTAAAACGCAAAGCATTGACATGGTATTATTAATTCTGTAGATTTTTAAAGAAAAACTAAGCAGCATCATGAGAGATTTTGATAAAGGGTAGAGTGTCATAGTTGTTATTCTTAGGGCAGCAAGGTGGTACTGCTTATATGGTAGCTAACACGTTTAATTACATAGCGGGTAAGGCTGGCTATGGTCTGTTTTTAATATTACCGAGATAATAAGTAAAAGATGAAAAAAACATCCGTTTTATTTGTATGTATGGGCAATATTTGTCGCTCGCCCACTGCCGAAGGTGTCTTCCGTCATGTGGTTAATCAACATAAGTTGCAAAATAAAATCACTATAGATTCAGCGGGTACGCATGCTTACCATATTGGTGAGTCACCAGACTCACGTTCGCAATCCACAGCACTTTCACACGGTGTAAACTTATCAGCACAGCGCGCGCGGAAGGCAGTGGCAAAAGATTTTGAGAAATTTGATTATATAATAGCGATGGATCGCTCTAATTTTGAAAACCTTAAGAATTTAGGGCAGGGTGCTGATTTATCAAGGCTCCATCTGTTTATGGATTTTGCTAAAGATTGGGATAACGATGAAGTACCTGATCCTTATTACGGCGGCGCTAATGGTTTTGAGGAGGTGTTTGATATGGTACAGTCTGCATCTGAAGGCTTGCTTGAAGATATTCTCAGTCATGCCTAGTTTTTAGAATAGTAATACGGAGTTACCATGCCATCATTTGATGTAGTCTCAGAAGTTGAAATGCACGAGTTGAAGAATGCTATTGATCAAGCGAACCGAGAGGTAAGTACACGCTTTGATTTTAAAGGTGCTGATTGTAGTTTTGAGCTAAATGACGAACAGATTACCCTAAAGGCAGAGGGTGACTTTCAGTTAAAACAAATGCGCGATGTGTTGCGTTCAAAGCTTGTGAAACGCAAAATTGATACGGGTGCATTGGATATTCAAGACCCTGAAGGCTCATTAAAAAACACACGACAAAAAATACTATTAAAACAGGGTTTAGATGGCGATGCGGGGCGTAAAGTCACTAAATTGATCAAGGCCGGTAAATTTAAAGTACAAACTCAAATACAAGGGAATCAGGTACGAATTACGGGTAAGAAGCGTGACGATTTACAAAAGGTAATGACCATGCTTCGCGAAGAAAATATTGGTGTTCCTGTTCAGTTTACTAACTTTCGAGATTAATAGAAAATGACTAATGAGGTTCCTGATTCGAAGTGGCCATCTTATGTGGATGAGTCATTATTAAGTAAAACTCAGGGTAATGAGACTCAAGACTTATTTACCCAAAAAGATGGCTTAAGCTTTGCAGGAATACATATTATTCTCGATTGTTGGGGGGCAAGTCGTTTAAATGACTTAGCTCACATTGAGTCGGCTCTGCGCGAAGCTATTCGCGTTTCTGGAGCAACGTTATTACATATCCATTTACATCACTTTACCCCTAATGGCGGGGTGTCTGGCGTTGCCGTTCTAGCTGAATCCCACATTAGTATTCATACTTGGCCTGAACGAGACTATGCAGCGTTAGATATTTTTATGTGCGGTGATACGCACCCTGAAAAAGCGATTCCTGTGTTTGAAGCAGCCTTTAAAACACACAGCACTACGGTTACGACGCATTTACGTGGTGTCGTGCCACCGCCATCACTATCTAAACAACAACAAGCATCTACCAATAACAATGAAATAGGGAGTTAAAAATAGCATGTCAAACTTTCTTGAAGCCATGCAAGCAGACGATATTGATGCGGTGTTAGCCGTTATCGAATCGCAAGATGATGATGATGCCGAACAAGCAGAGCCTGGCTATCGTGCCATAGGAGGTTGTCTTGATCAGTTTGTCATGCGTGAGAATGGTGAAATTATTGGGGTAACAGGCTACTTAACACCGCCAGCTTGTGATCAAACCTACTGGTTATCATGGACTTACGTGGATGCAGATTACGCCAACCAAGGTCATGGAAGAAAAATGCTCACAGCGCTGATTGATCATTTAAAAGAAAAAGACGCGCGCATGTTATTTGTTAACGTGAGTGATTATGTTGATGATGATCCAGAAGAGGGTGATGATGGCGCGATTTATGCCGCCGCTTTACACTTATATCAATCATTGGGCTTTAAAATTGAAATTACGCACCCAGATTATTATGACAAGGGTGAGTCGCAAATTGTGCTGGGTTTACGTTTAAGTGAAACCCCCGCGATGATTGCGAATAGTGACATACCACAAGAAAACGTCGCGGTGAATTTTAAAGCTGTTTATGAAATTGCCGATACGGATGATGCCTATAGCTTTGCTTGGGGTGATGAAGGCGAGCAGATATTTAGCATCGAAGATGTTAGAATAGGGCTTGATGATGTAAGAGATAAAGAAGGTAGAGCTGTTTTTTTATCTTTCCCTTCAAATTACGCGGGTGTTGATCAAGTATTAATTGCGGCGGGCTTTAAAAAATCAGGTGTGCTTCACAATTATTATGATGATGGCATACACGATCAACACTTTACTCATACTTTATGAGACTTTGCTCGACTCATCTGATTCGTACAAAGGTCTCTTTATAGCGACTGTTTCACCCGAATACATAAATTATAGGATTGACAAGAATGAAAAAAATAACTATTGGACTGATTAGTTTAACACTTACGAGCGCTTTTTTAAGTGCCTGCAACGGTAATGATAGCCAAAATACATCATCACTAGCCGCAATGAATAGCGCTTTAGGCGTGGCATCAAACACCATGTCATCAATGGATAAGTCAGTGAGTGCTGATAATAAATCTGTTAATAAAGACAATGTCATGGATACGTTCTCAAAAAAGTATGCGGATAACTTAAATAAAGACACTTCATTATCATCGTCTTATGGCCCAATGGGCGTTAAGGCAGAGAAAGATGGATCATTTTCGACGTTCGCCGATGCGAATAAAAATAATGTAAAAGATGCGGGTGAGAAAGATTTATTTAAAGTAGAGGCCGATGCTGAGAATAATCGTCTTGTTGCATCCAATGAATCAGGCGTGGTTGAGCAAGAACACTCTTTTATGGGTTCTGGGTTTTTTATGGGAATGTTACTCGGGAATATGCTTGGCGGGCAACGAAGCTCAGGCATAAACCCTGCACGTCGTAAAGTGACACCGACTCGATCAGCAGGTAAATCAAGCTTTGGTAAATCATCACCTAGTGCGCGTTCACGCGCAGGTTCTGGTAGTCACGCATCAGGTAAATAGTTATTAGTACCTAAAAGCCCTCTGTTAATCGTTTAGCAGAGGGCTTTTTTTATTTGTCCCTTATAATTTTGGATTCCATTTATGAATCAAGCCGTACAGGATTATTCCCAGCTTACTAAAAAACAAACGGGTATTATTCTAATCTCTATTTTAGTGGTGGCTCTGTGTGGCATCGCTTACCAACTTATCATCAGTACAGTTTCGAGTTATTTGCTGGGTAATAGCGTTTATCAATTTTCGTTGACGATTGGTTTTTTCATGTTTTCGATGGGAGTCGGTTCTTACCTCTCTAAGTTATTGCCGAACAATCATGTTCAAAACTTTATTCTTGTAGAAATTGCAATAGCCTTGGTGGGTGGTGTTTGTAGTTTGTTATTACTGATGGCATTTCCCATGCTTCGTGCCTTGTATGACGTGACCATGTATGGCTTAATTTTTATCATTGGCACCTTAGTGGGGATGGAAATTCCGATTATTATGGGTGTACTATCGGATAAAAAGAGTACCCGTGACTCCATCGCCAATGTCATGTCATTGGATTATATCGGAGCCTTAATTGGCTCGGTGATGTTCCCGTTATTTTTATTACCGCAACTGGGTCTAATTCAATCCTCCTTTGCAATCGGTTTAATCACTATTTTAACGGCTTTGACCAATATCTATTTTTTAAGAGATTATCTTAGTTCTCCGCGCTTGTTGACATTTCTTAGTTTAGCCGTATTAGCATTGTTAGTTGCGTTTACAATTTTTGGCACACAACTCACCAGCTACGCTGAAAAACATCTTTATTTTGATCAAATTATTTATAAAAAACAAACGCCCTATCAAAAAATAATTGTCACAAAGTCGGTGGCTACTAATGAACACCGTTTGTATATTGATGGTCATATTCAGTTCTCATCACGCGATGAATATCGATATCACGAATCCTTAGTACACCCTTTAATGTCGGTGAGTGGGCCAAGATCACGGGTACTGGTTTTGGGGGGTGGTGACGGTCTTGCGGTTCGCGAGTTATTAAAATATAAGGACGTGAAAGAAATACACTTGGTTGATATTGATCCTGAAATGACAGCCATTAGCAAACGTTTGAATATCTTATCCAAGCTCAATCAAAAAAGCCTAGAAGATGCGCGTTTAAGGGTTTTTAACCAAGATGCCTTTACCTTTATCAATCAAGCTGGTGTGCTTTATGATCGGGTGATTATTGATATGCCAGATCCGCATAATGAAGCCATAAACAAGCTCTATTCAAAAGAGTTTTATACGATGATTCGTAAACGGATGTCTCAAAATGGTGTTGTTGTTTCACAAAGCTCGTCCCCTTTTTTCACACGCAGAACCTTCTGGTGTATTCAAACAACGCTAGATGCTGTTTTTGATGATACTTTGAGCTACCACGTGAATGTTCCATCTTTTGGTGACTGGGGGTTTAATCTCGCAAGGCGTGATGCTCCGTTGCCCGGAAACTATCAATTTGAGGTTGCTACTCGCTTTATGGATGAGGACGTTATGGTATCAGCTAAAGTGTTTGCTAAAGATGTTCAGAAACTAGATGTGCCAGTAAATACAATTATGATGCCTAGTTTGTATCAGTTGTACTTAGCTGATTTGCGGGAGTAGTGATTGCGGTAAAGGTTATTGTGTAAACCAAGTTTTCAAGTTCGAGGCATTGATTTTAAGCATAGTCATTCTGCATGCGCTTTTAAGTCATTTGCAAGCAAAGCACTAAATATGGTTCAAATCAATAACGAAGAAATTGGAAGCTTGGCTAAGCCTCGTAGGGTGAGCTTGCAAGGCATCAATTCCGTTGTTGTTGTTTTTACGAAGGGTTGTTGCAACTGCCGCAGGCGTATTCGTTCTCAAAAAATACGCCTAGGACTTGATGCCTTGTAAGCCTGCAGACTTCAACTAGGTTATTCAGAAATTCCTTATGTCAGCTATATAAAATTTAGCCTTACTAATTATCCAGTTTTTGTGCGCGACAAGTTAGTGTAGAATGCGCTGCCATACTACCTTTAGAGTGGAGAAACTCATGTCAGAAATTACACGCGACCAAGTCGATGCCTTACTAAAAACAATTGAAGAGCGCTATGTTGGAACAGACCTACTTGCGACTAACTTTGTTAAAGATGTTGATATTAAAAATGATACGGTTTTTGTTCATATTGAACAAGGCTACCCAGCAGGGGGATATCGCGAAGAGCTCGCAGCTGAGGTGAAAGCAACGTTGGAATCAGATTCAGCCATCACAACAGCAGAAGTTACTGTCGATCAAAAAGTGAGTGCGCATACCGTACAGAAAAGTTTAAAACGCATTGAAGGTATTAAAAATATTGTAGCGGTAGCCTCAGGTAAGGGTGGAGTGGGTAAATCGACTACTTCGGTTAATGTTGCTTTAGCTTTGGTGGCCGATGGAGCAACCGTTGGTATGTTGGATGCCGATATTTATGGTCCAAGTCAACCCCGCATGCTCGGCTTGAGTGGTCAACCAGAATCAAAAGATGGTAAAACATTAGAGCCTCTGGAAAACTATGGCATTAAAGTCATGTCGATTGGTTTCTTAGTTGAAGAAGATACCCCCATGATTTGGCGCGGCCCAATGGTCACGCAGGCTTTGGAGCAATTATTGAATGACACTAACTGGGGTGACCTTGATTATTTAATTGTTGATTTACCACCAGGAACTGGCGATACCCAGTTAACACTATCACAGAAAATTCCAGTTAGTGGAGCGGTTATTGTTACAACACCTCAAGACATAGCTTTGCTTGATGCCCGCAAAGGACTGAAAATGTTTGAAAAAGTTGAAGTGCCAGTACTTGGTGTTGTGGAAAATATGAGCATCCACATCTGTACGGAATGTGGTCATGCAGAGCATATCTTCGGAGAAGGTGGTGGCAAGCGTATGGCGGACGAATCTAATGTTGATTACTTAGGTGCTTTGCCGCTTGATCTCACCATCTGTGAACAAGCGGATAATGGTAAACCGACTGTAGTTGCAGAGCCTGATAGTAAAAACACTGAGCTTTATAAAGAAATATCAAGAACCATGGCAGCAAGGTTGGCAGTAAAAGGTAAAGACTATAGTACTAAGTTCCCTAATATTGTGATTCAGAATACTTAAGGAGATCCTGATCAAGTCCATTATTTTTAGCTTGCTAAAACAGCCGATATTTTTTCTACGCTAAACTCTAATCGACTTAATCAGGCTCTCCTTTAGGAATTCCTGATTAAGTCCTAGGATCATGAGAAAATAGCATAATCCAAAGAAAGGGGTTATTCAATGAAACAACAAAGCTTTGCCAGCCTAGCCTATGATAAAAAGAAAATCACCACGAAGCGTGA